>CADDYX010000047.1 GCA_902810735.1 Verrucomicrobiota bacterium | reverse complement strand
CAGAAGGCCTTCCGCCTTCAACGTGCCGCGGAGATTTGCGTCAACCTGCAGCAGCGCACGCGAGATCGCGAGACGCGCCGCTCCGGCCTGGCCGGTCGCGCCGCCACCGCTGGCGTTGATCGAAACGTCATACGACGTCGCCAGCTTCACCGCCTGGAGCGGCTGAAGCACGGTGTTCTGCAGCGGAATTGTCGGGAAATATTCTTCGAAGGTCCGGCCGTTGATGTCGATTTTGCCGTTGCCGGGCAGCATCCGGACCCGAGCGACCGAAGTTTTGCGACGGCCGGTTGCGATGATTTCCTGTGTCTCTGCCATGGTGAAATTGCCTAGCCGAGCTGTACCGGCGCCGGCTGTTGAGCATTGTGCGGATGCAGGTCGCCGCGATAGACCTTGAGCTTCCGGTAAACCGCGCGGCCGAGCCGGTTGTGCGGGATCATGCCGCGGACGGCACGCTCGACAAGCAGCTCCGGATGACGCGCGCGACGGGCGCGGACGTTCTCGGTTTTGTGCCCGCCGACGAATCCGGAAAAGCTCATGTAGCTCTTCTGCTCTTCTTTTTTGCCGGTGAGCCGCACTTTGTCGGCGTTAATCACGACGACGAAATCGCCGGTGTCGACGTGTGGTGTGAAGATCGGCTTTTCCTTGCCGCGCAGCAGGTTCGCAGCCTTAACGGCGACTTGGCCGAGCACCTGGTCCTTTGCGTCGATGATCCACCATTTGCGAGGGACCTCATTGGCTTTGGCCGAAAACGTCTTCATGGGGTGAAAAGGGCACGGAAGCTACGGGCCGGGCAGCGGAGTGTCAACCCGATGTTGAGCGCGAGCGGCGAAGCAGAAGCTCGGAAGAAGTGGCACCGCGCTTGCTATAATTTCTATAATGCGAGTCGCCGCGTTTGCTGCTTTTTTCTTCCTCTCACTGGCACCAGTTCTGATTGCTTCCGAAGGTGAAGCGACATCGCACCGCACTTCGGCAGCCGCCGTTATTCACGAGATCAATCTGGCGCGTCAGAATCCCGCCGGGTACGCGGTTTATCTCGAGGAGCTCCGCAGCACGTTCAACGGTAGCGCGATCGTTCTGCCGGGGGGCACGCGCATTCGGACGAAAGAAGGCACTCGCGCTGTCGACGAAGCGATCCGCTTCCTGCGTCACGTTCAGCCGATGCCGGCGCTTGCGCTGTCGGCCGGTATATCGCATGCAGCCGAGGATCATTGTGCCGATCAGGCTGGCGGCGGCTTCGGCCATGCGGGCAGCGATCGGAGCAATCCGATGGCGCGGATCAGCCGATACGGAACGTGCAGCGGCGGTTGGGCGGAGAACATTTCCTATGGCAAATCGACCGCGCGCGACGTCGTCCTCGCATTGATTGTGGATGACGGACAGCCGGCGCGAAAACACCGTAAGAACATCTTCAATCCGGTTTACAACTATGCCGGCGCGGCGTTCGGACGACACGCGCGGTTCGGCACGATGTGCAGCATCGATTTTGCCGGCGGCTACGCGGAGCGCGGGCAGGTCACGGACGAACCGCTCGTCGCGCGGAACTTCTAGATTTCGCGCTTGCCGGATTAATCGCGGCCGCGATGGCGCGGGCGCAGTTTTTCAAGAATCGGCTGCACCGACGGATCGGCCTTGAGCAGCGCGGGACGCATCACGTCGCGGTATTGGCGGCGCGCCTCGATCAGGCGTTCGCGCGCGGCCCGGACCTGTGCATCCTGCAATGCGCGATCGTGCGCGGCGCGGAGTTTAGCGCGCTCGCCGTCCGATAAGGTCTGCCAGCGTGGATCGCGGTCGACAGCGCGGCGGTCTGCGCGGTCTTGCGCGGCGGCGCACGGCGCGAAATGAATCGCAGCAGCGGCGGCACAGAGAAGCAATGCCTTCGATTTCATCCTGTACAGTAAAACACGTTGCACCCGAAAAGTTGCGGCTGCACCCCCAAAAGGCGGCTGGTAATTCCCACGGCCAGAAGTAATTTCGCCGCTTCGCATGGGGGACTCGCGCGCAACGGAAAAAACGGCCATATCGCCCCGGCGCGAGCAGGATTTTCCGGAGTGGTACCAGCAGGTCGTCCGCGCCGCGGAATTGGCTGAGCCGTCGGATGTGCGCGGCTGCATGGTGATTCGGCCGTGGGGATTCGGCATTTGGGAAAACATGCAGCGGCACCTCGACGCGATGTTCCGCGCCACCGGACACCGGAACGCGTATTTCCCGCTTTTCATTCCGCTCAGCTACATGCAGCGCGAAGCCGAGCACGTGGAAGGATTCGCAAAAGAGTGCGCGGTCGTAACGCACCACCGGCTCGAGACGGGTGCGGATGGGAAGCTGGGTCCCGCTCCTTCCGCCGAGCTAAGCGAACCGCTGATCGTCCGGCCGACGAGCGAAACGATCATCGGCGCGACTTACGCAAAATGGGTGCAGTCATATCGCGACCTGCCGATCCTGATTAACCAGTGGTGCAATGTCGTGCGCTGGGAAATGCGGACGCGGCTGTTTCTTCGCACGAGCGAATTTCTGTGGCAGGAAGGTCACACCGTCCACGAAACCGAAGCCGAAGCGCGCGAAGAGACGCTGCGGATGCTCGGTGTTTACGAGACATTCGTTCGCGATTATTGCGCGATCCCGGTGTTCAGCGGCTCGAAATCCGAGAGCGAACGGTTTCCCGGCGCCGTCGAGACGCTGTGCGTTGAGGCGATGGTGCAGGATCGGAAGGCGATCCAGGCCGGCACCTCGCATTTCCTCGGCCAGAACTTCTCGCGCGCGAGCGGCATTCAATTCCAGACGCGCGACGGAAAACAGGAGTTCGGGTGGACGACCAGCTGGGGCATGAGCACGCGAATGGTCGGCACCGTAATCATGATGCACGCGGATGATGACGGCGCCGTGCTCCCACCGCGGATTGCGCCGACGCACGTCGTCATTATCCCTGTGACACCGAAAGAGGATACGCGCGCCGCTGTGCTCGAAGCGTGCGACGGCCTGGCTGCTGAGCTGCGGCGAGCGCGATATGCGGATGCACCAGTTGAAGTTGAAATCGATCGCCGCGATCTCGGCGGCGGAATCAAGAATTGGGATTGGATCAAAAAGGGTGTGCCGCTGCGGGTGGAGATCGGGCCGCGCGATCTGCAATCCGGGAATGTTGCCGTCAGCCGGCGCGATCAGCCGGTGAAAGCCAAGGAGTTCATGCCGCAGAAAGACTTTGCCGCCCGCGTCCCAGAGTTGCTCGACACTATCCAGCAAAACCTCTTCAGTCGCGCGCTTGAGTTCCGCGACCGGCACACGCGCGTGATCGATTCGCGGGACGAGTTCTACGAATTTTTCACGGCCAGGAATGCTGCTAAACCGGAGATCCACGGCGGGTTCGCGCTGGCGCACTGGAACGGCTCGCGCGCGGTCGAAGAGCAGATCAAGAACGATTTGAAAGTGACGATTCGCTGCATTCCATTCGGCGAAGCAGAGCCGGGCCGGTGCATTTTCACCGGCGAACGAAGCGCGCGCCGGGTGGTCTGGGCGAAATCGTATTAGCGCGTTCACCCGTTGACGCGCCGGACAGCGCTGTTTAATTCGACTCGTGGCCACGGAACTCACTCTTTACAGCCGTGAATGGTGCTCGTGGTGCATTGACGCGAAAGAGTATCTCAGCGAACGCGGCTATCGGTTCACCGAGATCGACGTCGGCAAGGATCGCGAAGCTTACAAGACGATGACGGAGCTGTCCGATCAGACCTATGTGCCGACGCTCGTCGCGGGCGAAGAGGTGCTCGCGAACTTTGATACCGACCAGCTCGAGAAATTTTTGAACGAGCACCGGATCACGCCTTAATGCTGTTTGGTCTATTTCTTACGCTCGGCGTTGCTGTGCTCAGCGTCGCCCTGCGGAGCTTCCAGACCTCGTTCGCGCAAAAAGCGGGCGCGCTCGGCATTCTGATCTCGACGTATCTCGCGGTCTACTTTCTCAGCGGGAGCGTTGTGACCGGTCTGATTGCGGCGGCTGCGTGGCTCTTTTTGCCGTGGCTGGAAATCCTGACCCGCATCCGCGCATTGCGATTGCCCAAAGAGAAAGCGCTGCGCCCGAAACGTCCGCCGTCCGAAGATGTTTTCCCGACGTTGGACGAGATCACGAAGGAAGTTGAAGGCTCCGGATTCAAACACGTCAGCGACGCCGGCTGGGACTGGGAAGATTACCGGCAATTCTTTCGCCTCTTCTACAAGGATGAAGATCGCGCGCAGGCGACGATCTGTCTGAACGAGCAGAACGATCTCTCGTTTTATTACCTGCGCATTTCGTCGCGGGCGAACGACGGCATCATCTGGACGACGTGGAATTACCCGCTCTCCTACGGCCTCAAGCTGACGCCGCAATTCAAGATCAATCGGCAACGCCCGGACCAGTCATTCTTCCAGCTCTACCAGAGCCACCGCGAATTCCTGCGCCAGCATCAGGTCGAAACCAGCGTCATCGATCCGATGGACGAAGAGCGGATTCAGCTCGAGATCGAGAACGATCTGCGCGATCAAATCGCGCACAACATCAAGCAAGGCGTCCTCAAGCCGACCGCTGAAGGCGAGGTAAAATATTCCTGGCGCGGAATGGTTTATCTCTGGTGCCAGTTCTTGCTCGACCTGGTCAGGCTCTGATGTGGAGAGGCGGTCCCGCCTCTAGACTTTCATTACCTCGGCTTCTTTGCGCTCGAGGTGTTCATCGATCGATTTGACGAAACGATCGGTGAGTTTTTGAACGTCGGCTTCCAGATCTCTCAGGCCGTCTTCCGTTAGATCGCCGGATTTCTGCAGTTTCTTCGCATCGTCCATCGCCGTGCGGCGGTTCCCGCGCACGCGCACTCGCGCTTCCTCCGCCATCTGCCGCAGAGACTTGACCAAATCCTTGCGCCGCTCTTCCGAAAGTTCCGGAACGGGCAATCGGATGATCTTCCCGTCGACCGACGGCGTAATGCCGATCTTTGACTCTTTCAGCGCCTTCTCGATGTCGCGGACGGTGGAGGCGTCGAACGGCTGGACGACGAGCAGCCGCGGTTCCGGCGTCGTGATTAACGCCAGCTGCTTGAGCTTCATCGCCGAGCCGTAGGCTTCGACGTCGACGTTTTCCACCAGCGCCGGCGACGCCTTCCCGGTGCGCACCGCGCTGAACTCGTGCACCATGTAGTCGACGCTTTTCTCCATCGACATCTCGGCTTCAAACAAAATCTCGTCCGCACTCATGCGCTATTCGGCGACTACTGTGCCGACCTTCCGCCCGAGCACAATGTCGCAGAAGTTCGTCGGCGTGTTCATGTCGAAAACGACGATCGGAATTTTGTTGTCCATGCAAAGGCTGAACGCAGTGGAATCCATCACCTGCAGGCGCTGCTCGAGCGCTTCGCGAAATGTGACGCGCTCGAAGCGTTTCGCGTTCGGATTGGTGTTCGGATCGGAATCGTAAACGCCGTCGACCTTCGTCGCCTTCAGGATCACATCCGCGCGAATCTCGCTCGCCCGCAGCGCTGCGGTCGTATCGGTCGAGAAGTACGGGTTCCCCGTTCCGGCGACAAAAATCACCACGCGTCCGACCTCCAGGTGCCGGATCGCGCGCCCGAGGATGAAAGGCTCGGCCACGTTCTGCATCTCGATCGCGGTTTGGACGCGCGTCTCCAGCCCGATTTGGGAGAGCGCGCTTTTCAGCGCGAGGCCGTTGATCACCGTCGCGAGCATTCCCATGTAATCGGCCGTCGTGCGGTCCATTCCGCGATGCGCAGCGGACAAGCCGCGCCAGATGTTGCCGCCGCCAATCACAACCGACGTCTGCACGCCCAGCGCGTGGACTTCGCGAATGCGTTCGGCGATCTCGCGCACGATTTGCGGCGAAATGTTCTCGCGCGCGCCGCGCTCACGCAACGCTTCACCGCTTAGTTTGAGCACGATGCGCTTGTAAACCGGCGCGTCTCCTTCGCACGACATGGCCGGGAATGATGAACCAGAAGCCCTGCTGCGTGAACAGGAAATTACAATTGTGCGGCGAGCCGCGGATGGCCGCGCGCCAGCTCTTCCGCCGCCATTCTTCGGCCGCCTTCCAGCTGCGCTTCGAGAATGCTCAGCGGCCCGTCGATCGCCTGCAACCGCAGCGGCGAGTCGGCTGTGAGCGAGGCGCGGAAGACCTTCAGCTTGCGCTCGTCGGCCATCACGAATGCGCCCGGCCACGGATCGAACGCGCGAATCTTTCGCTCAATCATTTCGCGCGCTTCGTGGAGATCGAGTCGGCCGTGCTCGCGCTCCAGTTTTGGCGCGTAGGTTGCGGCAGCGGAATCCTGCGCCACGCGCGGCGCCGTTCCGCGAGCTACTCGTTGCAGTGCGTCTGCGAGCGCATGCGGCGCGATGCCGGCGAGTTTGTCGTGCAACGAGCCTCCGGTCTCGTCCGGCGCGATTTCAACGCGTGACTGCAGCAGAATGTCCCCGGTATCCAGCCCTTCATCCATGTACATCACCGTGATACCCGTCTCGTGATCGCCCGCCATGATCGCTGCCTGGATCGGCGCAGCGCCGCGGTGTTTCGGCAGCAGCGACGCGTGCAGATTCAGACAAGCGATCGTCGGAATCTCGAGCACGCTCGGCGGCAGGATCTGGCCGTAGGCCATCACGACGATCACATCCGGCGCGAGCTCCCGCAGCCACGCAATTGCGTCATCGTTTTTAATGCGTCGTGGCTGAAGAAGCGGCACTGCCGCATTCGTGAGAGCGCGCTTGATCGGCGGCGGCGTCAAGACCTGGCGGCGACCGACAGGTTTATCCGGCTGCGTCACGACGCCGACGAGTTCACGCGAATGGAGCAGCGAACGCAGTGTCGGCACGCCGATGTCACCGGTGCCGATGAACACAATGCGCATCGGCGAATTGTACGGGAAGCAGTCCGCTTCCCAAATCGCTATCTCAGCGAAATCGGGACGGCGCGCCGTGGGCGTCGCGCAGTCATCGCTTGCGCCATCATCTTCTCACCGGCCGTGACTTCGCGCTGGCCTACCGATGACGCGCAGCCGGTGCAGAGGTAATCGTAGATTTCCTTCTCCGGCAGGACTAACAGCAGCCGCTCGCGCACCGGCATCGCTGCCTTGCACTTATCGCAGTAGAGGCTCGAGGCGGTGAAATTTTCAAACTGCTGCTGGCTCATCCTGCGGTGCGACAGATTCCGTAATCCCGTATCCGTCGTGGCTGCTCTCGTTAATGCTCTCGAGGATCTTCAGCAACACCATCGCCGGCGGCTGGGTCGCATCGATGCACGTGATGCAGTCTTTCGGATAATAACTGAGGACCGGCTTCGAATCCTTCTCGTACAGTTCGAGGCGGCGCCGAATCACATCCTCGTTCGCGTCATCCAGCCGATTGTCCTTTAGCGCCCGCTTCTTCAGCCGGTAAAACAGCTTCTCGCGGTCGGGACAGGAGAGATGAAAAATCTTCTCCACATCGATCATCGCCTCCATGATTTTCGCCTGCCCGACATTCCGCGGAATACCGTCGAGCACGAGAATGTCGATGTCGGGCTTGAACGAATGCGCGTCGACCGCCGCATCGATGCGCGCTTTCCAGAGCTCGACCGTGATCTCATCCGGCACGAGCTGGCCTCTGCTCGAATAATCAAGAAACGCGCGGCCCACTTTGGTGCGCGTATCGATCGACCGGAAGACATCGCCGCATGCGCAATGGAAAAACCGCGGGATCGTGCCGAGCGTTTTGCCCTGCGTGCCTTTACCGCTCCCGGGAGCGCCGAATAGAAGGTAGGTGCGATATCTCATGAGCAGAGCTGTCGTTTATACCGTAAAGCGTACGAACTCGGCAACCGGAACGGACGATCGGCCGCAAATCGCGGCGTGAGTGGATTACGAGGACGCGGCGACCGGGTCCACGTTGACGCGCCGCCCGGCGCGGTCGAATCGCACCTGGCCGTCCACCAGTGCGAAGATCGTGTAATCGCGGCCCAGGCCGACGTTTTTGCCCGGCATAAATTTCGTGCCGCGCTGGCGAATGATGATGTTGCCCGCGACGACCGTCTCACTGCCAAATTTTTTGACGCCCAGACGTTTGCTGACGCTGTCGCGGCCATTCTTGACGCTGCCCTGTCCTTTTTTATGAGCCATGACTATTCAGCTGCTTCTTCTTTTGGTTTGCGCGTGCGCGTCGCCTTCTTCTCGCCGCCAAGACTGATGCCGGTAATTTTCACGCGCGTCAGCTTGCGGCGATGCCCAACGGTGCGGTGATAGCCTTTGCGACGGCGAAACTTGAACGCGATCACCTTCTTGTCCTTGCGCTGTTCGACGATTTCGCCAGTGACGGTCGCGCCTTCGATCAACGGCGAGCCGTGTGTGATGTTGTCGCCATCTGCGACGAGCAGCACATCGGCGAAGACACCTTCTTTGCCGACTTCGTCATTGAGGAAATCGACATCGACGATGTCACCTTCCGCGACGCGATGTTGCCGGCCGCCAGTTCTGATAATTGCAAACGCCATATGCGAGAGTGCTGCTTCCGGGGGAAAAGCGGCGCAAAATCACACGGCTGCGCTGCTTTGACAAGCGGAATTGCCGCGTTTTGCCGCGCCGGCCACGACCAACGTAATCTCGCCCTTCGCCGGACGCGCTTCGTAGTGTCCCAGCAGCTCGGCCGCCGTCCCGCGGCGAAATTCTTCGAACTTCTTCGTCAGCTCGCGCGCGACGCAGATCTGTCGTTCCGGCATGATCTCCGCACACGCGGCGAGCGTTTTCAGAAGCCGGTGCGGCGACTCGAAAAACACGGACGTTTGAACGCACTCCGCCGCTGCGCGAAGGTCGCGCTCACGTCCGCCGCTCTTCGGCGGGAGAAAGCCGCGATAGCAGAAGTTTTCAGCGTTAAAGCCGGAGCCGACAATCGCCGTCAGTATTGCCGACGGGCCGGGCAACACGGTAAACGGCAGGTTCGCTTCGATGCACCTGGCAATCAGCCGCGCGCCGGGATCGGAAAGCGCCGGCGTGCCAGCATCGGTGATCAGCGCAACGGTTTCGCCCGCCGCGAGACGTTCAGCCAATTCCGCCGTCCGCATTGCTTCATTGTGCTCATGATAGCTGACAAGCGGCTTTCGGATCTCGAAGTGCCGCAGCAAAATCCCGGAATGCCGCGTGTCCTCAGCCGCAATCACATCTGCTGAGTGCAATGCCTCGAGCGCACGCAGCGTGATGTCCTGAAGATTTCCGATCGGCGTGGCGATCACGTACAGCACGTGCCGAGCATCGCATCACGACTGGGGCTGTTTCGATATCAAAACGGCGGACGCGCAGAGCAATTCGGGTCGGGAGCAGACCGCTGCCGGCTGACGTTTGCAGCATTTTCAGAAAAGTCTTGCGGTGGCCTTTTACCTGCTCGAATAATCGGCCCTCCCGTGCGCAAAATTCTTCTCCCCTCCCTGATCATCGCGGCTTCGGCCGTTTCCCTCACGTCGCTTTTTGCTGAAGGGCTCGTGCATTCGAGCTCGACGTTTTATTACAAGCAGGGCGATGGCAGCGTTGCGTCCGCCGGCGTCATTCGGCATTACTGGAACAGCCAGATCGTCCATCCCTACGCCAGCATCGATCCGCGCCTCGACAAGACGATGGTTCGCGCCGCGACTCTCGCCGAGGAGCGCGCGAACGCCGAGTCGCGAGCGCATTGCTGGCAGTATGTGAAACAAGCGCTGCTCGAATCCGGCGCGGTCGATTCTTACCCGAAAACCAGCTACGCCTGCCAGGCGGGCGACGAGCTGGCGCGCAATTACGGCTTCACAAAACTTTCCGTGCGCGACCCGTATGAAGCGCCGGTCGGCGCGGTGATCGTCTACGGCCAAGGTAGCAACGGCGCCGGGCACGTGGAACTCCGGACGCGCGACGGTTTCGTCAGCGATTATTTTTCGAAATACCGCTGCAAATACCCGGTGATCGCCGTCTACGCGAAGCTCTCCTCCTAGAAGCTCGCAATTTTAGCAGCCAAAGCCGACGCTCGCAGCGTGACGGAGCCGATCCGCATCGCGATGTGGTCCGGCCCGCGAAATATCTCCACCGCGATGATGCGCGCGTGGGAAAATCGAGCGGACACGTTCGTGGTCGACGAGCCGTTTTACGCGCACTATCTGCAGGCGACGGGCTTCCCTCATCCTGGCGCGGAGGAGGTGATCGCATCCGGAGAAACGGATTGGCGGCGCGTGGTCGAGTTTGTCACGACAGCAGCGCCATGCGGTCGCGCGATCTTTTATCAGAAGCAGATGACACATCACCTGCTGCCGCACATCGAGCGGAGTTGGCTGCGAAAGGTGACGAATTGTTTTCTGATTCGCGATCCGGCTGAGGTAATCGTTTCTTACCTGAAGAAAAACGGCGAGCCGCGCGTCGAGGACCTCGGTTTCCTGCAGCAGGCGGAAATCTTCGATTACGTCTGCACTGCGACTGGCAACGCTCCGCCGGTCCTCGACGCGGATGACGTGCTGGCGAATCCCGAGCGAATGCTGCGGCGATTCTGCGAAGCGATCGGCGTGCAGTTCAGCGAGAAAATGTTGAGCTGGCCGCCGGGCTTGCGCGAAACAGACGGCGTGTGGGCGAAGCACTGGTACGACCAGGTCGCAAAGTCGACCGGGTTCGCGCCACCGAAGCATGATCCCGCGCGCGTGCCGGAAGCACTCCGACAAGTCGAAACTGAATGCCGCGCCGCCTACGGTCGTCTCCACGCGCACCGCCTGACCTGAGATGTTACAGCAGTTCGATCAGCGCAACCGCGACCTGCTCGTCAACATCAACGGGCGGCTGATTCATCGCGAGTCCGCTGGCGTAAGCCCGTTCGATTCGGCGGTGCAGGGCGGCGACGCCGTCTGGGAAGGCCTGCGACTTTACGACGGCCGGATATTCAAGCTGCACGAACATCTCGACCGGCTCGAGCGATCGGCACGCGCGCTCTCGTTCGCCGAAATCCCGTCGCGCGACAGCATCGTGGAAGAGATCCGGCGCACGCTCGCCGCGAATGAGATGCGCGATGGGGTGCACATTCGCCTGACGCTCACCCGCGGCGTGAAGATCACGTCCGGAATGGATCCGCGACTGAACCAAAGCGGGCCGACGTTGATCGTGCTCGCCGAATTCAAAGCGCCCGTGTACGCGAAGAGCGGTTTGCGGCTCATCACCAGCAGCGTTCGCCGGCCGCCGCCGGAGATTCTCGATCCCCGCATTCATCACGCGAACCTGCTGAATTCGATTTTGGCAAAAATAGAAGCGAATGCCGCCGGCGCCGACGATGCGCTGATGCTCGACACACGCGGTTTCGTCGCTGAGACGAACGCGACGCACGTGTTCGTCGTGCGTGGTGGCGAAGTTGCAACCAGCCGCGTTGTCGCCTGTCCGGAGGGAATTACGCGCGCGACCGTGCTCGAGATTTGCGCGGCAGAGAACATTCCGCATCGCGAAGCTGATCTGACGCTCGGCGACATCTATGCTGCGGATGAGATGTTTTGCACCGGCACGATGGGCGAGTTGGCTGGCGTCGTCTCAGTCGACCTGCGCACGATCGGCAAGGGCGCGGTCGGCGCGATGACGAAACGATTATCCGATCTGTTCGCGCAGCGCACCGGTCGCGAGGGCGTCCGCATCATCGACTGATGGCGCGGCGCGTCGCGATCTGCGCCGTCGCATTCGGCTGCGCGGTTCTGTTCATCCTGCAGTTTTGCGGATGGCCGCGGCCGTTCACCTTGATCTTCGACGTTCAGACCGAGCGCTGCGCCCGCATTGAGCTGGTGTACGACACACGTCCGGGAACTGCTGCGCCGCAGTGGGTGATGCGAATGGTCGACAGCCCCGGGCGATTCACGCCGGTGCGCCTTCCGATTCGCTCGAGCAATCCATCGAATCTTCGGCTTTTCCAAGCTGCCGGAGGTCATCCGGTGCGGGTGCGGCGCGTGCGGCTGCAGCGGTTCGGCGGGAAAATTCTGCAGGTGCCGAATGCGCAGTTAAGCGCCGCTGATCCTGCTACGACGGTGACGCACAACGGCGACTCGGTCGAGGTGAATGGCACTGGCAACGATGCAGTGCTGCGGATCTCGCCGGGTAGACCGTTGCGCGAATCGCCGCTCGTGTTCTGCGTGCGGTGGATTTTGGTCGCGGCACTCACTGCTGCGCTCGTCACGCTGCTCACGCTGCTGAAGCGGGCGCCGCATCTGAGCGTGCTGTCAGAGCGCGGCGATCGATTACTCGGCTCGATTTTTGTTGTCGGTCTCGTCGTCCTGTTTGCCAGCGCGACGCTGTTCGAGTTAAACGGGAGCTCCACGCCGCTCTGGCGATATTTCGCGGACCTGAGCGCACCGAACGCGGGCGTGTTGCTCGGGAACCCGAAGGAAATTCGGTCCGACGAATACCAGGCCCAAACGCCGTGGATCATGTCGCAGGTCGCGCGGGGATTCCCCACATCCAATCCGAACGTCGGCGAGGGCGAGATGGTGTTGCTCAACAACCTGCCGGCGCGGCACTGGTCGATGTTCTTCCGGCCGCAGATGTGGGCCTTCTTCGTCGCGGATCTCGAACACGCCTTCGCCTGGTACTGGAACTTCAAATGGTTCGCGCTCCTGCTCGGCGCATTTTTGTTCCTGCGGTTCGTTGGCAAAGGTGCCGCACTGCCGGCAGCTTTGGTCGCCCTGATGCTGCATTTTTCCGCCTTCATTCAATGGTGGTTCAGCACGCCGACAGCGATGCCGGAGATGGTCGGCGCCGTTTTCTTCGGCCTCTGGTCAATCGCAGTGATTCGCGGGACGCGCTCGAAGGCTGCGCTCGCGGGAGCGGTCGTGCTGCTGATCGCTTCCATTCAGCAGTTCGTGTTCTGCTCGTATCCACGCTTTCAGCTGCCGCTTCTTTATTTCGCGGTCTTCGTGCTGCTGAGCGGCTGCACGCGACCACGCGGCGCTTCACTCGTCTGGATGCGAATCGTGGCGTTGCTCGTCGCGGCGCTTTGCTCTGCTGCCCTGCTGGTTTCCTGGTTTCAGCAGGTCGGCCCAATGATTCGCCGCATTGCCGCTCAGGCCTACCCTGGTGCGATTTTGTCGGTCGGTGGCGGAATTCCGTGGGCTGTTTTTTTCGCGCCATTTCTCGAGTTCTCGATGACGCAGGAACACGTCCGCGCGGGCGCGATGAATGTCTGCGGCGCCTCGGGCTTTCTCTTCTTCGTGCCGCTTGTCGCGGCGACCGCGTTGCAAACTGTTTTTCAGAAAAAGCCCGATCGGCTCGTTATCGCGATGACGCTTTACGCGCTTCTCCTGATCGCGTTCATGCATTACGGCGTGCCGGCGGTGGTGGCGAAGTGGACCGGCTTCTCTCGCGTCTCTCCGCTGATGGCCAATCTTGCGCTCGCAGTGACGACATTCGTCGCGCTGGCTCGTCACATCGGTCCGGTCGGTGCGGATTCGCAACGCAACACGCCGATCGCCTGGATGCTGTTGTTATTCGTGGGGTCCGTCGCCGTGCTCTACGCGACAAATGTCGCAATCGGCCGATTCGTTGATTTGGCAGGAGTAATCGCAGCAGGCGTGCTCGGGGCTACGGTTTACATGTGTCTTTGGAAACGCTGGGCCGTCGCCGCTGCTTTACTCGTTCTTCCGTCGCTGATTTACTCGAACGGTCTCGCCAATCCCGTGGTTCACGGACTGTCGGGCATCACCGGAAGCGAGCTTTTCGGCTGGTGTGCACAGGTCGAAAAGAACGCTCCCGGCGGCAAGTGGATCGTGCTCGGCACGTCGAGGCGTAGCGCGTCGACGGCGCACCTGATCAAGGCGACCGGCGCCGACGTGCTCGGCGGAACGCGTTGCGATGCGGACCGGGCGATGGTGCGAGCACTCGATCCGAGCGGCCGTTATGCCGACGTCTACAATCGCCTTGCCTGGTTCACGTTCGCGCCTTCGCCTGCGGCCGAGCCTGCATTCGAGCTCTCATTTGTAAACCGGTATGCGGCGCTGCTGCCGATGAAGCCCGAGATATTCGACGCGCTCGGTGTTCGGCACGTTGTCGAAGTGGACCTTCCGGAGCCTGAAGGACGGATCGCCGGATTTCGTGTCCTCGGCGAACGGGAGGGCTGTCGTCTGCTCGAACGCGAACATGTGTCGCGGCCCTGAGCGGCCGCCGATTCGCGGCTCGCAAACGCGCTGGAAAACCGCACAATTCTTGAATGGCTGACGCGCTCACGCCGATGATGCAGCAATACCAGCGGCTGCGGCGCAGCGTGCCGGCAGATGTATTGCTGCTCTTCCGGCTGGGCGACTTCTACGAGCTCTTTTTTGAAGATGCGAAAGAGGCGTCCGCACTGCTCAACGTCGCGCTCACGAAACGCAACGAGGTGCCGATGTGTGGCGTGCCGTATCACGCGGCGCAGGGTTACATCGCGAAGCTCATTAAGGCGGGGAAGCGCGTCGCGATCTGCGACCAGACGAGCGAGCCGCAGCCGGGCAGAATCGTTGACCGTGACATCACGCAGATCATCAGCGCGGGCACAGTCAGCGAGCTCGATCTGCTCGAGCCGAATCGCTCCAATTATCTGGGAGCAGTGTTCGTCCACAATGCAGCCTACGGTTTCGCGTATGCGGACCTGACGACCGGCGAGTTCCGCTTGTTGGAATTGCGCGATCGGGCGGCGTTTGTCGACGCGCTGGCGCGGGTGAGTCCATCGGAGTTGCTGATCAGCAGCGACCAGGAAACGGAATTTGCGGAGATCGACCGCCGGCTGCCTTACGACAGCTACGCGTTTTTGCCGGAGCACGCGAGCTACACGCTTTGCGAGCATCTGCGCGTCAAATCGTTGGATGGTTTCGGCTGCGCCGAGATGCCTGCTGCGGTCGCCGCGGCCGGCGCGATCGTTCATTATTTGAAGCACCAGCTGCGTCGGAAAATCGACCACCTCACGTCGTTGCGATGCGATGTCGATAACGAGTTCGTCCTTCTCGATGCCGCGACGCAGACGAACCTCGAGCTCGTCGCGTCGCGCGGAGCGCGCGATACCAGCTTGCTCGGCGCGATCGATCGAACGGTGACGCCGATGGGCGGGCGCAAGCTGCGCGGCTGGATTTTGCAACCGCTTCGCTCGGTGCGCGAAATCGAGCGGCGTCAGCAGCTCATCGCCGAGCTGCTGCAGGAACCGGATCTGCTCGCGTCCGTTCGTGCGGAGCTGAAGGCGATTCGCGATATCGAACGTGCCGCTGGGCGGCTGAGCCAGGTGTCGGGCAACGCGCGCGATCTCGTTGCGCTCAAAACATCGCTGCAACGAATTCCGCAACTCAAGCGAGAACTACAGCACCTGCACGATCGACTCGCTTTCGGGCGAATCGCAGAAAACGGCAGCGGCCACTCGCTCGCGCATTCGCTGCAGAAATCGATGCACGAAATGCCGGCGCTGGCGGCGACGCTGGACCGCGCAATGGTGGATGACGCGCCGCTCTCGCTGAAGGATGGAGGAATTATTCGCGACGGCTTCAACGCCGATCTCGATCAGCTCCGCGACGCGTCGCGCGATGCGAAGAATTGGATCACCGAGCTGCAGGAGCGCGAGATCGCCAGCACCGGGATCAAATCGCTCAAGGTGCGGTTCAATTCCGTGTTCGGTTATTTCATCGAGGTGACGAAGTCGAACCTCGCCAGCGTGCCGCCGCATTATACGCGCAAGCAAACAACCGTCGGCGGCGAACGTTTCATCACACCGGAATTGAAGGAACTGGAGGCGAAAATTCTTGGGGCCGATGAGCGCGCGCGTCACCTCGAGTACCAGCTCTTTCAACAGCTGCGCGAGGAGACGTTGCGTGAGCTGTCGCCGATCCAGGAAACAGCGGATGCGATCGCCACCCTGGATGTGATCTGCGGGCTGGCCGAGACGGCGCGACTCTTCAATTATTGCCGGCCGGCGCTCGACGAATCGCTGCGGCTGTCGATCAAAGATGGCCGCCATCCCGTGCTCGATCAGAAACTGGCGGAGGAAAAATTTGTGCCGAACGACACCGAGCTGGAGTGCGAAGACGTGCGGCTGGCGATCATCACCGGGCCGAACATGGCCGGCAAATCAACCTACATCCGGCAGGTGGCGTTGATCACGCTGCTCGCGCAGATCGGCAGTTTCGTGCCGGCATCGCGCGCGCAGATCGGCGTCGTCGACCGCATCTTCACGCGCGTGGGCGCGAACGATGATCTATCGCGCGGGCAGTCAACATTTATGGTCGAGATGAACGAGACGGCCAACATCGTGAACAATGCCACCAACCGCAGCCTCGTGATTCTGGACGAGATTGGCCGCGGAACGTCGACCTTCGACGGACTCTCGATCGCGTGGAGCGTGGCGGAGTTTCTGCATGACAAAACGAAAGCGCGCACGCTCTTCGCCACGCATTACCACGAGCTGACGAAGCTCGCGCAGGAGAGGAAAGGCGTCGCCAACTTCAATGTCGCGGTGCGCGAATGGAACGAGCAGATCATTTTCCTCCGCAAAATCGTTCCCGGCGGCGCGGACAAGAGCTACGGCATCCAGGTGGCGCGCCTCGCCGGTTTGCCGAAACAAATCCTCGATCGTGCGAAGGACATCCTCGCGCACCTCGAAAGACCTAACGGCGCGACCGAACGCCGCCCGCGGAAGCGATCGACGAAAAAGCCGATTGCCGCGTCACGCGAAAAACCGCAGCTCGATCTCTTGTGAATGTCCGTTAGAACCGAAAAGGAGCTGAACGAGGCGACGCGCAGCCATTGGTTGAAAGCCGTGGCAGCGATGGAGCTGCGAAATTTCGGCTACGCCATTTCACTGCTCCGCGGCGTGCTCAAACAGGACCCGGAGTTTCTCGCCGCGCGACAGTTGTTGCGCCGCGCCGAGGTCGCACGCGCAAACGCCGGCAAAAAGTCGTTCTTCAACGTCTCGACGTCGTCGATCGGTCTGCTCAAGGCGCAACGCGAGGTAAAGCGCGATCCGGCGCGGGCGGTGGAGCTGGTCGAAGATGTGCTCGAGAGCGAGCCGCTGAACCGACAGGCGAATCTGCTGCTGAAGGAAGCGGCGGTCGCCGCCGGCTGGCCCAGTGTGGGGGTGTTTGCGCTTGAAACTTTGGCGGAGAACAAGCCGCGCGACACGAAAGTTCTCCACGAGCTCGGCCGGATTTATCACGAGACCGGCGCCAACGACAAAGCAGTCGAGATTTACAATCGGATCAACGAAATCGATCCGACCGACGCCGACGCACTGCGACTCGGAAAGGACGCCGCGGCGCGCGCGTCGATGAAAACCGGCGGCTGGGGTGAGGCGGAGAGTTACCGCGATCTGATCAAAGACAAGCAAGTGGCGGTTTCGCTGGAGCAGCAGAGCCGGATGCAGCTGACGGGCGAATCTGTCGATCAGCAGATCGCGGAGACTTACCAGCGCCACCAGGCCGAGCCGCAGAATGTTGACCTGGCGCGGCGCCTCGGCGTGTTGCATGAGCAAAAGGATGATCTGGAAAGCGCGGTTGCGTGGTTCCAATACGCCGCCGAGCTGACCAACCGTGCCGACACGGGCCTGATCAGGAAAGTGGCCGACCTGCAGCGAAAATTCGCGGATCGCG
>CADDYX010000046.1 GCA_902810735.1 Verrucomicrobiota bacterium | reverse complement strand
GTTCAGGCTGAACATCCGACCGCGGAAAATCTGCTGCCGGAAATCGGCAAGCACCTCGATTCGATCCGGCAGTACGTGATCGATCACAAACTGGTGACGATTCCGTCCGATGTGCGCGCGCAGTTGAAAGAGACGCCGCAGTATCGTCGTGCGACGAGCTTTGCGTCCATGGACACGCCGGGGCCGTTCGAGAAGAAAGCGAACGAAGCCTACTACTACGTCACGCCGCCTGAAGCTGACTGGCCGCAGGCGCAAAAAGACGAGTGGCTGACCTCATTCAATTACTACACCGCCGACGTGGTCACGATTCACGAGGCGTATCCGGGCCATTACGTGCAGTTCCTGCATCTCAACGCCTCAGACGCATCGAAGGTGGAGAAAATCTTCGGCAGCTACGCGTTCGTCGAAGGGTGGGCGCATTATTGCGAGAAAATGATGCTCGACGAAGGCTTCGGCGCGAGCAGTAATCCGCAGCCGAGCGACGACGAAATCAAGCGCGCTGCGAAATACCGGATGGCACAGGCGGACGAAGCGCTGCTCCGCCTCTGCCGGCTGTGTGTTTCGATCAAGTTGCATACCCAGAACATGTCGGTCGACGAGGCGACGAAGTTTTTCCAGGACAACTGCTATTACGAACAGAAGCCAGCGCACGCTGAGGCGATGCGCGGCACATTCGATCCGGGATATCTCAATTACACACTCGGCAAGCTCGAAATCCTCAAGCTGCGCGACGATTACAAGGCGCAGGAAGGCGACGCGTTTAACCTGGAGAAATTCCACGACGCGGTGCTCGACCACGGAATGCTCCCGATCCGTCTCCTGCGCGAAATCCTGCTGAAAGACAAGGCGAAGTGGGACGCCGTGCTGTAGCGGATTACCTGCGCGATGCATCGCGCGTGTTGATCTTCACCGGCGCAGGCATTTCGACCGGCAGCGGCATTCCGGATTTCCGCGGACCGAACGGTGTCTGGAACCGGCGACAGCCGGTCTACTTCAACGACTTCATGACCTCGGAAGCGGCGCGCATCGAACACTGGGATTACAAACTCGAAGGCTGGCGCGCGTTTCGCGACGCGCGGCCTAACCACGTGCATCACGCAATTGTTCGCCTCGAACGCGCCGGCAAACTGCGCGGTGTCATCACGCAAAACATCGACGGGTTGCACACGCTGGCCGGCACCAGCACCGAGAAGCTGGTCGAATTACACGGCACCAATGCACTCGTCGAATGTCAGACGTGCGGCTGGCGCGGCGCTCCCGAGCGGCACTTCGACTCATTCCGCCGCACACGCAAACCGCCGCTCTGCGATTGCGGCGGATTCCTCAAGCCAGCGACCATCAGCTTTGGCCAGAATCTCGACCCGAACGTACTGGCGCGCGCACAAGAAGCTGCCCTCGACGCAGACCTCGTGATCGCGCTGGGTTCGACGTTGTCTGTTTACCCAGCGGCATCGTTCCCGTTGCTCGCCGCAGAACGCGGCGCGCCATACATCATCATCAACCGCGGCGCGACTGAGCACGACGAGCTCGGCTGTGTGACGCTACGGCTCGACGGCGAAGTCGGTGCAATCTTTCCCTCGGCAGTAAACGCCGCGCTGTCGCGCGAAGCCTAGCGTTCGTCCTCTTCGCGCGAGAGCAGCTCGGGAAAGAGCGGCTGCGGATTCGTCGGCAGCTCCTCAACGCGCTGCAGCTTCTTGGTGATCGCACGCGATCGAACATCGACGTCTTCCATTTTCCGCGCCGCCTGATCGAGCTTGTCTTTCACCGCGGAAAGCGCGTCGCCGAACTTGCGGAATTCATTCTTCACCCCCGCCAGCAGGTTCCAAACTTCGCTTGAGCTTTTCTGAATCGCGAGCGTCCGGAATCCCATCTGCAAACTGTTGAGCAGCGCGGCGAGCGTCGTTGGTCCGGCGAAGATGACGCGGCACTCGCGCTGCACTTGTTCCACTAAGCCGACGCGCCGGATTGCTTCCGCGTAAAGTCCTTCGGTCGGCAAAAACATGATGCCGAAATCTGTCGTGTGCGGCGGGTTGATGTATTTGCCGCAAATGTCTTTGGCCGATTTTCTGAGCTGCGTTTCGAGCGACTTCATCGCCTCGTCGATTGCGACCGCGTTCCCCTGCTCCTGCGCGCCGACGAGGCGCTGATAATCTTCGGTCGGAAATTTTGCGTCGATCGGCAGCCAGACCGGCGCGCCGTTTTCGTCGCCGGGTAAACGGATCGCGTAGTCGACCCGTTCGCCGCTGTCCGGCCGCGTCTGGACGTTGCGCGCGAACTGCTCGCCCGTGAGCACCTGCTCGAGCAGCGAGCCGAGCTGCACTTCTCCCCAGCCGCCGCGCGTCTTCACATTCGTCAGCACCTTTTGCAAACCGCCAACGTCGCTCGCGAGCTGCTGCATCGCGCCGAGACCCTGGTGCACAAGCTCGAGCCGCTCACTCACGAGCTTGAACGATTCGCCGAGGCGCTTCTCGAGCGTGCCTTGCAGCTTTTCGTCGACGGTTGCGCGCATTTTGTCGATCTGCTGCGCGTTGTCCTGCTGCAATTCCTTCAGCCGCAGGTCGACCACCGAGCGCACTTTTTCGATCGAGGCGCTCAACTCTTCGCGCTGCGTCTTTGCCGTCTTCGCGTTCTCTTCACGGCCGCGCGACATCTCCTCACGCAGCATTCGCTCCGCCCGTTCCTGCGCGCGATCGAGCAGCTCGAGGCGCTTGACCAGTTCCGATTCCGCACCCGAATTTCTCCGCTGCGCGAAAACAACGGCGATCGCTGCGACGACTCCGCCACAGATCGCGCCGAGCACCAGATACCACAACGGATTCATCACCATGTCATGTCGAGCGAAGTCGAGACATCTCCGACCAGTTTCATCAAAGATTCCTCGACTTCGCCTGGAATGACAATACGCAGCGCCAACGAGACAAGCAGCCGGGTGCGCTAGAAATGCACCTTTGCGCCGCCATAAAATGCCCGGCCGAGCGCGGGGAACCCAAATACCTCTGAGTATTGTTCGTCCGTCAAATTGTCGATGCGCGCGAAGATCGTGAGGTGCGGATTCACGTCGTATTCCGCCGCGAAGTTGATGAATGAGTAATCCTCGATGTCGAAATTCGGTCCGAAGAAATTCGGGTTAATTTCTTCGCGCGCGTTCACCCATTTCGCTTCCGCAGTCGTGCGCAGCTTCTTAAACCAGAGGTACGAAACCGAGCCGTAGACTTCGTTGCGCGGCCGTCGCGGCAGGCGTGAACCTTCCGGTGCACCAACATCAGCCGACGAAGTTTTCTCCGCGTCGAGGTACGTGTAGGTGCCGATCAACGTCAGATCGCGCACCGGTCGGGTCTGGAGTTCAAGCTCGACACCGTGCGTGCGCGCGGCGCCGAGATTCAGTGTGTCGAACAGTCCATTGAAGCCGATCAGGTTCGACAGGTCGTTGTGGAAATAGGTCGCGCCGAGCGTCACGCGATTGCCCCAAAGCCGCTGCGTTACGCCCGCGTCCCAACCGAAATCGTGCTCCGGTTCGAGAGCAAAATTATTGCCGAAGATCTTATCCTGACTGCTCGGCGGGCTGAATCCGGTCGCGACGCTCGAATGAATCGTCGTGCCGCTCGGCCGATACGTGTAGCTGCCGGCGATGCGGTAAGTCCACACGTCGCCGAATTGATTGAAATGATCGTACCGTCCGCCGGCGACGAAGTTCAACCCTGCAAACGGCGTGATGCTCGCCTGCGCGAATCCTGCGGTCTCGACGGTGTGGTCGCTCACAAAGGTCGGCTGCGGACCGAACTGTTGCGACACGAACGGCCGTTCCTCTCCGGCGTTCACTCGACTGTAAAAGAAGCCGCTCGTCAGCGTGAGCCACGACGTCGCGCGAACGTCGTTCTGATAATCTAGCTGCGTCCGCTCGAACACTGCACGTGTCGGGCCGACGAATCCGTCCTCGTTCGGGTTGTTGATCTGGCGCTCGTGATCGTAGCTGAAGATCAGTTTGTGGTCCCACCATTCGATCGGCGTGAACTCGAGATGCGGCCCGATCAGCCATCGCTCGGTCAGGAAATTGTCGAACGGGCGCGGATCAAAAATTGAATTTGGATTTCCGGTGTCCGCGACCGAATACATGAACAAGCTGCTGATGCGGAGCCGTTCGTCCGGCGACCAGCCGACGTTCGCGATGCTGCTCGTGTTACGATACTCGTTGTTCGGCCGCTCGAAGTCGCTGTCGAAGCGGCTCGCGCCTAACGAGTAGTCGAAATCGCGCAGCTGACCGTTGCTCTCGAGGAACTCGCGCGTCGTGTTGAACGAGCCGCCCTCAAAGCCCCAGCTCGCGCTCGGTTCGCCGCTACCGCGCCGCGTGAAAATCTGGATCGCACCGGCGAGCGCACGCGGGCCATACAACGTGCTCTGCGGCCCGCGCACCACTTCGATGTGATCAATGTCATCGATCGTTAGGTCGGCAAAATTGAACGCGCCTTGCAATCCTTGGTTGATCGGAATCCCGTCGATCAACACCTGAGTGTGCTCGCTCCGCAGGCCACGCGTGAAAACGGACGTGAGCTGGCCCGGCGGGCCGGTTTGTACGACCGACAAGCCGGGCACTTCGCGCAACGCATCGGCGACTCGCTGCGTCTGGTGTTCCTCGAAAAAATCCGGCGTGACAACGCTGACCGTGGCCGGCGATTCGTCAGCCGGAATGTCGAGCCGCGTCGCCGTGACGACAATCGGCTCCGATTCACTCAGCGCATCCTGCGAATAGATTTTTCCTGACGTAACGCAGCACGCGAGCGCTGCGACGAACAACAACTGAATTTTCCGCACAACTGATCCTCCGGTTCGAGAGCGGCGAACCGGCAGCGGCGCGTCATCTCTCACTCTTCTTTTTTGCGAAGAAGTTTTTTCGCGCACGCACTCGCGCGCACGAATGAGGTGGAGCGGACGAATATTCTGGCTCCTGGCTTAGCCTTTTTCCCGCCTTCGCCATTGCGATCGCAACGACTGGCTCATGGGAAATTGTATCCAGTTACAGCAGCGCAACTGCTCCGGGTTTGCACCGGATTTCTCGCGCCGATCCACTGATCAAACTCGCAAAGAACTGCGGCCAGAAGTAGCTGCTTGCGCTCGCCGGAGCAAGATTGAACTGTGCAACTCCGATCCGCCGTGCGCACCGCTCCCGATTCTGCACTGAACCTTCTCGTCACCGGCGGCGCCGGTTTCATTGGGTCGAATCTTGTGCTGACGCTGCAGGAAAAATTTCCCAAAGCGCACCTGACCGTGATCGACGATTTCCGCTCCGGCGACTTTAAGAACCTCGCCGGCTACAAAGGTGATTTCGTCGCGCAGAACCTGGCGTCGCTCGATTGGAACCGGCAGTTTGGCAACGACCGTTTCGACACGATTTTTCACCTTGCGTCGATCACCGACACAACGAACCACGACCAGTTCGAGCAGGTGCACGACAACGTAGAGAGCTTCCGACGATTGCTTGACTTCGCCCGGCCGACGCGAACGCGCGTCGTCTATGCATCATCCGCGTCAACCTACGGCGCGGCGACGGCTGCGAGCAGCGAGACGAGCGAAGCAGCGCCCGCAAACGTCTACGCGTTTTCGAAGGCAATGATGGACAACCTCGCGCAGCGCTGCGCACGCGAGACGCCGGCGTGGGTGATCATCGGGCTGCGCTACTTCAACGTTTACGGCCCACGCGAGGCGCACAAAGGCGTTCCGGCGAGTATGATTTATCATCTGTCGCAGCAGATCCGCCGCGGCGAGCGGCCGCGTATTTTCAAACACGGCGAACAGCAGCGCGATTTCGTTTACGTGAAAGACATCGTCGCCGGAACGATCTGCGCGATGCAGGGGAAAGAGAGTGGCATTTACAACCTTGGATCGGGTCAGGCGCGCTCATTCAACGATTTGGTGCAGATTTTGAACCAGTCGTTAGGCACTAAGTTCGAGCCCGATTACATCGAAAATCCGTACGCGCATTATCAAAACTTCACGCAAGCGGACCTGACGAACGCGAAGCGTGCGCTCGGCTATGAGCCGCGTTTCCCGCTCGAAGAAGGCGTGCGCGATTACATGCAGTGGCTGTACTCCGCCTGACGAAAGTTTCGAGCTGATGAAATCGAAACGCTCCAAGCGTCCGGAAGAGGTGAACGCTGCGCTCGCGGCCAAGAAGGGGCCGGTCTCGCAATTCATCGCGAGGAATTACCGGCACTTCAACGCGGCTGCGTTGCTCGACGCCGCTAAAGCGTACGAAGCGCACCTCGCGGCAGGCGGCAAAATGCTGATGACGGTGGCCGGCGCGATGTCGACGGCTGAACTGGGCATCTCGCTCGCGGAGATGATCCGGCGCGACAAGGTGCACGTCATCGTCTGCACCGGCGCGAACCTCGAAGAAGATATTTTCAATCTCGTCGCACACGATCACTACGAACGCGTGCCGCATTATCGGCAGCTCCGGCCCGATGATGAGCAGGAGCTGCTAGGTCGTCACATGAATCGCGTCACTGACACGTGCATCCCGGAGATGGAGGCGATGCGCCGGATTGAGAAGGCGGTGCTGGAAGAATGGATGGCTGCCGATCGCGCGGGTGAACGTTTTTTCCCGCACGAATTCATGTTCAAAATTCTTCGCGGCGGGAAGTTGAAGAAGCGCTTCCAGATCGATCCGCAGCATTCCTGGATGGTCGCGGCGTGCGAAAAGAATCTGCCGATTGTCGTACCCGGTTGGGAAGATTCGACGTTAGGCAACATGTACGCGGCCGCGGTGATTCGCGGTGATGTGCGCAACGTCCACACCGTCCGCACCGGCATCGAATACATGACATGGCTGTCGAGCTACTACACCGACAACGCGAAGCCGCTGCGCAACGGCGAAGGCTCGATCGGATTCTTCCAGATCGGCGGTGGCATCGCGGGCGATTTTCCGATTTGTGTCGTGCCGATGCTGCATCAGGACCTCGGACGAACCGGCGTGCCGCTGTGGGGTTATTTCTGCCAGATCAGCGAATCGACGACGAGCTACGGCAGCTACTCCGGCGCGGTGCCGAACGAGAAGATCACCTGGGGCAAACTCGCCGCCTCGACTCCGAAGTTTGTGATCGAGAGTGATGCGACGATTTGCGCGCCGCTGGTTTTCGCGTGGGTGCTCGGCGACTAGACCTCGCCTCGACGGTTCGCGTTAGCCTGCCCAGACAAACTTAACCGGCTTTTCCACGTCGGGATGGAGGCTCCGGTGAACCGGGCAACCGAGCGCTGCGGCTTCGAGCACCTGTCGGTGCGCGGAACTCTCCGGCAGCGGAATGTGAATCTCTGATGCGAGCCGCGCGATCCGGCGCGGCGCGTCTGCCGACATTTCTTTGCTGATCGACACGCTTGTGCCCGCGAGCTCGATGCCGTGCTTCCTAGCGGCCATTGCCATGATCGTGATCATGCATGTGCCAAGCGCGGTGGCGACGAGATCCGTCGGCGAGAACGCTTCGCCTTTTCCTTGATTATCGACCGGCGCGTCGGTCTGGAGGCGCGACTGCGACGGGCCGTGCACCGCTTCGCAGTGTAAATCGCCACTGTAGCGGATTGAGATGGTGACCATCCGACGAGTATCACGTGCGACGAGCTCGCTGTCATGTCGAGCGTCAGCCGAGACATCTTCGAACGAAGAAACGAAGATTCCTCGGCTTCGCTCGGAATGACAGCCACCCCGTCATCGCGGTGTAATGACCGGCGTCTGCTGCAGCTTGTCCGAATGCGTCGCGAGCTCGGTGCGGAACACATTCGTCAGCGCGCGGTCGTGAAGGATGTTCATATCCGTGTCGTGACTCGCGGTGTCGTCGTTTTCCCAGGATTCGTTCCACCAGCAAAACCCGATCACGGCTGGCCAGCGGCCGGAAAACAGATCCTCCAGCGCAGCCTTCGCCCATTCGGCGGCGTCGACGGTTCGATGATGTTCGTCGCAGCCAAACTCCGCGATGATGACCGGCTTCCCTGGCGCGAGCGCCGTCACACGCGGATACGCGGTCGTCATCTTGAACCGAAAACTCTCAGTGCCATCTTTGTCTCGCGGCGTGAGCGGTCCGTAGGCGCTAAGCGCGATCCAATCGCAATAAGCCGCGCCGGGATAGTAGTTCTCGAAGCGATTCCACTTCGCTTCCGGCTCATCGAACCAGTTCACGTGCCAGACCCATTGGAGGTTGTCGGCACCTTCGCTGCGCATCAGGTCGACGATGTGACGATACGCGGCGACGAAGCGTCGCGGTCCTTCGGTCGCGCCACCGTTCCATTTTCCATTCCAGGAAAACCAGTTGCCGTTCGGCTCGGTTCCCCACTCCACCAGGATCGGCGCGCCAAACGCCTTCGCGCCGCGCGCCCACGCCCGAAGATCATCATCGAATTTGCCGGCGTTGATGTTTGCCAATGTGAAGAGCTTCTCCGCGTGCAGCTGTTCCGTGTCGGAGCGAAGCATCAGCCGCACGTACGGCACTTTTCCAAGACCGCGAATCCACGCGCACGTCGCCGCCGGAAACGCGCGATCTTCGAACCAATTGTCGGAGAAAAACACCCAGACGATTTTGCTTCCGACGGCGGTCTCGAATCGCGCGACATCTGCCGGTTTGATGTCGTGCTCTGTCGGATCGTGTCCTTTCGCTGGCTCGTCAAAGTACAGACCCTGATAGAGTTTGCCGGTTGGCGGAAGATCGAGCTTCTCTGCCGCAATTGCGGTGCTCGCAACCGCGGACGCGAGAACGATTCGCAGGATCATTCGCGCCATCATAGCCGAGCCTGTACAAACAACAGGCGGAACACGCGGTTGCGCGTTCCGCCGTTGCTGTATCGAAGCTGACTAGCTGTTCTTGCGCTGGTCGCGCAGCGATTTCACTCGATCGTGCGCCGCCTTCACGTCGGTGTATTGGCGCGAAATGATGTCACGCAGCGGTGACGAAAGATTCTCGTCTTCCATCGCCTTCTTGTATTCGCTGACGGCAGAATCTTCGCCGCGCTCGCACTCGGCGAGGATCGCATGATCGTCGCCGGCGGTGAGCGCCGACTTCAGATTGATCCACGCGCGGTGCAACGCGCCGGCCGCGCTGCTGGTATCTTCCGGCTCCGATTTGCCGAGCGAGCGAATCACCTCGTTCTGCAGTTCGCCCGCAAATTTCGCGCGTTGCAAAGAGTATTCGTTGAACAGCGATTTGAGCGTGCTGTCCTTCACCGCTTCCGACGCCTGCCGGAAGCCTTCCTGTCCGTCCTTGAGCGTCTCGATCAAGCTGTTGAGCGTCGAGACCATTTCCGTTGTTTGAGCCATATGCATTGAAATCGCGATGCGCCTCTGATTTGCGTGCACGCACCTTGCGAGCGGCGGATGCGGCTTTACGATTGAGTATGAACGCAAACAAAACCGGCAAAGACCTCACGAAAGAAGCACCGCGAAGCCCGAAGCAGAAGGTCGGCGGCTACGTGATTCTCGGCCGCACGATCGACAAATGCCGCGCGTTGCTCTGGGGCAACATCGGCGAATATCATTTCGACTGCCCGCTCGATAACATGCTCTTCGGTTGGAAAGGTATTAAAGGCGACGACTTCAAAGCAGTCGTCGAGCGCGGCGCGAGTGACGAAGAGATCGCGCGCTGGGTTGACGAAAACGGCGAGCGCAAATCGGACCAGGAAAAACAGCAATGGTGCGACGAGATGCTGGCAGCGAATCCGTACGACAATCCGGAAAAGCGCGAGTGGTATATCGATGCGATCAAATCGACTGGACAGGATGCGAAGACGACACCGCTGTTTGACTGGTTGGAGGCTGACGATCGCGTGAGCTACCAGAAAGCGGCCTGACAAACCTGAACGCCTTACAGCGGCCTCACTGGAAACGGTGAGGCCGTTTTGCTGCCGAAATTCGTTGTAAAAGAGCATGGCGATCTCGCTTAAGCCTCAACACCTCAAGCGCTACGGCCAAATCGCCGGGCTGCTCGCGAAGTACGGCCGCTCCGACATAGTGAAGAGCGCCGGCCTCGAAGAGACGCTCGCCGCCGAGCAGCACGCGACGCCAAAAGAAGCGGCGAAGGCCGATCAACTCGCGGACGATCTCGAGAAACTCGGGCCGACGTTTGTGAAGCTCGGCCAGCTGCTCTCGACGCGGGTCGAGTTGATGCCGCGCGCTTATCTCGAAGCGCTCGAGCGGCTGCAAGATAAAGTCGAGCCGTTCAGCTTTGCGGAGGTCGAGAAGATCGTCACGTCAGAGCTCGGCGTGCGAATGTCGAAAGCGTTCGCGGAATTCGACGATCAGCCGACGGCGTCCGCCTCGCTCGGTCAGGTGCACCTGGCGCGCTTGCGCGATGGCCGCCGCGTCGCGGTCAAGGTGCAGCGGCCAAATATTCGGGAGCGGATGTTCGAGGATCTCGATGCGCTCGACGAAATCGCGGAATTCCTGGATGCGCACACGGAGTTCGGCAAAAAGTACGAGTTCTCGCGGATGCTTGAAGAGATGCGCAAAAGTTTGCTGCGCGAGCTCGATTACCGCCAGGAAGCAAACAACCTGCGGACGTTCCGTGAAAACCTGCGCGATTTTCCGAACATCATCGTGCCGGAGCCGATTGCGGATTACTGCACCGAGCGCGTGCTCACGATGGAGTACGTGTCCGGGAAAAAGATCACGGAGATGAGCCCGCTGGCGCGAATGGACTTCGACGCCGCCGCGCGTGCTGATGAACTATTCCGCGCCTATCTGCACCAAATTCTGGTCGATGGCTTTTTCCACGCTGATCCGCATCCAGGAAATGTCTTTCTGACAGACGATTACCGGATCGCGCTGATCGATCTCGGAATGGTCGGGCGCGTCACGCCGCGACTGCAAGAGGACCTGTTGCAACTTTTGCTCGCGATCGCGGAAGGACGCGGCGAAGAGGCAGCGCAGACTGCGAGCAAGATCGGACAGCCGAAGAACGAATTCGACGAGATGGAATTCACGCGACGGATTTCCGAGATCGTGGCCGTCCAAAAGAGCGCCACGGTTGAGCAGATGCAGGTTGGACGGCTTGTGCTCGAGGTCACAACCGTGGCCGCGGATACCGGCATTCGCGTCCCGCAGGAAATGACGATGCTCGGCAAGACGCTACTGAATCTCGATCAGGTCGGTCGCGCGCTTGAGCCGCAGTTTGATCCCAACGCAGCGATCCGCCGACACGCGGCGGAGATCCTCGAGCAGCGCGTAATCAAAACGCTTTCTCCCGGCAATCTCTTCAGCGGGTTGCTCGAATTGAAAGACCTTGTTCAGCGCCTGCCGTCGCGCCTGAACAAGATCATCGACGTGATCTCGCGCAACGAACTGAAGGTAAACGTGGACGCGATTGATGAAAAAACGCTGATCCTCGGGTTCCAAAAAGTCGCGAACCGCATCACCGTCGGTCTGATCATCGCCGCAATGATCGTCGGCGCGGCGATGCTGATGCGGGTCGATACCGCGTTCCGCATCTGGGGTTATCCTGGCCTCGCGATCTTGTTTTTTCTGGGCGCAGCGACGGCCGGCGTGATCCTGCTGATCAATATCTTCTTCTACGACAAGTCGCACGACGACTGACGCGCGAATTCGGCGTTGAAGGTTGCGCTGCGGGCATTGAACGTTCGCCGGTCAGCATGCGCATTCTTTCCGGCATTCAGCCCAGCGGCGTTCTGCACATCGGCAACTACTTCGGCATGATGCGGCCGGCCATTGCGCTGCAGTCGCGTGGCGAAGCTTTTTACTTCATCGCCGATTACCACGCGCTAACCAGCCTGCACGATCCGGACGCGTTGCGGGAACACAGCCGGCACGTTGCAATCGATTTCCTGGCGTGCGGCCTCGACCCCGAACGCGCAGCGTTGTTCCGCCAGTCCGATGTGCCGCAGGTGACGGAGCTGGCGTGGATCCTCGGGACTGTCACGCCGATGTCGCGGCTCG
This sequence comes from Verrucomicrobiota bacterium, assembly GCA_902810735.1. Taxonomy (GTDB): domain Bacteria; phylum Verrucomicrobiota; class Verrucomicrobiia; order Chthoniobacterales; family UBA10450; genus CADDYX01. The sequence continues at coordinate 5,718 of CADDYX010000046.1, read as the reverse complement.
AGCTGGCGCATTCTTTCAAGGACAAGACCGCGCGCGGTGTCGCTGCCTCGGCGGGTTTGTTCACTTATCCTGTGCTGATGGCGGCCGACATTTTGATTTACGACAGCGACGTTGTGCCAGTCGGCAAAGACCAGAAACAGCACATCGAGATCACGCGCGATATCGCGACGCGGATCAACGAGACGTTTGGAAGCAGGAAGCAGCCGGTCTTCAAACTGCCGGAGGCGCAGATTCACGCCGCGACCGAAACCGTGCCCGGAATCGACGGGCAGAAAATGAGCAAGAGCTACGGCAACACGATCGATATTTTTGGCGAGGAGAAGGAAACGCGGAAGCGCGTGATGAGCATTGTGACGGACTCGAGGGCGGTCGAGGCGCCGAAGGACCCTGCGAATTCGACGATTGTGCAGCTCTATTCGCTGTTCGCGACGGAAGCGGAAACGGCGGCGATGCGCGAATCATTCCGCGCCGGCGGCACCGGTTACGGCGAGTACAAGAAGCAACTCTTCGACAAACTGTGGGAGTTTTTCGCGCCGATGCGGCAACGCCGCCAGGAGATCATCTCCGATGCGAGCTACGTCGACAATGTGCTGGCCAACGGCGCCGAGCGCGCGAACGCAATCGCTGATCAGGTCATGTCGCGCGTGCGCGCGGCGGTCGGGCTGCGCTAAAGGAAATCCGGCTGAGCGAAGTCTGGCACCCGCGCCGCGTTTACGTACAACCCATCACACATCGACGCCCGGCCGTTTAAAATGAGCGGCTTCGTCGTGTTCGCGAGATAGAACTTGCCGTCGCGTGTCAGCGTCTGGTGCAGGTCGCCAAACCACGAGCCGCCGACGTACTGCGGCATGAAATTCAACTCGACGAGCAGGAACTTCGTTTTCTCCAACACGTTCGTTGCGCCGGCCAGCACCTGTTTTTCGAAACCCTGCACGTCGAGTTTCAGCAGCGAAATTTCCGGCGGGTCCCGAAGCAGCGTGTCGAGAGTGGTCATCGACACGGGGATTTCCGACTCGACCGTCCAATTGCTGCCGATCAGCGCGCGCATCTCATCGCTGGGCGGCAATGCGGATGCGCCCGTCGTGTCGCGGGTAACGCGAAATGTTACCGTGCCGGTACTATCGCCGACCGCGACATTGTGAAGCTCCACTTCCGACTCGTGCGCGAAACGCCGTTGCAATTGCGCGAATGCGGCCGGCAGCGGCTCGATAATGATGAGGCGTTCGGGGCGGATGCAATCGAGCAACATCGACGACCATTGGCCGACGTTCGCGCCGACATCGACGATGCACTTGAGCGCAGCGACGTGTTGCGGCGGGAGAAGCGCGAGTCCCGTCTGCTCGGCATGATGCAGCAACCGGTCGCTCTGCCACAATTCATCCACGCGAAGGCGGCGCCCGCGGGCGCCGAACTCCCGCCGCGCGCGCGCAGCCTCGATCACCCCATAGGGCAGCAGGTACTTCAGCAGCTTGCGCATCGAACGCATCGCATTACCACGCACGCGGTGCGACGGTCGTAAAACGAATTCGGCTGCGCCACCTTGCGATGGCGCAGCCGAGAATTCTGCTAATGGCGCGGCTTATCGGTCGAGGCTGTAGACCTCCACCAGGCCAGTGCCGGTTGTTTCGTTCTTGCCTCGCAGGATCGCGGTGTATTCGCCAGGCGCGACCTCGACGCGAATTGCCGATTCGGTTGGCAATGGCGGCGCGAGTCGCGTCTCCTTGATCGCGGCCTGCTGGTTGTCTTCCCAGTTGTCATTACTGCGCAGCTTCGTGCCGTTGCTATTGAACAGGTCGAGCGTCGGATCCTTTAGAGGATCCGTGACACCGAATCTCGCGAGTGAAGGGCCGAGACCGCGAATCAGGACCTCCATGGGCGCGGCCGTTTTCGGACCGGCGATAAACCCGCCGATGAGCACCTTATTATTTGTGCCGACGAAGCCGCGGGTGCTGATGTTCGCGAGCTTCGAGTTGGCAAACGGATCGAGGTCGTATGCCTCCACCACCGCGAGGCCGGTCTGATTGCCTTTGCCGCGCACGATCATCGTGTATTCGCCGGGATCGAGCGTGCGAACGATGGCGGACTCGCGTTCGTTCTTCGGCGCCAGCCCAGTCCCTTCAACCTGTCCCTTCTGCGACGCGCCGGTTTTCTCGTCCTTCTGCCAGTTGTCGTTTTTCTCGATCACCTTGCCGTTGCTGTTGTAGAGCGCCAGCGTCGGATCATCGAGAGCGCCGGAGAGGTGCTTCGAATGCAGCGAAGGCCCGAGCGCACGCACGATGACCTGCCGCGGCTGGTTGCCTCGGATGATGAAGCCACCAATGAGCACATCGTCACCGGTTTTCACCTGACCACGAGTCGAGATGTTCCGCAGAGTTGCGTTCACTTCGACGGGCGCAAGTGCCGTGTTAAGGCTCACCAGACCACGGGAATCGGTGACAGTGAGTCGGGCGTTGTATTCACCGGCGGTCGAATAGGTGTGTTGAACCCGTGGGCGCGATTGCGTGACGGGCTTGGAGCCATCACCGAAGTCGAATGTGTAAGATGCGATCGTGTCGCCCGCGTTCGGATCGGAGGATTTCGATCCGTCGAGTGTCACGTTCAATGGCGCCGGTCCATGGTCCGGCGTCGCAGTCAGAACTGCCGTGGGTGCGGCATTCGCAGGCAGGCAGATGGCCCATGACTGACCGAACTGGATATCGGGATTCGGAGCCCGATCCATCGGCGCGGTAAATGTCACGCCTGTGCCCAGTGCACCGCCGCCGCCAATCGTGAGGCCGAATGGGTCTCTCACCGCCGGAGTAGCGGTCGGGCTTGAGACAGGGATTTTCGGGTTCCCAATCGCGCTGAGTGGAACATCCACTGTGACCGTACCGTTGGCACCCGGGTTAAACGTGCCCGTGGTCGATTGACTAGTGCCGCTGACGAACGTGTGGTTAGGGTCATCCCATTCACCGTAGGCGTACGACACCGCGCCACTAGTAGCGATCGCCCGGGTGGCATACGTTTTGCCATTGGGCGCCTTCCAGATCGTGAAGTAGTAAGTCTCCGTCGTGCCCAACGAAGGCGTCAGCGTCAGGTTCTTGAGCGTCATCTTGGTCGTGAGTGTGTCCTTGGACGCGCCGAACGAGATGGCCGTGATGTCGGCCTGATCCGCGTTTCCAAGCTCGAAGCTCGGAGCGGGATCTTTCGCATCACCGGCGAAATCGGTGACGACGTTGTTGCCACTGCACGAGTACGGCAACGGCGGCGTAACGATTGGCGCGACCTTCAGGTCTATCTCGTTGCTCTTCGGGCCGGCACCGACTGACGTGACCGCCTTCACAATGTAGAAGTAGTCGGGGACACTCGGGTCCGCTGTGGTGTCGTTGAAGCTGGTGCGAGGACCGCCGGTGTGACCGAGCGGAGTCAAATCCTCGCCGCCAGACGCGGTGCCGCGATAGACGTAGTAATCGACGATCGCAGAACCGCCGTTATCCGGCGCTTTCCACGTCAGGTGCGAGCCGGTGACGTCGCGTATGCCGGAGAGACACGGCGCCTTCGGTGCAATCGGCGACGTGGTGTCGGTGTTGGCGTCGTTGCTCGCAAAGAGCGACTTGCCGCCAGTCTGTCGCGCAACGCGCATGTATGCGACGAAGTCATTGCCGCCGCTGCCACTGATGCATGCCGCGCTGACGCAGCCATCGCTGTAGCCGTAGAGAACGCGTCCCTTCTTATCAATGGTGATTTCGTTGAAATCCAGAAGGTTGCGGTCCTGCGCTCCACCGCCCTGCTGCCAGACGCCGGTTTTGCTTTGCACCGGATCGTTAGGCGTCGCGTTGACCGTAACCCAGCTCTGGCCTTTATCGTACGTCGTCGCGATGAAGGCATACCATCTGCCGGGGAAGTCGATCGCCTGGTAATCGCCGGCAATGTTCGTGCCGATAAAGCCGACGCCGGCGCGGCCCGAACTGCCGCCGACTGCTTCAATCTCGACTGCGTTCTTGATGCCGTGAGTGGCGCCGATATCGATGTTGTTCGACCATTTGATGGTGTTCGTCGCGAGATCGAGCTTGCCGACTGCGACGCGCGCGTGTCCTTCGGGCGGCTGACCCTTCGCAACCGGCTCGTTGTTCACGTACGCGAAGTAAATGTTGTTCTGGCTGTCGATCGCGATCGACGGATCGGCGCCGTCCGTCTGCGAGATAGCACCCGGAACGAGGAATTCGTTCCACGTCATCCCTCCGTCCGTGCTGTAAGCACCGCCTTGGTTACCGCTGCACTGAGGCACCGGCAACCAGACGGTGCCGTCCGGCGCCACGTGCACGTGGCCATGTAGACCGCCGCACGTGCCGCCCGGAATGTCGCTGCCCTGCCCGTTGTAAGCGAGCACACCCGGTCCGTAGCTTGCACCGAGTGTATCGCTGCGCTGGCATGCCGCCGGCCCGACAATGTCCTGCGAGCAGTAATAAACTGCCCGGCCGTGATTCACCGGTGTGCCGAGCGCGCTCAGCGCTGCCGGATAGGGACCGCTGCCGATCGTCTCGTGATCGGCGCCGCCGTTCGGAGGTGAGATACCGCCGTCAACGTATGTATCGCCGTCGTCATCCGTGTAGGCGTAAACGGCGTTCGCGCCCGCAGTCGAATTCGAGACGAACGTGCGGCCGGTCGGCTGGTCAGTCCAAAGAATCGGGTCGAGCCCGAAATCGGTCGTCGGGTTCGATTTATTCTCCCACAATCCTTCGCAGCACTCCGGCTTCGCCGGCGTTAACAGCTCGGGCGGCGTGATACGCCAGACTGGCCCTGCGTTCATCGTCATGATGCGGCCAGTGTTTGGATTGTAGCCGATGTTAAACTCGCCGCTGCTCTCCTGTGCCGAAGTACCCGCGGGCGCGTAGAAGTTCATGAACCGCGGCACACCGGGCTTGCTTCGGTCCGGCCCGCCGAAGTTCGGGTCGACACCAGGACCACCGCCCGGATTCGCCTCGAACGCCCCCGGCAGCAACTCCACCGTCACGTGCACCGTCTCACCCGTGGCCGTGAACGGCACGACCACAATCGTGTAGGTCGAGCTGTCGGCTTTAACGGAGAGCGTCGCGACTTCGGGGTTGCTGCCGCCGCCGCCCTGAGCGTCGGCCTGCTGCGAACCGTCGGTCGAGGTGCAATCGTTCGGGTTACAGTCGTTCCGAGGCGTTCTGTAGATGTAGATATCGTAGTCGGATTGTCCGGATCCGGAATCCTCCCAGCCCATCGTCGCTTTGATCGCCGCTTGCGGATGATGCGCAACGAATCCCGACGGCAGCGAAACGGTCAGTTTGAAATCGTCGCACGGCTGACCCGTGCCGCATTCAGGTCCGTTATCGACTTCGATTACCGGCGTCGGGTTCGAAGTCGTGAACGGGCCCGCCGTGTAGCTAATCGGGCCTGACTTGTCGGTCAGCGTACCTTTGGGCGGCGTGGCAGCAAAGCTGACCATCGCCAGCATGACGCCGAACGAACAGAGGAGGAACGCGACAGCGACTCGCGGATTAAACAGGGCGGATTCGGAAGCGGAACGTTTACGCATGAGTGTGGTTGAGGTTTGGCGAAGGAGTCGCCGTGTTGGTTGCACCGAAGAGAGAGCTGCGACTACCCGAAGCCATCCCCACAGCCGCCGCAGATGCTACTGTCGCTTCCGCGGGCGGTCTACTGAATTTTCCGGAAAACTCCGGTTCTCCGCCCGCGCGCCGCTAGCCGCGCGCC
>CADDYX010000045.1 GCA_902810735.1 Verrucomicrobiota bacterium | reverse complement strand
GCCGCACCGGGCGCGCAATCCGCTGCTGCAGAACGCCACATGAACAACTTCACCTCCGAAATTCTCGCCGACGTGAAGGCGAAGAATCCGGCCGAGCCGGAATTTCACCAGGCTGTCTTCGAAGTCGTCGAATCACTCGCGCTCGTGCTTGATCGCCATCCCGAGTTCCGCCACGAGAAAATCCTGGAGCGTATCATCGAGCCCGAACGCGTGATCATGTTCCGCGTGCCGTGGCGCGACGACGCCGGCGATCTTCACGTCAATCGCGGCTTCCGCATTCAGATGAACAGCGCGATCGGCCCGTACAAAGGCGGGCTGCGTTTTCATCCGTCGGTCAATCTCAGCATTCTAAAATTCCTCGCCTTCGAACAGGTGTTTAAAAACGCGCTCACCACGCTGCCGATGGGCGGCGGCAAAGGCGGCGCCGATTTCGATCCGAAAGGTAAAAGCGACTTCGAGGTAATGCGCTTCTGCCAGGCATTCATGTCGGAGTTGTTCCGCCACATCGGGCCGAACACGGACATTCCGGCCGGCGACATCGGCGTCGGCGCGCGTGAGATCGGTTTCATGTTCGGCATGTACAAGCGGCTGCGGAACGAGTTCACCGGCGTGATGACCGGCAAAGGGCTGACCTGGGGCGGCTCGGTGATTCGGCCGGAGGCGACCGGTTACGGCGCGGTTTATTTCGCGGCCGAAATGCTGAAGACGCGGCACGAAGAACTTGCCGGCAAGGTTTGTCTGGTTTCCGGCAGCGGCAACGTCGCGCAGTACACCGTCGACAAGCTGATCGAGCTCGGCGCGCGGCCGGTCACGCTCTCGGATTCCGCCGGTTACATTTACGACGAGGAAGGAATCACGCCGGAGAAGCTGCAGTTTGTGATGGAGCTGAAGAATGTTCGGCGTGGTCGCATCGCCGAATATGCCGACAAATTCAAGAGCGCGGTGTACACGCCGAACGACGCCACGCTCGATTACAGCCCGCTGTGGAACCACAAAGCGCAATGCGCGTTCCCGAGCGCGACGCAAAACGAGATCAACGGCAAAGACGCCGCGAACCTGCTTCGCAACGGTGTCTACGTTGTGTCCGAAGGCGCGAACATGCCGACCACGATTGACGGCGTGAACCAGTTCCTCGACGCGAAGATTCTCTACGGTCCGGGCAAGGCGGCGAACGCGGGCGGCGTCGCGACTTCAGGTCTCGAAATGGCGCAAAACAGCATGCGCATCTCGTGGACGCGCGAAGAGGTGGACAACCGCCTCTACAACATCATGAAAACCATTCACGAGGTCTGCTACCGGACGGCGGAGAAGTACGGCACGCCCGGCAACTACGTGAATGGCGCGAACATCGCCGGTTTCCTCAAGGTCGCTGGCGCGATGATGGACCAGGGGCTGGTCTAAGTCGCGGGCGGCGTCGGCTTCGCCGGCAACGTGCCGCTTACGACAGCTTCCGCCGCAGGCGCGGAGGTCGCGGCTTTCGCGGCAGCAGCGACCGCGGGTGGCGCCGCAGTTGCGGGAGGTGCCGGCTTTTTCTTCGCCGCAGCTTCGGCCAGACGCGTGTCGACTTCCGTCGCTTCAGTCGGATGGATGCCGTGATAGTAGCTGTTCGATTTCGCGAGCTCGTGTTTATCCATCAGCAAAGCGTCGAAACGTTCACGCCGGCTTAGTTCGTACACTTTGTCCATCTTGATCGCGTCGAACGGGCAGACCTCGACGCAAATCTGGCAGCTCATGCAGACCGAGATGTCGATGTCGAACGTCGCCGGATAAAACTGCGGCTTGCCCATGTAGTCGGGCTTCTTGTCCTTGCTCTTGACGATGTAGATGCACTGCGGCGGACATTCCTTTTCGCAAATCTGGCAGGCGACGCACCGCAGTCCGGCCTGCGCTTCGTCGCCGTCGAAAACCAGAAACGGAAAGTTGCGGTAGTTCTCCGGCAGCGGCGCGCGCTCCTCGGGATATTGCACGGTGGTGAGCCGCTCCTTTTCGAAATAACTGCCGACGAAGTTCCTCGCCGTCACCGCCATGCCCTTGAGAATCCCTGCCCCAGTCATCGGTCGACCTCTCCCATGACGATATCGATGCTGCCGAGGATGACCATCACGTCCGCGACGGTGTGGCCGAGGCACATGTCTTCGAGGATGGTGAGGTTGATGAAACTCGGCGCCCGCACGTGATAGCGATACGGCGTGCCGGTGCCATCGCTGATTAAATAGAAACCGAGCTCGCCTTTCGGTCCTTCGATGCGGCCGTAGCATTCGCCGGCCGGTGGCCGGAAGCCGCGCACTTTCACCTTTGGATTGGTGATCGGTCCGGGCGTGATCGCTTCGAACGCTTGCTTGAGAATGTCGATGCTCTCGCGCATCTCCAGAACGCGCATCATCAGGCGATCGTAAGTGTCGCCGTGCTCGCCGAGCGGAATGCGGAATTTGAAGCGCGGATAAAAACCGTAGCCGTCCACCTTGCGCAGATCGTAGTTCACGCCGCTCGCGCGCAACATTGGACCGGTGATTCCGGCGCTGATCGCGAGCTCGGCTGAAACGCGGCCGACGTGCTGCGTCCGCGCGATGACAATTTCGTTTTCGAGAATCAGTTCTTCGAACTCGTCGAGAAAACGCGGGAAATCGTAGACGATCTTTTTCGCGCGCTCCATCCACGCGGCATCCGCATCGACGCGACAACCGCCGAATCGCATGTAGTCGCACATCATGCGCGAGCCGGCGAGCGACTCGAAGAGGTCGAGCACCTTCTCGCGTTCGCGAAAGGCGTACATCAGCGGCGTTCCCCACGCGCCCATGTCGCTGAGCAAAAAGCCGAGGAGCGAGGCGTGGTTCTGCAGCCGGCTCAACTCCGCGAGAATGACGCGCAGATATTGCGCGCGCTCCGGCACTTCGACGCCGGCGAGCTTCTCCACCGCAAGCGCGTAACCCCAGTTGTTCGACATCGAATTAAAGTAATCGAGTCGGTCGGTGTACGGCATCGTACCGAGATAACTGGTGCGCTCGCCGATCTGCTCGTGGTTGCGATGGAGGTAACCGAAAACCGGCTTCAACTTGACGACGATTTCGCCATCGAGCGCGACGTTCATCCGGAATACGCCGTGAGTCGACGGATGCTGCGGCCCCATTGAAACCTCGAGCAATTCGCCTTCCAGCCGCGCGCTCATTGCGGTCGGCGGCGGCGCTTCGGCGAGCTCGTGAAAACCTGTTGTCACGGCTGCGTACTTACCGGCTCGGCGCCGTCGATCGTCGGTCGCTCGGAGTAATGCTCCTTTGCACGCTCGAGCACTTCGTCGTGCGGCGTCGGCTCGTATTCGAAATCATCCGGCTGCACGTAATCCTTGCGCATCGGATGATCTTCAAATTCATCCCACATCAGAATGCGGCGCAGATCCGGGTGGCCTTCGAACGTGACGCCGTAAAGGTCATAGATCTCGCGCTCCTGAAACTCGGCGGAGCGGTAGAGTGGCGTCATCGACGGCAAATGCGCGCCGTCGAGGCGATCGGTCGTCCGCATTCGCACGATCACCGGCCCGTGCTTACGCACGGTCGAGTAAAGGTGATACACCGCTTCGAGATAACCGGGGATCTTTTCCTCCTCCGCTCGATCGATTTCCTTCTCCACGCCATCGACGATTTCCTTCACCTTCACGGTCTTCTTCACAGTGCGATCGAGCCAATCGACGCCAGTGACGGACGAGCAGTAGTCCAGCCGCAGCTCGGCGTCGTCGCGCAGGAACTGCACCGCCGCGAATGCGTGCTCGTTATCGATCAACAGTGACGGCTGATTCGCGGGACCGGGGTTCGGCACGATCGTGACGCTCGCTCCGGCAATAGCCGCTTCGATCCGCGACTTGATCTGCTCGAGCGACTCCATCGGTCAGGCGCGCTCGAGATGCGGCGGTCGGAAAACGTCCGGATTGCTTGGCGGCTGCAAATCGTGCGCGCCGAATGCCGGCACCGGAAATTCGCTCGGCTGCTGCGGTTTCAGGAATTCTGCCTTGCCCGCGCCGGTCAGCTTTTGCTCGTCGATCTTGCGCTGCAATTCCATGAACGCGTGGAGCAACGCTTCCGGCCGCGGTGGGCAGCCGGGGATGTAAACATCGACGGGAATGTAACGATCGATCCCCTTCAGCACGTTGTAACCTTGCTTGAAAGGTCCGCCGGAAATCGCGCACGCGCCCATCGCGATGACGTATTTCGGGTCGGGCATCTGGTTGTAGAGCCGCACGACCTGCGGCGCCATTTTCTTGGTCACGGTTCCGGCGACAATCATGAGATCTGCCTGGCGCGGCGACGGGCGAAAAACCTCGCCGCCAAACCGCGCGAGATCGTAACGCGAAGCTGCGGTCGCGATCATTTCGATCGCGCAACAGGCGAGGCCGAACTGCAACGGCCAGATCGAATTCTTGCGGCCCCAGTTATACAGCTCCTGCATCGAGGTCACCCAAACGCCCTGCTTTTGCAGCTCGCTTCGCAGCCCTTCGTCCACCCCTTCGCTCATCGCGCCCAATTTAAACACCCTTTTCCCCAAGCCCAAATGAGTCCTTCGATCAGCAGCAAGAGAAACACGAGAATCGCAATGAACGCACCCACCGGCAGGCGCGTAAACGCGACCGCGAACGGCACGAGGAAAATCGCTTCGACGTCGAAGATCAGGAAAATGATCGCGTACAAGTAATACTGCGATCGGAACTGCACCTGCGCCTCGCCTGTCGCTTCGACACCGCACTCGTACGTCGCGTTTTTGTCCTGCCCGGGTTTCGGCGGCTGAAAAAAGCGTCGCCAGAGCCATGCGAGCGCGAGCGGCGCCAGCGGAAACACGAGCGCCACTCCGACAAAAATGATGAGGAATAGATACGGATCAGGATTCACTCGCGTTGACTACAGCTCCCACTTTTTCGGGAGCTTCTGCTTCATTGTCTCAACCGGCGCGAACAGGTCGCCCATTTTCTCGACGCGCTGCAGCACCTGATCGGACGTGAAGCGCAGGAGATCGGGCTCCTGCTTCTTGAGACACTGCTCGACCTCGTCCCACGTCACCGGCGTGGAGACGGTCGGAAAATCTCGCGCGCGGAGCGAATAGACATTCACCGTTGTTTTATGCTCGTCGTTCTGACTCCAGTCGACCAGCACTTTGCCGCCGCGGAGCGACTTCAACATGCGATGCACCACGAGGTCCGGGTGCTCGCGCTCGAGATGCTCCGCGAGCGCGCGCGATAATGCTTTGGTCTGGTCGAATGTCGCGGCCGTGTTCAGCGGCACATACACCTGAAGGCCCTTCGAGCCGCTCGTTTTCGGGAAACTCTTCAGTTTCATCTGGGCGAGCAGCTCACGCAGCCAGATCCCAACCTGGCAACACTGCACGATGTTCGCCGGCGGCCCGGGATCGAGGTCGAACACCATCATCGTCGGCTTGGCGACATCCTTCTTTTTCGCGAGCGATGTGTGCAGCTCGAGGTCGGCGAGGTTCGCGGCCCAGACGAGCGTCGGCAGGTCCTGCGCGAGGCAGTAATGCATGTCGCGCTGGTTGCCATGGCTCCAGACTTTTGCCGTCTTCACCCACGACGGCCGATGCGCGGGGCAGTTTTTTTCGTAGAAGAACTCCTGATCGACCCCGTTCGGGTAGCGCTTCATCGTCAAGGGTCGGTCCTTCAAATGCGGCAGCAGGACCGGCGCAATCCGGATGTAGTAATCGATCACCTGGCCTTTGGTGAATCCGGCTTTCGGATAAAGCACCTTGTTCAGGTTCGACACCGGCAGCTTTTTGCCTGCGACGATCAGCTCGGCTTTTTCAGGCATCGGAACGGCGAACGTTCAACGTCCAACGTCCAACCTTCAACGTCGAAATCGCGCCTCACGCGAAGAACCGCTCGGGAGAGAGCATCGGCTGCGGCTGGCAAATGCGCGCGACGCAATGCTCCCAGCTCTCGTGGCCGCTGAGAATTTCGATCTCGACGCGGAGAAAATAGATCGGCACCTCCGGATTGCTTAAACGCGGGAAACGGACCGCATCTTTTTCGGTCGTGACGATCATCTCCAGGTCCCGCCGGATGCAGCGCGTGATGAAGCTTTGCAGCTCCGCCTCACTGAACCGGTGATGATCGGTGTAACGCTTTGCCAGCTCGATGCGCGCGCCGAGGTTGCGCAGCGCGTCCTCGAAGCTGTCGGGCGCGGCGATGCCGGAGAGCGCGCCGATGTAGGTGTTGCGCAAACGTTCGAGCGGGATCTGCTCGCCCGTCGCGACGTTTTGCAAATGAAGCGGCCGGTGCGCGCATTCGATGATTTCAGCGGTGCGATTGTAACGACGGATGCGTTTGATCAGCTCCGCGTTCGATTCGCCGGTGCTCTTGGTGATGAAGATGTAGCTCGCGCGACGCAGATTGCGCGGCGGTTCGCGTAACGTGCCGCGCGGCAGCAGGAACTCGTTGCCGAACGGCGCCTGCCGATCGATCAGCACGATGTCGAGGCGATGCTTTAGGTGCAGATATTGCAACCCGTCATCGAGCAGCAGCGTGTCGGCTTTCAGCTCCTTGATCGCGAAGAGGCCGCTCTTCACCCGGTCCTTGTCGACAATGACGGCGACGTCCTTCAGGTTCTGCGCGAGCATGTACGGCTCGTCCCCGGCGATTAGCGAATCGAGCAGCAGCGATTTGCCATCGGACACGACCCGCGGAGGCGACGGATCAATCCCGCGCAAGCGCTGCCACCAGCTGCGTTTCGTCGCGCGCGGCACACTTTTGTAGCCGCGGCTCAGGATCGCGACGCGGCGTCCGCCGGCGCGCAGCGCGCGGGCAAACTTCTCCACGATCGGCGTTTTGCCCGTCCCCCCGACGGTCAGGTTGCCGATGCTGATGACGAGGCAGCCAAGAGTGCGCTCCCGCAAAATGCGGCGCCGATAAAAATAGAGTCGCAGCTGCACGATGCGCTCGTAGATGAATGAGAGCGCGTGCAGGAAGCTGCGCAGCAGCGCCGCACGGATTCCGTGCCTGCGGCCGAGGATTACATCGATCGCGAATTGCTCGAGCGACTCCGTGCGCGTGCTCATTCGTTAGGCCGCCACAATATGCGCGCCGCGGTTGTCTGCCGATGTGATGATCGTCCGCGCGTCGCCCTCCCCCGCCGCGGCAAGCATCGCCCGCGCAACTGGCTGCGGCTGGTTGAGCGTGACCGCGGCAATCGCGGAGCCCGAACCGCTGAGAAACGCGCCCAGAGCGCCGGCCGATTCTGCGGCCGCAATCGCGCGGTCGAAGAACGGCACAAGCCGTTTGCGGAACGGCTGGTGCAAATGATCGACGAACGCGCCGCGCAGCTCCGCGTATCGGCACGATGCAAATGCGGCGACGATGCGCGCGACATTGCCGGCGTTCGCGACCGCGTCACGATGTTTAATTTCGCGTGGAAGCAGACGCCGTGCTGCCTCCGTCCGCACTTCAAAGTTCGGAATCAGCAGCACGAACTTGAGCCTGGCTGAGACGCTAAACCGTTGACGCGCGCCGGTTGCGAGGATGTTGAAGCCGCCAAACAGGGCCGGCGCGGCGTTATCAGGGTGAGTTTCGAGCTCCGCACAAATCTCGAATATCTGCTGCCGGCTAAGTGGCCGCGCCGCAATTTCATTCAACGCGGTGATGACGCCCACTCGCACGGTTGCGCTGCTGCCGAGCCCACGCGACAGCGGCACGTCGCCGCGAATTTCGCACTGGAACGCAAACGGGTCGACGCTCGCGCGCTGGAAAAATCGCGCTGCCGCCGCTGCGGCGATCGGCTCCACGCGCGCACTTCGGCCACACCTGATCGTGACATGATTATAGATGCGTAGCGCGACGCCGAGGCAATCGTAGCCCGGCCCCAGATTGGAAGTGCTCGCCGGCACACGCACGGTGACTTGTTGCATGATCGGCTTGCGTCGTTAGGCGAAAAAGGCCGCGCCAAAAGCTAACGCGCAACTCCGCTGCGGCAACAGACGGACGCAAAACCGAGCCGCGTTTCGATACATCAACGACGCGCGCCGGCGCGTGTCGCCGCCATGGAGATGTCGCAATGGATGGATGCAGACCTGCACCGCGAATTTGTCGCGGAGCAGACCGACGCCATGCGCCTCTACACCGCGCCCGACGGCTGGGTGGAACGCTACGGCGTCGACGTCGTGATCTCCCATAAGACGGATGCGGCGCTCGAGCGAATGTCGACCGAGCTTTATCTCTGGACGCTGAACGTTGGCTACACGTTCCGCCGGATCTTCGCGCGGTTTTTGCCAAAACAGAACGCCGACCGCGAGGCGCCGCGGCTGATGCTCGGCGACGCAGCGACCAATCTGCAGACCATCGCGACCGAGCGGATGCTGCGCTACGGCATCGATTTCAGCGCCGGATATTCCGTCGGCTTGTTTATCGACCAGCGCGAGAACCGCCGCTTCGTGCGCGACCTCGCACCCAAGACGCTGCTCAATTGTTTCGCCTACACCTGCTCCTTTTCGGTCGCGGCGGCGAGCGTCGGAAGCCGGACGGTGAGCGTTGATCTCTCAAAGAAATCGCTCGCGCGCGGCCGCGAGAACTTCGCCTTGAATGCACTGCCGACGAATGATCATCGCTTCATCGCCGACGATGTGATGACAGTGCTGCCGCGGCTGGCGCGCAAGGAAGAAAAGTTCGACGTCGTGATTCTCGATCCGCCAACATTCTCACGGAGTCACAAAGGGAAGACGTTCCAAGTCGAAAGCGACTACGAGACGCTGCTGCTTGCCGCAATTGAGGTCGTGGCGCGCGAGGGACACATTCTGCTGTCGACGAACTGCACTTCGCTCGACGAGCGCGCCTTGGAGGTGATGGCGCGCTATTGTCTGAAAGCAACCCGTCGGGCGGCGGCATTTCATCGCGAACGTCCCCTGCCCGATTTTCCCCGCGGCGAAGGCGCATCGACCCTCTGGATGAGAATGCGTTGATAAATTTCGGACACGCAAAGCGCAGCCACGTTTCGAACCTGAAATAACATGGATCACGAACCGGACATCGCGCAGCGGACGTTGCACTACACGAAAGACCACTTCGACGATGTGCTGCAACAGACTGAGGAATACGTGCGGGAAAACCCGACGCGGGCCGTGGGCCTGGCACTGCTCATCGGGTTCATCCTAAATCGGCTGCCGCTCGGCCGGATCCTGAGCGGGCTCATCCGACTGCTGTTCATGGCGTTCAAACCCGCGGTGCTCGCCTACGGCGCGACAAAGCTGTATCAGGCGGCGCAGGCCGACGAGCTGTAATCTAGGACGGCAGCGCGGGATCGCCCGCCGGGGCGCCCGCCGCGCGTATTCAGTCGAGCGTAAAGCCGACCTTCACCGTCACCTGCCAGTGCGCGAGCTGGCCGTCTTCAATGTGCGCGCGCGTCTCGGTGACCTCGAGCCAGCGCATGTTTCGAATCGTCTTCTGCGCGCGTGTAAGCGCATTCGTGACCGCCTCTTCGATGCTGCGTGGCGAAGAGCCGACGAGCTCGATCTTTTTGTAAACGTGGTCGCTCATGGCGGTGATGCTACTGGCCATCCCGAGCGCAGTCGAGCGAGCGCGTTGCCGCGGCGAGTGACCTTGGCCGGGGTTCCTCGACTTCGCTCGGAATGACGACAAACTATTTCCGATGCAAGACAACATCGAGTCGCACCTGACGGAAAACCGCGTTTTCGCGCCGCCGCCCGAATTCGCAGCCAATGCCCGCATCGGCAGCATGGCCGAGTATCAACGGCTTTACCGCGAGTCGATCGACGACCCGGAAGCGTTCTGGTCGCGTGAAGCTCGCGAGCTGCTCTGGCGGCGTGAATGGAATCGCGTGCTCGAATGGAAGGCGCCGTTCGCGAAATGGTTTATCGGCGGACAGATCAATGTTTCTGAGAATTGCCTCGATCGCCACCTGACCGGCGGCCGGCGCAACAAGGCAGCAATCATCTGGGAAGGTGAGCCGGGTGACCGACAGACGCTCACCTACCAGCAACTGCATCGGGAAGTCTGCCGTTTCGCTAACGTCCTGAAGCGGAACCACGTTGCAAAAGGCGATCGCGTGATTATCTACATGCCGGCGATCCCGGAGGCGGCGATCGCGATGCTGGCCTGCGCGCGGATTGGCGCGGTGCACTCGGTCGTTTTCGGCGGGTTTAGCGCGGATGCCATTCGCGATCGCATCGCAGACAGCGGCGCGACGGCGTTGATCACCGCCGATGGCGGCTACCGGCGTGGCGCGGTCGTTCCGCTCAAGCGCAACGTCGACGACGCGCTGCGCGGTACGTCCGCGGCGGCGGGATCAGTCAAGCGGGTGATCGTTTTCCGGCGCACCGGCAACGACATTCACATTGAGGAAGGGCGCGACGTCTGGTGGCATCGCGAGCTCGAATACGTGGACGGGAATTGCGAGCCGGAGCCGCTCGATTCCGAGCATCCGCTCTACATTCTTTACACCAGCGGCTCGACCGGAAAGCCGAAGGGAATCCTGCACACGACCGGCGGATACCTGCTCGGGATTTACTCGACCACGAAGTACGTGTTCGACCTGCGCGAAGACGATATCTACTGGTGCACGGCCGATATCGGCTGGGTGACCGGACACAGCTACGTCGTCTACGGGCCGCTCGCCTGTGGCGCGACGACGTTTATGTACGAAGGCGCGCCGAACTGGCCTGAGCCGGATCGATTCTGGCGCATCATTGAAACGTACGGCGTCAACATTCTCTACACCGCCCCAACAGCGATTCGGGCGTTCATCCGCTGGGGAAATGAGTGGGTGAAAAAACACGACCTCTCCTCGTTGCGCTTGCTCGGCTCGGTCGGCGAACCGATTAATCCCGAAGCGTGGATGTGGTACCGCGATGTGGTCGGCGGCGGACGTTGTCCGGTCGTCGATACGTGGTGGCAAACCGAAACCGGCGCGATCATGATCACCGCGCTGCCTGGCGCGATCCCGCAGAAGCCGGGCAGCGCCACATTGCCGTTCTTCGGCGTGGACGCGGCGATCGTCGACGAGCAGGGCGAGGAAGTTCCGGCAAACGCGGGCGGAAAATTGATCGTCCGCAAACCGTGGCCGTCGATGTTGCGCACGATTTATGGCGATCCGGAGCGCTTCGAGAAGCAGTACTGGAGCGAATTCAAAGGCCGCTACCTGACAGGCGACGGCGCGCGACGTGACGAGGATGGTTACTTCTGGATTGTCGGCCGGATCGATGACGTGTTGAACGTCGCTGGTCACCGCCTCGGCACGTCCGAAATCGAGAGCGCGCTTGTCAGTCACCCGCAGGTTGCGGAAGCGGCGGTCGTCGGCCGAGCAGACGAGTTGAAAGGGCAGGCGGTCGTCGCGTTCGTGACGCTGAAGAGCGGGATCGAGGCGCATCAGGAGCTCAAGCGCGAACTGCGTGAGCACGTCGGCAAGCATATCGGAGCGATCGCGAAGCCGGACGAAGTCCGTTTCGCCGAAGCGCTCCCCAAGACGCGGAGCGGAAAAATTATGCGGCGGCTTCTGAAGGAAATCGCGAGCGGAAAATCGGTCACGGGCGACACGACTACGCTCGAAGACTTTTCGGTCCTCGCGACGCTGAGCGGATCGGAAGAGTAGCGGCGGGAATTTCGTTGGTCAGTGGCGCAACCGGCGTAGCATTCCCGCGTGAGCTTCATCCGTACCGGCTTGCGCGAACTTGGGCTCAAGGTCCGGCGGCAACGCACGCGGATGGCGTTGCGACACCAGCGCCGCGTCTTGCAGCGGGCCGAGATCGCGCTCGGACGCGACGGCGTCGAGCAGGCCGGCAATTTCCCGGAACTGCGCAATGAAATCGTCGCGCTAAAAAAGCTCGAGCAGGAACAGAAAGAAGTCGGCGCGCGGATCGGGCAAATCGAAGACGCTCTGCGGCAGATCGAGGCTGAGCGCCAGCAGAATGCGACCGCGCAGAACGCCGCGATCGCGGAGCTGGAGGAAAAGAAGAAACCGTTCGCGCAGAGTCGTGCTGACGCGCGCGCCGCAGCCGACCTTTGCGACCGCGAGCTGTCGAGCGTGGAAAAGCGCCTGCAAGACAACGACGCAGCGGATCGTGATCTGTTGCAGAAACTTTCCGAGCTGCACGCACTCGTTCCGCCACCGGACGACCTCGAGGCGCAGAGCGCAACGCTGAGCACAAAGCGCGCGCGGCTCCCTGACGAACGCGCCCAGGTGATGCAGGCGCGCCTCGGAGCCGCGGACGCTTGCCGGAAAGCGAGGGAAAAATTGAACGCGCTCGACGCGGAGATAGCCGCGATCGACAAGCAGATCGAGAACGTGCGCGCGGAATTTGAAGCGAAAGACCGCGCGCTGAACGAGAACAGCCGTGCGCAGCAGGACGCCTTAAAGGAAGCGCGCAGCCAGCACCAGACGGTCGAGGAGCGCAAGAATCCCGCCTATCTGAACATCGGACGTCATCTCGCGTCGCAACGCATCGCGCCGCCGAATTCGCCGCACTTGCTGACCGAGGTCGAACGCCACCGCGAAGCACTCGACCGGCATGCACAGCATTCCGCCGAGCTCGCCGTGCTCTCGAGCCAGATCGACAAGCAGGAGCTGCGGAAATTTTACTTCAGCATCATTTCCGTGCTCGTCCTGCTCGCGATCATTGTCCCGCTGATTTTCCAATCGCCGCCGAAACGCGAATGGCTGCCGCAGGAAACGGAAGCGATTTTATCGATGAACCTCGATCGCCTGGACAAAGACGACTTCGCCCAGCGCTGGCGCAAAGGTCAAGCCGACCAATGGCAACAGCTGTGGAACGGGCTGCTTGGCAGCGCAATCAAAACACCGGTCCTGGATCTCCGCCGCGACGCGGTGCGCGTGACGAGAGCGATGGCCACGGAACGCGCCGGCGCGCGCGAGTTTGTTCTCGTGGAAGCGCGCAACGATCTCTCTCGCGTCTTGCGCGCAGTTGAGAAGCAGGACGGCTACACGCGCCATCCGGTGAATGGACTGCCCGTTTGGGAAAAACCGGACTTCGCGCTTGCGCGCGTCGGCCCGAAGACACTCGCCGTCGGCGCCGAGCCACAAGTCGCAGAACTTGTGCGGGTGCGTTTGGGGATCGATCTCGACCTGAAAATCACGGGCCAGCTGTGGGACCGATTCCAGGCACTGGACCAGGCCAGTGCGCTGCGCCTGATTTCTCGCGATCCGCCGAAGCTGGCCGACGCGTTTCACCCGGTCTTTACGCGTGAGCTTCTCGACGCGACCCAGCTTCTCGGTTTCGCGTTCACGTTACAAACGCCGCCGCGGGCGCGGCTGTTGTTGAGAGTGAAATCCGCGCAGGCCGCGCAGGAGCTCGCGCGTAAGCTGCGCGACGAGCCGCAACGCTGGCTGCGGTTGCAGGATTCCAACCTGCTGTTGTTCACGCAGCCGCCGGACGTGCAGGCGCAAAACACGAGCGTCGATCTGCGCTTCGACGTGCCGGAGAATAGTGCTCGACTTCTGTTGCAGCGCGTCGCTAAAACGGACGCCCCGCAACCGTAGAACACCGCGATTCCTGCGGTTGGTTGTGCTCCATTGGTGAATCTTAATTTCAGACGCATCGCAATTGTGTTCGCCGTCAACGCGGCGCTCTTCACCTGCGCGCGGGCCGAAACGGGTGAGACGGAGCTGGTCAACATCAAGACAGTCGATCCAACCGTCATCATTGATCTCCGCTACGCGACGGACAAAAACTGCACCCGGCGCGCGCTTTACCCGCCGCACATGCCGGCACTCGTTAGGCCGAGTGTCGCGGACCGTCTCGTCGCTGCCCAAAAATTCCTTCGCGCCGGTGGATTTGGTTTAAAAATCTGGGACGCGTATCGGCCGAAAAACGCGCAGGAGCAGCTGTGGGACGCTGGGCGCAACGACGCGTTTGTCTCGAACCCAAACGGCACCGTCGGCTCAATGCACACGCGCGGCGTCGCGGTCGACGCGACGCTCGTCGACTCGTGGGGCCGCGATGTTGCGATGCCGACGGACTTCGACAGCTTCACGCCGGCGGCGATGCTGTTTTACCGCGGCGACAATCGGATCGTGCGGTCCAATTTAACGATGCTGCAACGTGCGATGGCGCGGGTCGGCTTTTACGGACTGCGCACCGAGTGGTGGCATTTCTGCGCGGAAGATTGGTCGAAGTATCCACCTATCGCCGACGTGCAGTTCGTCACGCCCTCTCAGCCGTCTGAATTGTGATGAACGCGTGGTTTCGGGACCTCTCCCAGCCCGAGTACGTGCACGTCCTGCTGAATCCGCTGCCGGTCTACGGCCTCGCGATCGCGCTTTTCGGTTTGCTCGCGGCAACGTATTTGCGGAGCCGTGGAGGCCAAATCACCGCGCTCGTCCTGATCTTTGCAACAGCGGCTTCGGCGTGGCCTGTCGCACACTACGGCGACGAAGCATACGACCGCGTGCTCTCGATGGCGGACGAGCCGGGACAAGCGTGGCTGGATGCACATGCGCGCCGCGCCGACGATCTGGTGTGGGTGTTCTATGTCACAGCAGCGCTCGCTGCGGCGGCGATTTTCGGTCCGAAGAAATGGCCTCAGAGTGCGAAGCCGCTGGTGTTTATCACAACGATCGCTGCGGCTTGCGCGCTCGGGGCCGGAAGCTACATCGGGTATTACGGCGGGAGGATTCGCCACCGCGAATTCCGCAACGTACCGCCTCCGCCGAAACCGGCGAACGCCAGAGCGGATTAGCGCGCGCCGGCCGGCTGCGAATTCTCGGTCACCCAGGCGAGATAATCAGGCAGCCCGTTCGCGACCGGAACGGCGACAATTTCAGGCACGTCGTACGGGTGCAGCTTTTTCAGCTCGCGCTCGAATGCTTCGTACTGGTCGGCAGCGAGCTTGAACAACACGAGCGCCTCGGAATTCTTCTCGAGCTTCCCTTCCCACCGGTAGATCGACTGCACGGCCGGCAGCAAGTTCGCGCATGCCACGATGCTGCCGCTGACGAGCTGCCCGGCAACGCGCGCCGCAATCTCCGCGTCCGGAAAGGTGCTGAACGCTAGCGTGACCTGATCGCGCACAATTAGGCAGCCGCGAGCGCGGCGCTGCGACAGATCCATCCGCCGCCGATCACGATGTCGCCGTCATAAAGCACTGCCGCCTGTCCGGGCGTGACCGCCTTCTGCGGCTCGTGCAACGTGACACGGGCGCGCGATTCCGGCAGCGGTTCGAGTGTCGCGACGGTCCCGGGATGGCTGTAGCGAATCTTCACCGTCACGTTGCGCGGCGCGGCGTCAGGTGGCGCGCTGATCCAATTCACGCGATCGATTTCGAACTCCTCGATCACGAGATCGGCGGCGTCTCCTACGATGACCCTGTTTGTCTCCGCATCAATATCGACGACGTAGCGCGGTCGCGACGAGCCGCCGGGGAGCCCTTTCCGCTGCCCAATCGTGAACATCTCAATGCCGGCGTGTTCGCCGAGATAGTCGCCGGCGATGTCGTAAATCCCGCCGGGGTGAAACTCGTCATTGCGCAGGTGTGAACGCAGAAACGCCTTGTAGTCGTTGCCCGGCACAAAACAGATTTCCTGGCTATCGACCTTGTCGGCGACCTTCAGGCCTAACGAGCGCGCGATGTCGCGAATCTCGGGCTTCGACATCGCGCCAAGCGGTGTCAGGGCGCGCTGCAGTTGCGGTTGGCGCAGACTGAACAGGAAGTATGACTGATCTTTGCGCGGATCGGCCCCTTTTCGCAGCACCGCTCGATCGCCGTGGTGCTCGATGATCGCGTAATGCCCGGTCGCGATGTGATCGCAGCCGAGCGCCTCCGCTTTCGCCCAGAGATTCCCAAACTTGAGCTTCTCATTGCACATCACGCACGGATTCGGCGTCCGACCGGCCTGGTATTCGCTGGAAAAATAATCGATCACCAGCCGCTCAAATTCCTGCGCTTCGTCAACCACGTAATGCGGAATGCCTAACGAATGCGCCACGGCGCGGGCGTCGGCGACTGCCTGCGGCCCGCAGCATTTGTCCTCCGCACGCGAGATACAATCCTGCGGCCACACCTTCATCGTCACCCCGACGACGTCATAGCCCTGCTGCTTGAGCAGATAACCAGCGACACTCGAATCGACGCCGCCGCTCATCCCAAGCAGCACTCGCGATTTGGCCGAATGCATCGCGGAGATTACAACTTTGGCGGCCGGCTTACAAATTTGCTGCCGCGCAAAGTGAACCGCCACGGATGCTCTGCGGAGCGTGTGATGCCAATGCGCGCATCGCTCACCACCTGCACGTCATGTGCGCGCGGGAGAAAACAGCGGCGCTCGTCCGTGCACATGCTCAATTCGTGATGACGATCTGTGATGTCGAGCGCCTGGGTCAGTTTACCGGGCCCGGAGCAGAGCTGCCGTTCCTCCTCTGTGCCTCGCCGCTTTTTCATCAACCGAACGCCGGCGACAGGCTGCAGAGCGCGGAGGAGAATCAAACCTGTTTGCGGCGCGCCTTTCACGAGGACGTTCAGCATCCAGTGCATGCCGTAATTGAGGTAAATGTAAATCGCACCGGGCGCGTTCCGCTCGACGAAGGCTCGCGTGCTCGGCCGCGTGAAGGTGTGGCAGGCCTCGTCATTCTCGGTCAGGTACGCTTCGCATTCGACGACTACGCCAGCGCAGCGCCCCCACACCAGCGTGGTGCCGATCAGTTCTCGCGCGCAGAGCAGCGGATCGCGCTGAAAAAACTCCGTGCCGATCACGGCACCGTTATTTTGGATGGAAGAAAACCGGGATCGTCACGGTACTCTCGACCGGCTGTCCGCCCCGAAATGCAGGGATAAAGCGCGCGTTGCGCAAATCGAGCATCGCCGCCTGGCCCAACCCGACGAGCGGCGGATCCTCACTCGCGACCTGAAGGTCCTTCAGCACGCCAGTCGCACTGATCGTGGCGCGGAGCGATACTTCACCGCGAACTTCCACCGGCAGGTCTGCGGGATAATGAAAACCATTGAAGCCGGATTCGTTGCCAATGAACGGCTGCGGCGCGACGAAATCGCTCTCCTTCTTCAACTCCTCGCCTTCCTGGTTGGAAAAAATCCGGAGTCGCGGTTTGCCGTCGATCACAGCGAAGAAAACGCTGCCATTAAAGATAACTTCGACCGGCTGATGATTGTAGACAGCGGGAATGAACTTGGCGCCGGTGAGGCGTTTCAGCACCTCTTTCTCGAGCAACTGCGAACCGGGCGTGCCGTGATACGTGCCACTCCACATCACCTCGCCGTCCTTCGCGACCGAACACGAGAACATGACCGCGGCATCCTTTTGCCCTTGCTGAACGAGGCCCTTCGTATCAATCGTGTTGATGATCGCCGCCGGGCCAGAACCGACCAACGCCGGGCGGTACATCGGCAGCTTCGAGTTTCCGGTCT
Source organism: Verrucomicrobiota bacterium (assembly GCA_902810735.1). Taxonomy (GTDB): domain Bacteria; phylum Verrucomicrobiota; class Verrucomicrobiia; order Chthoniobacterales; family UBA10450; genus CADDYX01. The sequence goes on along the minus strand of CADDYX010000045.1, from coordinate 291 downwards.
GCACTTCCACGTCGGCCGCAAACGCGCCGGTGGAGGCCAGCAGCAAAATCCAGAGTGAAAGACGAAGTCGCTGCATCGCGTGTTATGCAACCCGTGGTTTGGTTTTTGGCAACCTCAATCTGCCGCCGCTTGCGTGCCGCCGCGCCCGGCGAAAGGTGATCGTGAATGGAGCTGGAAGGTATCGACCACATCGCGTTGAGCGTCAGCGACCCGCACCGTTCGGCCGAATGGTACATCCACGTGCTCGGGTTTGAGCGGCGGCATGAAGGGATGTGGGACGGCGTCCCAATC
>CADDYX010000044.1 GCA_902810735.1 Verrucomicrobiota bacterium | reverse complement strand
GATCGCGCTCTATGAGCGGGCGGTCGGCTTCTACGGATCGCTGGTCAACATCAATGCTTATCACCAGCCCGGCGTCGAAGCGGGGAAAAAGGCTGCAACCCGGGTGCTGGAACTGCAAAAGCGCGTGATGGAGCAGCTCACAGCCGCAGGCCAGACGGCGGAGGCAATTGGACAAGCAATCGGAGCCGATCCGGAAGATGTGTTCCACATCCTGCGGCATCTCGCGGCCAACAGTTCGCAGATTCGCGAAACGGCTGCGCCGACCCCTGGCGAGATTACTTTTTCAGCGAAGAGTTAGCACGTTGGCAGTTGCGCGCGCGCGACCTGCACCCATTGTCCGACAATATGGCGGATCAGCGCGATCACGAGCGGGAGCCAATCGACGAATTGCAGGTGCCGATGCGCGACATCAGCCGATTCGTCCGGCAACTGAGCCATGACATCCGCAATTCACTGAACGCGGCCGAACTGCAGGCGGCGTTCATCACGGAAATCGCGGAGGACGAAGACCTCAAGGCAGACGTCAAGCGGCTGCGGGAGATCTTTTCCGAACTGGCCAAGTCTCTGCAGCAACTGACGAATGCGCTTGGCGATGTGAAGCTCTCCCCGATCGAGTACCGGGCCGGCGATTTGGTGGACGACTTGCGCCGCAAGGTGACGGAAACATTTCCGCAGGCCGAGAGCGAGCTGGATTGGAAAGCGATGGTCGACAATGCGACGCTGAACATCGATCCGCAGCTGCTGCAAATTGCGCTGCTCGAGGTGTTCGACAATGCGCTGCGCCATGACCGCGGCACCGGTAAAATCGAGGTCGCCGCGCAGAACGAAGGAACAACATTTGTGCTGACGCTGCGCGAGCCGAAAACCGGGCACATCGCCTCGATGGATACCTGGGGTCGCGAGCCCCTGCGGAATGTGGCACACGGCCGTTACGGCCTCGGATTGTATCGCAGCCAGCGCATTCTCGACGCGCACCGAGGTCGTCTCGATGCGCACTTCGACAGCGACGCATCCACTCTGGTGACGACGATTACATTGCCGCTGACAACGGCTTAATTTGCGCGCTGATCCGCGATCGCATGCGAATGAATAAATTGCTATCGGTGCGCGTCGCATGCTGCTTCTGGACGTGGACTCGCCGCCAACGGCGCGATGATCCGCGCTGACGCATGACTTCTGAAAACCGCCGCATCCTAATCATCGACGACGAGCGTCCGATCCTCATGACGCTCGAGGCGCTGCTCGGGCGTCACGGCTATGAAGTGCAGACCGCTGCGAACGCGTCTAACGGCACGCGCGCTCTGAAAAGCAGCGAGCCGTCACTCGTGTTGCTGGATCTGCAACTGCCGGACGCGGACGGGCTGCAAATGCTCGATCAGATCAAGGCGGAACACCCGGAGACGCAGGTGATTATCCTCACCGCGCACGACTCTCTTAATAACGCGATCGAATCGATCAAGCGCGGCGCATACCATTTCATCAGCAAGCCGTACGCACCGGAAGAGCTGCTGAGTCTGGTCGAGAAAGCGCTCGAGAAACAGTCGTTGCTCCGCGAAACCGAACAGCTCCGGAAAAAAACGAAGCAGCTCGAGAAGCGGCTGGAGCTGGCGGAGACGCGCCTTGCGCCCGTGATCAAGAGCAAGGCGATGCAGCAGATCGATGAGATGATCGAGGCGATGGCGCCCTCGGATGCCAACGTGCTGATCACCGGCGAAAGCGGCGTCGGCAAGGAAGTGATCGCGAATGTAATTCACACGCGTAGCCGACGCGCGGACAAGCCGATGGTGAAGCTAAACTGCGCCGCTTTCCCGCAGGCGATGATCGAGTCGGAGTTATTTGGCTACGTCAAAGGCGCATTCACCGGCGCGATGAATGATTTCCCAGGGATGATCGCCGCGGCTGACGGCAGCACTCTTTTTCTCGACGAAATTTCCGAGATGCCAGCTGAGCTGCAAACGCGGTTTCTGCGCGTTCTGCAGGAACACGAATATCGACCGCTCGGCAGCACGAAAACGGTGAAAGCCGATTTCCGCGTCGTGGCGGCGACGAACCGCCCGATCGCGCAAGCCCTCGCTGAGAACCGGCTGCGGTCGGATTTGTATTACCGGCTAAACACCTTTCAAATCGAAGTGCCGCCGTTGCGCGAACGGAAGGAAGATATTCCGCCGCTCGTCGCGTCGTTCGTGAAAAGATTTTCGGAGCAGCTCGGGCGTTCCGAACCGGAAATCACGCCGGAAGCTTTTCAAAAACTGATCGATTACGCCTGGCCGGGCAACGTGCGGGAGCTGCAGAACGCAATCGAATACGCGGTCGTGCTGGCGCGGCAGGAGCAAATCACCGTCAAAGAACTCCCGGCGGAAGTGCAGCTACCGGTCGCGCTGCAGCAGATCGACCGAACGAATGCAAATGGCGGCGGTCCCCAAAGCCTCGAGGACATGGAGCGAAACGCGATCCTGCAGGCACTCGCGAAATGTCACGGCAACAAGAAGAAAGCCGCCCAGCTGCTCGGGATTCAGCGTCCAACGCTCTACAATAAAATGCGGCGCTACGCGATCGCGCTGCGGTGAGCCGTTCTAGCGGGCGGCTCTGAGTGGCGAGGCGGTTGGCACAACCGCCTCTACATCTTTATTGTTCTGTATGTCGCGCCACCAGGAGAAGGTCCTCGCGAATGCGGAGCGACAGCTCGCCGGCACCGGCGCAACGCGGCCAACAGACGTTCTCCCGATCTACAAGAAGTTCCTCAAGATCGAGGAACATCGTCTCTGGCTGAAACATCACGCCGGCGAAGGCGGCCATGAAATCTGCGCGTTGCGTGTCGAATTGGTGGACGTGTTGCTGCGTCGCGTCTTCGCCGCTGCGGCCGAGCACGCACGAGCAGCCGGCGCTGCTCCCACCCCACTCGCGCTGATCGCGCTCGGTGGCTACGGACGCGGAGAGCTAAACCCCTTTAGCGACGTCGACGTCATGTTTCTGCACGACGATTCCGACGCCGACATTTCGCGCTACGTGAGCGATGTCGTTGAACAAATCTTGTACCTGCTCTGGGACATCGGTTTCAAAGTCGGCCATTCAACTCGATCCATCGGTGAAGCGCTCGCCCAGGCGAATGGCGAGATGCTCACAAAGACGGCAATGCTGGAGTCTCGCTATGTCGCCGGCGACGCCGAGCTCTCCGAGCGGTTTCGGCAGGAATTCCGCGCGGTTTGCGTCGATGGACAGAAAGCTGCCTATGTCGAATTTCGAATGCGCGACCAGGCGGCGCGGCACGCGAAGTTTGGCGGCACGGTTTACATGCAGGAGCCACACCTCAAGAGCGGGTGTGGCGGACTTCGCGATTACCAAAACCTGCTCTGGATCACCTCGTTTGATGAGGGATCGGTCTCGCCACGCCACCTCATCGGCAAGGAATGGCTCAGTGATGCCGATCGACGGCGGATCGACGCCGCTTACGATTTTCTGCTCCGGTTGCGAACCGATCTTCATTACGCGACCGGGCGAGCGACAGATATCCTGCACCTGACGATGCAGGAGCAAATCGCGCAGCGCCTCGGGTATCGGCAGCGGACCGGTATTCTCCGAAGCGAGGCGCTGATGAAAGACTACTACGAGCACACCCGGGCGATCTTTCGCGTGACCGAACGTGTGACGGAGCAGCTCGCCGGCAGTGGATTACTGCCCGGCGCCTCTGCGCCTGAGGCGGAGCAAGAGATGGGCGCGTTTGTCGTTCGCGATCGTCACCTGTTTGCGAAGCGCGCTGATCTCTTCAAGCGGCAGCCGGAGCTAATGATGCAGGTGTTTGAGATCGTGCAGACGCATAATGTCGCTCTAAGTCCAGAACTCGCGGATCTGATTACACGCAATCTCGGCCTGGTGACGCGCACGTTTCAGTACGCGAAAGAGCCGCGCGAGGTGTTCAAGCGAATCCTGTCCCGCAAAGGCGAGGTCGGACGCGTGTTGCGCTTGATGCACGAGGTTGATTTTCTCGGCCGTTACCTTCCGGAGTTCGGCGGGCTGACGTGTCTGGTGCAGCACGAGTTTTTCCATCGTTACACAGCGGACGAGCACACGCTCGTTTGCATTGAGAAACTCGACGCACTGGCGTCAACCGCGGAGAGCAAATTTGTCGGCTACCGCGAGCTGTTCGAGAAACTTGAAGACGCCGCTGTGTTGTACCTCGCGTTACTGCTACATGACACCGGACGTGCCGTCGCGGCGAGGCCGCATTCCGAAGCGAGCGCTCTGTTCGCGCAGCGGGCGGCGATCCGGCTGCAACTCCAACCGGGGCAGCGCCGCTCGCTGATTCGTCTGGTCGATCATCATGTCACGCTTTCGACGCTCGCGCAGCAGCGCAACATCGATGACCCGGAGACGGCGATCGAGTTCGCCGCGATCGTGCACGACCAGGCGAACCTCGACGCGCTGATGTTGCTGACGCTCGCCGACGGTCAGGGCACAAGCGCTGAAGCCTGGTCGGACTGGAAAGAATCGCTCGTCTGGCAGTTGTACCACGTGACAACGCGTTACCTGAGTGACGCGCGGAATTTCCACGAGCAGACGAAGATTCAGCGCGACGCACTCGAGGCTGCGGTGAGCGAGCGGCTCGGCGCCGATTACCGCGACGAGATCGAAGCGCTCTTCGATTTCATGCCGGACAATTATTTCCGCTCGTTCGGCGTCGACGGCGTCATCTCGCACATCGAGCTCTTTCGCAGCTTTTTGCGACGCCTCGTTTCGAACACGGATCAACACCTTACCGCCGCCGTGCAGTGGCAGGTGTTCCCGGATCGCGGCCATACGATCGCGTCATTCTGCTCGTGGGACACACAGCAGTTGCTGGAGAAGATTGCCGGCTCGCTCGCGGTCGTGCCGCTGAACATCCTCAGTGCGGACATTTACATCCGAGGCGACAATCTGGCGCTCGACGTGTTTCGCGTATGTGATGTTCACAATCGCGCGGCAGCCGATCCACGCGATCACCAGCTGGTAGATCAGGTTCTGCAGAACGCACTCTCAACGCCGGAGTTCGATTTCAGAAGATTGCTCGAGCAAGCGCGCGCCAGGCTTCCACAACAATCGCGGCGCGAGATCGAGTTTCCGACCCGCATCGCGATCGATAACAAGGCGCATCGCGCCTACACGCTGGTGCAGGTCGAAGCGGCCGACCGTATCGGGCTGCTCTACGAATTCCTGACGGCGCTCGCGCGCGAAGCGGTCGCTATCGCCTCCTCCCGCATCATCACCGAAAAGGGCGCGGCGATCGATACGTTCTATGTCGTCGACGCAATGACTCGCGCGAAGATCACCGATCAGACGCGGATCGCTTCGCTTCAGCAAGCGCTGAGATCAGCGGCGATTCCGCGATAAAGCTGCGAATCCGTCGCGTCGCAACCGCCAGCGCACATCTGCCGCACGATCTTGATGCGATGAACGTTTTGATTTTGGCTGCCGGCTACGCAACGCGCCTCTATCCGCTTACGAAGACCAAAGCCAAGCCGCTGCTGGAAGTGGCCGGCAAACCGATGATCGAGTGGGTGCTGGACAACCTCGCGCCCGTTCCCGACATCGAGACGATCTACATCGTGACCAACGCGAAATTCGCGGATGATTTTCAACGCTGGGCAGACGGATACAAACAGCGCCGACCGAGCGCGCAGTTCAAAATTGTTAACGACGGCTCGACCGACGATTCGAACAAGCTCGGCGCGATCGGCGACATCAACCTGGTGCTGACGCGCGAGGATCTGAGTGGCGCGGACCTGATTGTCGTTGCAGGCGATAATCTTTTCAGCGAGCCGCTCACCGGCTTCGTCGACGCCGCACGTGGTTCTGTCGCGACGCTTGCGACGTATGACGTCCACGATCTCGAGGCGATCAAAAAGTACGCGAACATCACGACCAATGCGGAAGGCGTGATCACCCAGTTTGAGGAAAAGCCGACGAACCCGAAGAGCACCATCGCCGGCATCGCACTCTACTACTACTCGCGCGAGGTGCTCCCGCTTTTCACCACCTACGTCGCGGCCGGTAACAACCCCGACCAACCCGGGCGGTTCGTGCAATGGCTCTACCCGCGCAAACCAATCAAGACATTCCAGATTCGCGGAACCTGGTTTGACATCGGCAGCAAAGAGACGCTCGAACAAGCAAACCGCATCTTTGCGCAGTTCGCGCAATAAACCGCCTTGGCGGCAGCCCCCGTGCTATTGCCGTCGCCCTTCGTCGAACTCGATCAGGTCGAAATACGTGCCGATGTCTTTACGCCCATCGCCGCCGGCTTCTTTCAGGAAATGGAGAAACCGCGCTTTCTTCACCGCGGTGTCGGGACGCCGCGAAATCATTTGCTCGTTCCAGTGCTCGATCTCCTCGGGCGAATGTTCGACACCGTGATCGCGAATCCACGCCAGAATCTTGTCGTCATCGTCGAGACGATTGGCCGCTTCTTCGAACGCGTCGGGATCGACCTTCAGAAACGCGAGGAGATGTTTGTCGAATCCAACGGTCTTGTAATTATATCCGTCGAGCAGCCCTTTCCGGTGCAGCTTCGCTTTGTCGATCAGGCGGGGGAGATGAACGTAACCTCCGAGTCGCTGATACGGGCTGCGTGGCAGCAGCTTTTGCATTGAGGCCGGTCAGGCCGCAGGCAATGGTTGCCCGATCAACAGCGCCGGATCAGCTTGGCGCGAAGCTTCCGCGCCACCTGGCGCACTCGGAATCAGCTCCGCCTGCTCGAGCGCAACGCTGCCGATCACGAGCTGCCCCGAGAACATCCCGCCCTTTTCCACCGAGATGGATTTCGCGGTCACGTTGCCGTCGAGCGACGCATGGCGATGGATGACAACGACCGTCTCTGCAACGACATCGCCGGTCATGTGGCCGTGCACTTCGAGGCTTTTGACGCGAACGCGCCGGAAGAACTGGACGTCCGATCGACGCTCGATCAGCACGTGCTGCGCTGCGAGACGACCGGGCAGTTTGCCGACGCAGCTGATCCGCGCCGTCTCCGCGCATTGCAAATTGCCGCGCAGCTTACCCTCGATGATCGCGGAGCGACAGATCACGCTGGTGCTGCTCAAGTCGCCTTTCGGCGTCAGATGAAGTTCGCCATGCGTGCGGATTGAGCGGCTAAAGCTCGTCGTGATTTTGTAATCGCGCAGGTCCTGGTGTGCGCCGCATTTCGGGCAGTTTGTGGAAGGCGCGGCGGCGGCGACCTCCTGCTTCGCCTTGCAATCGAAGCACTCGATGACCGAATTGCGCTTCGTCGCCCAAAGGCCTTCGAACCGGCCTCGAATCGACGCGCCGATGTCCGCCGCAACCGCGCCAGGAGCCTGGCGTGGCTGCGCCGGCCGGGGTTGCTGCGGCGTGGCGGCAGGCGAGAAATGTTTCCCGCACTGCCGGCACATCGTGCTCTTGGCAGCGGCGTAATCGAGTTGTTTAAAGCCGCAGTGTGGACACTCCACACTGACCTTTACAGGCGACGACTTTGCCACTACCGCGACCCCGGAGTGACTGCGATTAAGCGCGGGCGCCGAACGCCGATTTCACCGGGGCTGCCGGCTCATCATTGCGGACGATCTCGGGACGCGACGCGTTCGATTTGTTCGATCCACCGCCGCTACTCGTCACCTCGGATTTGCCGATGAAAGTGGCGCCTTCCTCGATCACGAGACGCGCCGCTTTCAGGTCGCCCTGCAGCGTGCAGCGCGATTTCAATTCGCAACGCTCTCCGACCGTGATGTTGCCGTGAACTTTTCCGTAGACGGTGATCGATTTGGTTTTGACCTCGCCGCGAATGTCGGCGTTCTCGCCGATCGTCAGCACGCCGTCGGAATTAATTTCACCTTCCACTTTGCCGTCGATGAGCAGCTCTTTTTGGAATTTGATCGAGCCTTTGATTTCCACGTCGCTCGAGAGGACGTCTTTGCCAGTGTGTTCAGCCATAGGTTTTCTGTAATCAGTGGTGGGTGATGCGGTTGATAATGGTGGTGGTGGTGGTGATGCCGGTGCCGGTTTTGGCTCCTCGCGCGGGGTCAGTCCGTTTGCCCGCTCGTCGGCGCCCGAGTTCAACGATCCTTCTCCGACCGAAGACCCCGGCTTCTGCGGGATGAATTTTTTCAACACGCGGCAGTATTGTTCACGCTCGGCTGCGCTGTCAATCGATTCTCCTCGTAAACCGTGCTTTTCGCGCGAAAAGCGGAGTCGCGACGCGCGCCCGTCATTCAGCAGCCAAAACGCGCGTTTGCGCTGCGACTGCACCTTCCTGAATGAACGTGTCGAGCTTGTTCAGATCGATCGGCTTCACCAGATGGTGCTTGAATCCGGCATCGCGGCTCTTTTGCACGTCTTCTTCCATTCCGAAGCCCGTCAACGCAATCCCGTAGACCGGCCGTTTCAGGCGCAGTGACTGGATCAGGTCAATCCCCGAGCCGTCCGGCAAACCGAGATCGCTGATCAGGACATCGAAGTCGCGGCGGTCGGCGAGAGCGCGCCCGGATTCGACGTTATTGGCTGACTCGACATCGTAACCGCGGAGCCGCAGCAGATTCGTCAACGACCGGTTGGTATCCTCGTGGTCTTCGACGAGAAGAATTCGCATTGGCTGCCGCGTCGACACCGCCGGCGCAATCGCGGGCCTTCGCTGCATTTCCATCTTCTCGCAGGTCGCGAAGGTGACGGTAAATTTCGCGCCCTGATCGCGTCCGGCGCTCTCGGCGGTAATCGTGCCTTTGTGCGCTTCGACCAGGGTTTTGCTGATCGCAAGACCGAGGCCGAGTCCTCCGAGTTTTGTCCGACTCGCCTGCTCGAACGCGTCGAAAATCTTCGGCAACGCATCGGGCTCGATCCCCATGCCGTTGTCGGCTACTTCGACTTGCAGTTCATCGCCCGGGCCATTCGATGTGCGGATGCGGATCTCGCCGGAATTGCGCGTGAACTTCACCGCGTTGTTGATCAGGTTCCAGAATATCTGCTGCACGCGCGCCGGGTCTGCGCGCAGATGCACCTTATCGGCGGCGAGATCGAGGTGAAGCGCGATGTGCTTGCGATCCATCTCGGCGTGGCAAATCTCAAGCGCGTTTTGCAGCAGTGTGTGCGCGTCGACGATCTCGAAGTTGAGCTGCACCTTGCCTTTGCTGATGCGGGTCAAATCGAGCAGATCGTCGATCAGCCGCGCCTCCAGCTCGACGTTGCGGCGGATCATCTGCAGCGATTCGTGAATGTTTCCCGGTAAATCCTGCTCGCTTTCCAGCGCCAGCGCGGAGGCGAGGACCGGCGTCAACGGAGTCCGCAATTCGTGGCTGAGCATGGCGAGGAATTGGTCCTTCGCCAGGTTCGACCGTGCTTTCTCTTCCAGCTCGAGGTTCGTCTTTTGCAACTCCTCTTGTCGCTTTTGCAGCTCGCTCGCGAGCGACTGCGATTGCTTGAGCAGATCTTCCGTTCGCGTATTCGCCTCGATGTTGTTGAGCACAATCCCGATGCTCTGCGTCAGTTGTTCGAGGAACGCCTGGTGCGTCTGGTTAAAACTTTCGAGCGACGAAAGCTCCATCACCGCCTTCACCTTTCCTTCGAAGAGAATCGGCAGAACCACGATGTTCTTCGGGCTCGCCTCGCCCAGACCTGACGCGACACGCACGTAGCCGTCCGGCACCTCGTTGAGGAGAAAGCGCCGTTTCTCGAGAGCCGCCTGGCCGACCAAGCTTTCGCCGAGCCGGAAGCGGTGGTTCGTCCCGTTCGGCGCGCGGCATGCGTAAGTGGCCAGCAAGGCCAGCTCGGGATCGGAGTCTGAGCCGTCCATGACATAGAAGACTCCCTGCTGCGCCGAGACGAGCGGTGCCAGCTCGGAAAGAATCATGTTGCCGACCGTCAGCAGATCGCGCTGACCCTGCAGCATGCGAGTGAACCTGGTGAGGTTCGTTTTCAGCCAGTCCTGCTCCTCGTTCCGCGAAGTCGTGTCCTTCAGGTTGCGGATCATCTCGTTGATGTTGTCTTTCACGAGCGCGACCTCGCCAGCTGCCTGCACCTGAATCGAGCGCGTCAGATCGCCTTTCGTCACCGCCGTCGCCACGTCAGCGATCGCGCGCAACTGCGTCGTCAGATTTGCGGCGAGCTGATTGACGTTGTCGGTCAGGTCGCGCCACGTCCCAGCCGCGCCGGGAACGCTCGCCTGCCCGCCGAGCTCCCCTTCCACGCCGACCTCACGCGCAACAGTCGTCACCTGCTCGGCGAAAGTCGCCAGCGTGTCGGTCATGCTGTTGATCGTGTCAGCGAGCGCGGCAATTTCGCCCTTCGCCTCGACGAGCAGCTTCTGCTTGAGATCGCCGTTCGCGACCGCGGTTACGACGCGGGCGATGCCGCGCACCTGGTTCGTCAGGTTGACGGCCATGAAATTCACCGAGTCGGTCAGGTCTTTCCACGTGCCGGCGACGCCTTTCACGTCCGCCTGGCCGCCGAGGCGGCCTTCGGTTCCGACCTCGCGCGCGACACGTGTCACTTCCGACGCGAATGAGTTCAGTTGATCCACCATCGTGTTGACGGTGTTTTTGAGTTCCAAAATTTCGCCGCGCACATCGACGGTGATCTTCTTGGAAAGATCGCCGTTCGCGACCGCCGTCGTGACGAGCGCAATGTTACGCACCTGCGCGGTCAGGTTGCCGGCCATGAAGTTCACCGAATCGGTCAGGTCCTTCCACGTGCCCGAAACGCCCTCCACCCGCGCCTGCCCGCCGAGCTTGCCTTCGCTGCCGACCTCGCGCGCCACGCGCGTGACTTCGGACGCAAACGAGCGGAGCTGATCCACCATCGTGTTGATCGTGTCTTTCAGCTGCAGAATCTCGCCGCGGACATCGACGGTGATCTTTTTGGACAAATCGCCCGTCGCGACGGCGGTGGTCACTTCCGCAATGTTGCGCACCTGCGACGTCAGGTTCGAAGCCATCGAGTTCACTGAATCGGTCAGATCTTTCCACGTGCCGGCAACGCCGCGCACATCCGCCTGGCCGCCGAGTTTTCCTTCGCTGCCCACCTCACGCGCCACGCGCGTCACCTCCGCGGCAAACGAGCTGAGCTGATCGACCATCGTGTTGATCGTGTTCTTCAGCTCGAGAATCTCGCCCTTCACATCCACCGTGATTTTTCGGGAGAGATCACCATTGGCGACCGCGGTCGTCACGTCCGCGATGTTGCGCACCTGCGCGGTCAGATTGCCGGCCATCGAATTAACCGAATCGGTCAGATCCTTCCACGTGCCGGCAACACCGCGCACATCCGCCTGGCCGCCGAGTTTTCCTTCCGTGCCGACCTCGCGCGCGACGCGCGTCACCTCCGATGCGAATGAGCGGAGCTGATCGACCATGGTGTTGATCGTGTCCTTCAGCTGCAAAATCTCGCCGCGCACATCGACCGTGATCTTTTTGGACAAATCGCCGTTCGCGACCGCGGTGGTCACTTCCGCGATGTTGCGGACCTGCGCGGTCAGGTTGCCGGCCATCGAATTGACCGAATCGGTCAGGTCCTTCCACGTGCCGGCAACGCCTTTGACGTCTGCCTGACCGCCAAGTCTTCCTTCACTGCCGACCTCGCGCGCGACGCGCGTCACCTCATCAGCAAACGAGCTGAGCTGATCGACCATCGTGTTGATGGTGTTTTTCAGCTCGAGGATTTCGCCTTTGACGTCGACCGTGATTTTCTTCGACAAATCGCCAGTCGCGACCGCAGTGGTCACTTCCGCGATGTTGCGCACCTGTGAGGTGAGATTCGACGCCATCGAATTCACCGAGTCGGTCAGGTCTTTCCACGTGCCGGCGACGCCCTCGACCTCCGCCTGCCCGCCTAGCTCTCCTTCGGTGCCGACTTCGCGCGCAACGCGAGTGACTTCCGCAGCAAATGAGCTGAGCTGGTCGACCATCGTGTTGATCGTGTTTTTCAACTCCAGAATCTCGCCGCGCACGTCGACGGTGATTTTCTTGCTCAGATCGCCGTTTGCGACTGCGGTCGTAACCAGCGCGATATTGCGGACCTGCGCCGTCAGGTTGCCGGCCATGAAGTTGACCGAGTCGGTGAGGTCTTTCCACGTGCCGCCGACTCCGCGAACTTCAGCCTGGCCGCCGAGTTTGCCTTCGCTGCCGACCTCGCGCGCGACGCGCGTCACTTCCGACGCGAACGAGCTGAGCTGATCGACCATCGTGTTGACGGTGTCCTTGAGGGCGCGAATCTCGCCTTTGACGTCGACCGTGATCTTTTTCGAAAGATCGCCGTTTGCGACCGCGGTCGTCACCTCGGCAATGTTGCGCACCTGCGCGGTCAGATTGCCCGCCATGAAGTTGACCGAGTCGGTTAAATCCTTCCACGTCCCGGAAACTCCGCGCACATCCGCCTGGCCGCCGAGCTTGCCCTCGCTTCCCACTTCCCGCGCGACGCGCGTCACCTCTGAGGCAAACGAGCTCAGCTGATCAACAAGCGTGTTGATCGTGTTCTTCATCTCCAGGATTTCTCCCTGCACATCGACGGTGATCTTCCTCGACAGGTCACCGGTCGCGATCGCAGTGGTCACTTCCGCGATATTGCGCACCTGCGCGGTCAGGTTGCCCGCCATCATGTTCACGTTGTCGGTCAGGTCCTTCCACGTGCCACCGACGCCGGGCACGTCCGCCTGCCCGCCGAGTTTGCCTTCCGTGCCGACTTCGCGCGCCACGCGAGTGACTTCCGCGGCAAACGAACGCAGCTGGTCCACCATCGTGTTGATCGTGTCCTTCAGCTCCAGGATTTCGCCGCGCACATCGACGGTGATCTTTTTCGACAAATCGCCGGTCGCTACCGCGGTGGTCACTTCTGCGATGTTGCGCACCTGCGCGGTCAGGTTGCCCGCCATCGAATTGACCGAATCCGTGAGGTCTTTCCACGTGCCAGCCACACCGCGGACATCCGCCTGGCCGCCGAGTTTGCCCTCCGTGCCGACTTCTCGCGCCACGCGCGTCACCTCCGACGCAAACGAGCTGAGCTGATCGACCATCGTGTTGATGGTGTCTTTCAGCTCGCGAATCTCGCCACGCACATCGACCGTGATCTTCTTCGAGAGATCTCCGTTCGCGACCGCCGTGGTGACGGCGGCAATGTTGCGCACTTGCGCGGTCAGGTTCCGCGCCATGAAATTCACCGAGTCGGTCAGGTCCTTCCACGTGCCGGAAACACCTTCCACGCGCGCCTGGCCACCCAGATTTCCTTCGCTGCCGACTTCCCGCGCCACGCGCGTCACTTCCGACGCAAACGACCGGAGCTGATCCACCATCGTGTTGACGGTGTCTTTCAGCTCGAGGAACTCGCCTTTGACGTCGACGGTAATCTTCTTCGTCAGGTTGCCGTTCGCGACCGCGGTCGTAACCGTCGCGATGTTTCGCACCTGCGCGGTCAGGTTGCCCGCCATCAGGTTAACGTTTTCCGTCAGGTCTTTCCACGTGCCGGCGACGCCTTTCACCTGCGCCTGGCCGCCTAACTTCCCTTCCGTGCCGACCTCGCGCGCGACACGGGTCACCTCGGACGCGAACGCTCCGAGCTGCTCGACCATCGTGTTCACGATCTTCGCGGTGCGCCGAAACTCGCCGCGCAGCGGCCGCCCCTCGATGTCCATCGCGATCGTCTGCGAAAGATCGCCTTTCGCGACTGCGCCAATGACCCGCGCGGTTTCACTCGTTGGACGCACCAAGTCACTGATCAAATCGTTGACCGAGCCGATCGCTTCGGCCCAGCAGTCCGACACCTGCCCGAGCACTGCCCGTTGCGTGATCCGCCCCTCTTTGCCGACCACGCGCGCAATCCGCTCCAGCTCGCGCGCGAGCCGCTGATTGGTCGCGATCACATCGTTGAAGTTGTCCGCGATCTTGCCCGAAATTCCCGTCCACTCGTCCGGCAGCCGAACGGTGAAATCGCCGCGCTTAAACGCGACCAGCGCGGTCAGGATTTGCTCGTCGCGCGTTGCGCTGCCATTAGCGCCGGCGCCGTTCGACTGACGCGCGGGTACAGAGGTGGTCTTCTTCATTGTAGTTTAAAACGACGCGAGCCCGTCGCGATCTGCGACGCGGAGAGGAATGCACGGAATTGTGACACGCCAGAGGGGGAGTTTACCTCGCGATTCATCGCACGAAGCATCAAAGGCAGCAACAGAGCGCGTGATCAATCACCTTCGTTGCAGCAAGCCATGGGCCCGCCAGGATTCGAACCTGGGACCAAGGGATTATGAGTCCCCTGCTCTAACCGCTGAGCTACAGGCCCGTGGAGCGTTAGTGTTTGCCGCCCTGAAAGTCGACGGCGCCAAATGGCTGCAGGTGCCAGACGGCAACGGTCGGTGCGCGGCTGCTCGGTTTCGCGAACCTCAGTTTCCACAAAATCGAAAGCGTATACGCGCCGGTCCGCTTGAGTCGGCTGATCCGCGCGCTGGCCGGTGCGAATTGCGCGTAGGCTGCGTTCGCTTTCTCGACCACCTGGTAATACGAAGTGCCGCAGAGCGCGCCTGCTCCGATAATCAATATTACCAGCAGTCCAATTACCAGCCGAACAACGGAGCGTTTACCTGAAGCCATTTAGAGATTCTGCGCGAGCACGAACGGAATGTCACGATTTGAGCGACGCCATGTCGATCACGAAACGATATTTCACGTCGCTTTTCAGCATTCGCTCGTACGCTTCGTTGATCTGGTCCATTCGGATCATCTCGACGTCGCAGGTGATGCCGTGGTCACCGCAGAAATCGAGCATCTCCTGCGTCTCGGCGATTCCGCCAATCAGCGAACCGGCGAGCTGACGCCGCGGCATGATGAGGTTGAACACCGCGACCGGCACCGGCTCCGGAGGCACGCCGACGAGCACCATTGCTCCGTCGCGTTTTAAGAGCGTGAGGTACGCGCCGAGGTCGTGCTTTGCCGAAACCGTATCGAGAATGAAATCGAACGAATTGTTGTGCTTCGCCATCTCGTCGCCGTTTTTTGAGACGACAACCTCCGCGGCGCCGAGACGCCGCGCGTCTTCTGTTTTTCCAGGCGATGTCGTGAAGAGCACGACATGCGCTCCAAACGCATGCGCGAATTTCACCGCCATGTGCCCGAGGCCGCCGAGGCCGACAACGCCGACTTTGTGTCCTTTGCCGACCTTCCATTTGCGCAACGGCGAATAGGTCGTGATCCCCGCACAAAGTAGCGGCGCAGTCGCGGCCAGGTCGAGTTTATCTGAAACGCGCAGGACGAAATCCTCGACCACCACGATGCGGCTCGAGTAACCGCCGAAGGTGACGCCGCCGAGATGCTTGTCTTCGCTGTTGTAGGTGAAGGTCGCGCGCGGATTATCGCAAAACTGCTCGAGGTCAGCGCGGCAGTTGTCGCACGTGCGGCACGAATCAACCAGGCAGCCGACCGCAGCCAGATCGCCTTCTTTAAATCGCGTCACATCGCGGCCGACCTTCGTCACTCGTCCGACGATCTCGTGACCAGGGACGCACGGATACGACGTGCCGCCCCATTCGTCGCGCGCGGTATGAATGTCGGAGTGGCAGACACCGCAATAAAGAATGTCGATCTGCACATCGCGTGCTGTCGGTTCGCGACGCTGAATCGGAAATGGCGCGAGCGCGCTCGTCGCTGATTGCGCCGCAAAAGCGTTTGTCTTTTCCATGCAAGACAATCGCAGGCTAATGCCAGACCGCACGCGCAACCCGCAGATAATTCTCACCCGCGATCGCTTTCACATCCGCGTCGGAGTAACCGAGTTGCAACAGGCGCTCGATGATCTCCGGCCATTGCTCGGGCTCAGCCATGCGTGAACCGCTGTGATACCCGAGCGTGGCGGGCCAGAACTCCGGAGCGGCGGCGAGCTTCGAGCTGAAGTCCGGGAGATCGAACGCGGAATCGAGTGCGATCGCAACGTGCTCCGGACCGAGCAGCTGCACCGCATAATCGATGTGCCGAACGATCGCTTCGCTGCTTGCGGACTCGTCCTTCAGGAAAATGCCGATGCCGTTGATGCCGACCACACCGCCTGTCGCGGCGCAGGCGCGCATCAGCTCGTCCGGGATGTTGCGCGGATGATCGACGAGCGCGCGCGGATTTGAATGCGAGAACATCGTCGGCAGTTCTGTCATCTCGAGAATTTCGCGCGCGGTTCGATAGCCGGTGTGCGAGCAGCACTTGATCATGCCGACGCGATCGAGTTCCCGGACAAACGCGCGGCCGAATTCCGTCAGCCCCTCGTCGGTCGCGTCGTGGCATCCGCCGCCGACCTGATTGCGCGCGTTGTAGACCGGCAGCATCCAGCGCACGCCCAAATCGTAGAAGAGCTGCACGAGGGAAAGATCGTCGCCCCATGCGCGAGCGCCCTCCACGTCGAAGCAAACGCCAAGCTTTCCCGCAGCCGCGACGCGCTCGATGTCATCCACGCCAAAGACGAGTTCGTACTGCGCTGGATGGAGCTTCACGAAATGCCGGAACGCAGCAATCAGCGCGATCTGTTTTTCGAGCGTCACATCGGAATCTCCGACGTTGACGTGCACACATTTGACTCCCGCATCGCGGTAACGATGCAGCTGCGCGATGGAGTCACTGCGCGGGTTATACGTCGGGCAGGAATGCAGATCGCAGGCGATCGTCTCGTCCAGCAGCGCTCGTGCGCGTGCCGGACTGTTTGTGCTCGCGTCGGACATTCGTTACTCCACTATCCGAAGCTCAGCCGCGCACTCCACATGAAACGCCTGATCTGCTTTTGCGTTCTTCTCCTGATCTGCGCGTGTGTCGTTGCGCAAACGAACACGCCGCCGCCTTTGCCGAAACCGGCGCCGGCCGCGTCAGCTGAGGCGGCTTTCGACATTCGCTGGGGCGTCAAAATCCCACTGCCCGACGGCACGCAGCTCAACGCGACGCTTTATTCGCCGAAAGCGTCGACGCAGCGCCTGCCGGTCATCTTCACGCTGACGCCTTACGTTTCCGATTCCTACCACGCACGCGGCGCGTACTTCGCCTCACACGGCTACGTGTTTGCTCTGGTTGACGTTCGCGGCCGTGGAAATTCCGGCGGCGAGTTCGAGCCGTTCAAGAACGAGGACCGCGACGGTCACGACGTGGTGGAGTGGTTTGCGCAGCAACCGTTCTGCGACGGCAAAGTCACGATGTGGGGCGGCTCTTACGCGGGCTTTGATCAATGGGCGACGGCGAAGGAATTGCCGCCGCATTTGGCGACGATCGTGCCGGTCGCTTCGGCGCACCCGGGCTTGGATTTTCCGTCCACCAACAACGTCGGCCAGCTCTACGACATGCGCTGGATCACATTCACGAGCGGTCACACGCCGCAGAACAACCTGTTCGGCGACACGCCATTTTGGCAGACGAAATTTCTCGAGGCTTATCGCCAGCACCTGCCGTTCAAGGAGCTCGACGCATTCGTCGGAAATCCGTCACCGACTTTCCAGCGCTTCGTGCAGCATCCAATCCTGGACGCGTACTGGGACGGAATGTTTCCGGCGCCGGAACAATTCAAGAAAATCGCGATGCCGATCCTCTCCGTGACCGGCCAATACGATGGTGACGAGCTTGGCGCGATGTCGTTTTATCGCGGGCACATTGCGAATGCGGCGCCGGACGCGCGCGCCAAACATTTTCTCGTTATTGGCCCATGGGATCATCCCGGCACGCGAACGCCAACGGACGAAGTCGGCGGCGTGAAATTCGGAAGCGGCGCGCTCGTCGACATGAACGATCTGCAC
>CADDYX010000043.1 GCA_902810735.1 Verrucomicrobiota bacterium | reverse complement strand
CTGAGGATCTTGACACGGTAAAAGTCACAGGTTGGAACCCTGTATAGCGCACGTCACCGCAGCGCCGCTGACTCTGATTTCGCTGGCGACACCACAGCGCGAAAACCGGGCGGCTTGGCGGCAATCCAGGCGGCAAACTTCGCGATCCCGGAATGTGCGCGGAGCTTTTCGACGGTGTTGTATTGGCGCTCAAGCTCTTTCTCGCTGAGCAGCGCGTGGATCTGTGAATGGCAGGGCCGGCATATCCCGACGACCTGCTTTACGACCGCGCGATCGAACTCCCGTTTGTTCCGCTTGTTGTGGTGTCGCGTCCGCGGGATGAGATGATGACGCGTCAGCGTCTCGTCGCGGTCGCAAATCGCGCACGTGCCGGTCACACGTGATCGCCGCGATGTTTGTGACGGTTCTTGAACGTCAGCTCGGCGATGCCGGATTTGTCGAGCTCGCCGAGCCCTTCCTGCACCATCGCGTCGTACTGTTTTTTCGTTGCGCGGGCGAGCGGCAGATCGAGGCTCAGTTCCTCAGCCAGCGTTAACGCGATGCCGCTGTCCTTTGCGGCATGCGCGGCGGAGAAATAGCAGCTGTGGTCCCGGTTCTGCATGTCTTCACCGTCGGTTTGCAGGACGCGCGACGCGGCGCCGGTCTCGGCAAACACTTCGCGCAGCATTGTAAGGTCGAGCCCGAGTGCGTCGCCCAGCCCGAGCCCTTCGGCAATGCCCGCGGTGTTGATATTCATCACCATGTTGACGAGCGCCTTCACTTTCGCGGCTTCACCCGCTTTGCCGATGTAGCGCACTTTCGAACCGAGCTTTTCGAGCACCGGTTGCGCATCTCGGAACGTCTGTTCGTCGCCGCCGCACATCAGATAAAGCGTGCCTTCGCGCGCCTGCGTAATGCTGGAAGCCATGCACGCTTCGAGCGTGCGAGCGCCGGCGCGCTTCGCGAGCCCCTCGATCTCGACGTGCACGTTTGGCGAAACGGTCGCGCAATTGATGAACAGCTTGCCGCGCGCGTTGACGAGCAGGTTGTCGCCGTCACGCAAAAAAATCTCGCGCATCGCGGCGTCGTCGCTCACCACCGTGAGGATGACGTCTGATTGGGCGGTCACATCGGCGACGTCCTGCGATGCCGCGCATCCGAGCTCGGTCGCCAGCTTTGTCGCCACCGCGCGATCAGCGTCGTAAACGGCTGTCACGTGGAAGCCGGTTTCCTTCAGCCGGCGCGCCATGTTCGCGCCCATCCGTCCAACGCCAACGAAGCCGATGTTCATTGACTGCTGTCGGGCGACTTCGCTCGAAATTCCGCGGCGAAGAACGGATTGTGTGCCTTCTCGCTGCCGACCGTCGTCAGCGGTCCGTGGCCTGGACAGATGATCGTTTCGTCCGGCAGGGTAAAGATTTTGTCCCGGTTCGTCTGCAGCGCGTCCGTGTAGGAAACATTGCCGCCACCCATCGATCCGGCGAACACCGCGTCTCCCACGATTGCGAGCGGCTTCTCGAGTCCAGTTATGTAATATGTCATGCCGCCGCGCGAATGTCCCCAGGTGAGCAGCGATCTGACCCGTAGACGCCCGACGGTGAACTCACGGCCATCTTCGATGCCATTTGCTCCAGTCGCGGATTCCCGATTGGAAATATAAATCGGCGCACCTGTCGTGCTGCGAAGCTTTGCGAGATCAGCGACATGATCGGGGTGTGAATGCGTGAGGAGAATTAGCTGCACATCGAGTTTCTGGTCATCAACTTTGCCAAGAACGGGCGAACAATTCGCCCCGGTGTCGAATGCGATTGCGGCGCGGGATCGCGGGTCCCAAACGAGATAGGCGTTCACCGTCATGTCGCCGTAATGCGTGTTGAACATTGCGAGACCGTCGATCGAGATGCGGGGCGGCTGATAACTCGCGAGACCGCCGAGCGCGGCGCCGTCGAGTTGCAACACGGCCGCGATCTTCGTCAGCACCTCGCGGTTTGCGTTACCGTCGCGCGCGGCGCGTACCTGCTCGATGGAAACGCCCGCGCGATCGGCGACCTGCGAGTCGGAAACGCCGAGGCCGCGCTGCGCTTTGCCGATTACATCGGCGACGGAGTCCTCCAGTGCGATCATCGCTGAAAATCGTCAGGCAAGCGTCGCGTGCTCGGATGATTTCGAGCCCAACCGCGGCAGCGCGCCGCGTATGACGCGCTCGGCATCGCGTGCCACAGCGCGAACCGTCACCTTGCTTCCGGTTTCACGCTCAATCGAAGTCATGGTCACGTTCGTAATCCCGCAAGGCGTGATCTGATCGAATGCTGAGAGGTCATCGCGAACGTTTAGCGCGAAGCCATGCATCGTGATCCAGTGCCGCACGCCGACTCCGATCGAAGCAATTTTGCGATCGCCAATCCAGACGCCGGTCAGCTTTTCGCGCCGTACGGCGGATAATCCGTAGGCGGCGAGCAAATCGATCAGGGTGTCCTCGACCCACCGGAGATAGCGATGGAGGTCTTGCACGTAATTGCGGAGATCGATCAACGAATAGCCGACGAGCTGTCCGGGGCCATGATAGGTCGCCTGCCCACCGCGATTAATCTCGAACAACGGATGCGGCAGGTGGGCGCCGCCACGCAAACTGGAGCGATCGGGCGTTCGGCCGATCGTGTAAACCGGCTCATGCTCGAGCAGGAGCAGTTCGTCGGGTGCGCTCGGCTGCGCGTGCTTGCGCGCGACGATCTGTTCCTGCAACGCGAGCGCGTCGCCATAGGTGATGCGCCCCAGCCACCGCGTTGCCATTCCCTCGTTCATATCCGAACTCCGGCCGGCACGCCGAGTTGGGCTGCTTCGGCAGCGTGCACGTGTGTCAGCGCGATCGCAAGCGCGTCGGCTTCGTCCGATTGCGGCGTCGTCGTCAGGCCAAGCAGAGCACGCATCATGAGCGCGACCTGTGATTTGTCCGCGCCACCGCGGCCGACCGTCGCCTGCTTGATCCGAGTGGGCGCGTACTCGAAAATCGGCAGCCCGCGCTCGGCGGCGGCGAGGATGGCCGCGCCGCGCGCGGCGCCGAGGAGAATCGCGGTCTTGTGGCTCTGCACGTAGATTACCGCCTCGAGCGCACAGCAGTCCGGCTCGTGCTCGCGAATCAAATCACTCAGCCGCTCGTGAATTGCGACCAGGCAGGCCGATGGCGCCAGCGAATTTTTGTTCTGCACAGTCCCGAAGTACAGCGCGCGATGCCGCCCGCGATCTGATTCAACGATCGCGACACCGCTCGAGCGCAACGAAGCGTCAATCGCCAGTACCCGCATGATTAGCGGCCGCGGCCCAGCGGTTGCAGTTCGCGGTGAACCATTGCGTAGCTTAGGAGCGCGTGGTGGTGCTTCAAGATGCAATCGACATTGCGCTTGCCGCTCGATTTAATCCGCAACGCACCTTTGCATGAGCGATCAATCCGCCCGCAAGCCGATCTGCCAAATCTGCAAAAAAGCGAAGCCGGCCAATGCCGGAACGATTGGTGACAACGTGCGGCCATCTCTCGCAGAATTCATCAAGACGCAGCGCACCGACTGGGACCCGCACGACTTCATCTGCTTCGACGACCTCGGCGCCTTCCGGAAAGGTTATGTCAAAGACGTGCTCGAGGACGAAATCGGCGAGCTGACGGCGCTCGACCAGGAAGTCGTCGAGAGTCTGCAGCAGCACGAATTGCTGACAGAAAACATCGAGAAACAATTCGAGCGCAAGCTGACCTTCGGCGAGCGCTTGTCGGACCACATCGCGTCCTTCGGCGGAAGCTGGAAATTCATCATCCTCTTCGGTGCAGTGCTGGTCGGCTGGATTGCGCTCAACGTCGCTCTAATGACCCGCGCGTTCGATCCGTACCCTTTCATTTTGATGAACCTGATTCTGTCATGCCTGGCCGCCATTCAGGCGCCGATCATCATGATGAGCCAGAACCGGAGCGAATCCCGCGACCGCGCGCGGGCGGAGAACGATTACAAAGTGAACTTGAAAGCCGAGCTGGAGATCCGGCACCTGCACGAAAAAATCGATCACCTGCTCCGGCGCCAATACAACCGGCTGTTTGAGATCCAGCAGATGCAGATCGATCTGCTGGAAGAACTCAGCCAGAGGCGGCGCGGCTCACCGTCGCACCCGCAGTCCTGAGGCAATCGTCACAAATTGACGAAAGCGCCGGCGCGCGAGAGTCCTAGAAGATGCGGACAGTCAAAATTGCTGAGCTTTCAGAAAAGGAGCGCCGCTCGCCTTCCGGTAAATTCCACACCTACTTCAAGGAAATCTCGGTCGCTCTTGGCCGCGATCCCGACTCGACCGATGAGCTGAAACAGCATCCGTTCGATCTGTCGTTGTATCGAGTGCCGCCCGGCGCTTCCCGCTGTCCATATCATGTCCACTCGGCGCAATCCGAGTTGTATCTGATCGTCGCGGGCTGCGCGACGGTGCGGGATGAAGGTGGTCTCACCGAAGTATCGGCCGGCGAGGCATTCTTCTTTCCGCCCGGCGAAGCTCACGAAATCAGGAATACGGGGACCGAGGACCTGCTTTACTACGTCATCGCAGATAACACCGTCGGCGAATGTTGCTACTATCCCGACAGCGATAAGTGGTGGGTAAATGATGGCCGTGGGGTGAAGGTCGTGAAAGGCAAGGCAGTCGATTACTTCGTCGGCGAAGACGAACCTTCGTAGCGGGATGGGGAGCCAGTTGCTCTCATGGCGCTCGCCGAAGACGGAGGTGCGGCAGAGTCCGATCCATGGACGCGGGCTTTTTGCGGCAGCGGCCTTCAAAAAGGACGAGATCGTCTGCGTGAAAGGCGGTCACATCATCACCCGCGAGCAGCTTCACGATGTCAATACGCGGCTTGGTCCGGTCGAGATCCAGATAAGCGACGAGCTGTTCATCGCGCCGGTGACGGATGATGAGCGGGAGGGAGCGATGCTCTACAGCAACCACTCGTGCGACGCGAATCTCGGAATGCGCGGCAGCATCATGTTCGTCGCCATACGGCCGATCGCCGCCGGCGAAGAGTTAACCCACGACTGGTGCGTTACGGACGACGACACGTATCGCGTTGAATGTCAGTGCGGCTCGCCCAAGTGCCGCCGCATCGTCACCGGGAAAGACTGGCAGCGAGCCGACCTGCAACAACAGTACCGCGGCTACTTCTCGTCCTATCTGGCAGCGAAGTTCTAGTAGCGGTAGTGTTCGGACTTGTAGGGACCGTCGATCGATACTCCGAGATACTCAGCCTGTTTTGTCGTAAGCTTTGTCAGCTTGACGCCGATCTTTTCCAGGTGCAGTCGAGCCACCTCTTCATCGAGCTGCTTGCTCAGCACGTAAACACCGACCTTATAGGTGTCCTTGTTTTTCCAGAGGTCGAGCTGCGCCAGCACCTGGTTCGAGAACGAGTTACTCATGACAAAGCTCGGGTGACCGGTCGCGCAACCGAGGTTAACAAGGCGGCCTTCCGCGAGCAGAAAGATTTCACGACCGTTTTCAAACGTATATTTGTCGACCTGCGGCTTGATGTTCGTGTGCTTGACGCCGGGGGCGTCATGCAACGCGTCGACCTGAATCTCATTGTCGAAATGACCGATGTTGCACACGACTGCCTGGTCTTTCATCCGCGTCATGTGGTCGAGGGTAATCACGTCGATGTTGCCAGTGGTGGTGACGTAGATATCGCCCCAGCCGAGCGTCTCTTCGATCGTCGTTACCTGGTAGCCTTCCATCGCGGCCTGCAGCGCGTTGATCGGATCGACTTCCGTAATGACGACTCGCGCGCCCTGGCCGCGCAACGATTGCGCGCAGCCTTTGCCGACATCGCCGTAGCCACAGACAACCGCGACTTTGCCCGCAATCATGACATCGAGCGCGCGGTTAAGACCGTCGACCAGTGAATGGCGGCAACCGTAAAGGTTGTCGAACTTCGATTTGGTGACGGAATCGTTGACGTTGATCGCAGGCACGAGCAGCTCGTTCTGCTGCTGCATCTTGTAGAGCCGGTGCACGCCGGTTGTGGTTTCCTCAGAAACCCCGCGCCAGTCCTTGACCACTTCATGCCAGCGGAACGGATTCTCGCGCTGAATATCCAGCAGGAGATCCTTGATCACCTGTTCTTCTTTGCTGGTCGATTTCGACTTGGCCCAGTCGCTGCCTTCCTCGAGTTGATACCCCTTGTGGATGAGCAGCGTCACGTCGCCGCCATCGTCGACCACCAGCTGCGGACCTTTACCCTCAGGAAACGAGAGTGCCTGGTTTGTGCACCACCAATATTCTTCCAGCGTTTCGCCTTTCCAGGCGAACACCGGCACGCCGGCCTTCGCAATCGCAGCGGCGGCATGGTCCTGGGTCGAGAAAATGTTGCAGCTCGCCCAGCGCACTGACGCGCCCAAATCGACGAGTGTCTCGATCAAGACGGCGGTCTGGATCGTCATGTGCAACGATCCGGTGACGCGTACACCCTGCAGCGGCTTGCCCGGCGCGTACTTCTCGCGGATCGCCATCAGGCCGGGCATCTCCTTCTCCGCGATCGAGATCTCTTTCCGCCCCCAATCAGCCAGGCTGATGTCGCGAACCTTGTAATCGTGCGTCTTTGTCGGTGGAGTGGTTGTCGTCGTGCTCATAAATCTATTTTGCTGCTTGTTTGAGTTCTTCGGCCTTGTCGGTTCGCTCCCATGTGATGTCCGGATCGTCTTTCCCGAAGTGGCCGTAGTTGGTGGTTTTGGAGTAAATTGGTCGGAGCAGGTCCAGCTGCTGGATGATGTCGGCAGGCTTGAAGCTGAAGACCTGCTTCACCGCGCGTTCGATCGCTTCTTCGGGAAGAGTGTGGGTGCCGAACGTGTCGATATGCACGCTGACCGGCTGTGGATGGCCAATTGCATACGCGAACTGCACCTCACAGCGCTGGGCCAAACCGGCGGCTACCACATTCTTGGCGACCCAGCGGCCCATGTAAGCCGCGCTTCGATCGACTTTGCTCGGGTCCTTGCCTGAAAACGCGCCGCCACCATGGCGGCCCATGCCGCCGTAGCTATCGACGATGATTTTGCGGCCGGTCAGCCCGGTATCTCCCTGTGGACCACCCACCACAAATCGCCCCGTCGGGTTGATCAGGAATTCTGTCGTGCCGTTCATCATCGACTGTGGCAGCACCTTCCGGATCACCTCCTCAATGCAGAACGACTTGATCTCGCTGTGCTTCACGTCGGCAGCGTGTTGGGTCGAGATGACGACGTTCGAAATGCCGATCGGCTTGCCGTCCTCATAGATAACCGACACCTGTGATTTGGCGTCGGGCCGCAGCCATCGCGCGCCGCCGGTTTTGCGGATCCGCGTCAGCTCGCGGCCGAGCCGGTGCGCATACATGATCGGCGCCGGCATCAGCTCGGGCGTCTCATTGCATGCGTAACCAAACATGAGCCCCTGATCGCCAGCCCCCTGCTCGGCGTGGCCTTTGCCTTCCGCTTCGGTCTGATCAACGCCTTGCGCGATGTCGGGCGATTGCGCGGTGATGATGTTGCTGACGAAAATGCGATCGGCGTGGAAAACGTCGTCGTCATGCACGTAACCGATCTCGCGCACGGCATCGCGCACGATCTGCACGTAATCGAGTCTGGCGGTCGTGGTGATCTCGCCGCCAACCACGACGACGTTGCTTTTCGCGTACGTTTCGCAGGCGACGCGACTTTTCCGGTCGTGCGAAAGGCAGGCGTCGAGCACCGCGTCCGAAATCGTGTCGCAGACTTTATCCGGGTGACCTTCACCGACGGATTCGGACGAGAAAATATAACGACGTGCCATGACTGGGATTCAGAGGAGAGGGATGCGACGCGGGTCACGATTGGACATATTGACCAATCATGATACGTAGATGTATCGTTTCGCGTCGCGATGCCGTCAACGGTTAATTTTTTGCGGCTTCTGGCCGATCCGACGCGCCTGCGGCTGATGTCGCTGCTCGAGCAGGAAGAGCTTTCGGTGGCCGAGCTGCAGGAAATCATGGGAATGGGCCAGTCGCGCATCTCGAGTCATCTCGCGCAACTCAAGCGCGCAGGTGTCGTCGGCGATCGGCGCGCGGGCAAAAACGTCTACTACGGCCTTACCACACCGACGGGTGATCCCGTCCGCGTGAAAGTGACCGAGTTGACGAAAACGCTGGCGCGCGAGCTGCCGGAAACGAAGCGGGACCGCACCGCGCTGAAGCTGGCGCTACGCAAGCGCCAGGACCGCGCGCGCGAATATTTTGACGAGCTCGCCGGGCGGTTTGGGCGCAGCTATGTGCCGGGTCGATCGTGGCAGGCGCTCGCGCACACCCTGATCACGCTGCTGCCGCCACTGACCGTCGCCGATCTCGGAGCGGGCGAGGGGACGCTGTCGCAGCTGCTTGCCAAAAACGCGCGGAAGGTGATCGCGATCGATAACGCACCGAAGATGGTCGAGTTCGGCGCCGCGCTGGCGAAGAAGCACGGCTTCACGAATCTCGAGTACCGGCTCGGCGACATCGAAGATCCGCCGATCAAGACTGAATCAGTCGATCTCGCGATTTTGAGCCAGGCGCTGCATCATGCGATCCATCCGGAGCGGGCGGTCAGCGCTGCGCATTCCATATTAAAAAGAGGCGGGCGCCTGGTGATCCTGGATTTGCTTAGCCACCGCTTCGAAAAAGCGCGCGAGCTGTACGCCGATCATTGGCTGGGCTTCAGCGAAATGGAATTGCACGAGCTGCTCGAGAACGCCGGCTTCCGCGAGATCGAGGTCACGGTTGTCGCACGCGAAAACCAGAGCCCGCACTTCCAGACCGTTTTCGCCAGCGGGATCAAGTAACCTGCGGTTGGAGCAGGGATGGACGGCAATCCGATCTACGGTTTTTTCTGCGAGCTACGACGGCGAAAGGTGTATCGCGTCGCAGCGGGTTACGCGGTCATCGCGTGGCTCCTGATTCAGGTCACGGCGACAACATTCCCGGCGCTGCAGTTCCCGCCATGGGCTCTCCGCGCCGTCATCGTTTGTTTGCTGGCCGGCTTTCCGATCGTGCTCGTTTTGGCGTGGGCATTCGATGTTGGGCCGCACGGGTTTGAAAAGACGCCGGCACTTCCCGCATCGGAGGATTGCCCACCGGCGCTGCTGCCGAAGCGACGCAACGTCTACGTGCTCGCCGCGATCGGCCTCTTCGTTGCTCTGCTCGCGGCGCTTTTGCTTTGGCCCCGGAGCGGCGGAAGAACCGCGAAATCAATCGCAGTCCTCCCGTTCGAAAATTTCAGCGACGATAAGGAGAACGAACATTTCGCCGATGGGATGCAGGATGACGTGCTCACGATGCTGGCGAAAATCGGCGATCTCAAAGTGATCTCGAGAACGTCGGTCATGGCTTACAAGGGTCAGCCGCACAACATCAAAGAGATTGGCCGTGCGCTCGGAGTCGGCGCAATTCTGGAAGGCAGCGTTCGGCGCGAAGGCCGTCGCGTTCGCGTCAACGTGCAGCTGATCGAAGCAGCGACCGACCATCACCTGTGGGCGGAGATTTACGAGCGCGACCTGACCGACATCTTCGCGATCCAAAGTGCGCTGTCGCAGGAGATCGCGTCGCAGCTGAAGGCGAAATTATCCGCGGGCGAGAAGGCGCAGATCGGCGCGAAACCGACTGAAAACAGCGAGGCATATCTGCTCTCGGTGCAGGCGCACGAGCTTTTTAGCCGGCCGGATCGACGGCATGATGATGTCGCTGCGGCGGAAGCGCTTTACGAGCGGGCGATCGGAATCGATCCATCGTTCGCCCTCGCGCATGCGCGGCTGTCGCAGCTTGAGAGCTGGTCGTATTACGCGATCGAATCGGTGCCGGCGCGTGCGGAGAAAGCGCGCAATGCCGCGGTGGAAGCGCAGCGTTTGCAGCCAGATTTGGCCGAGACGCACCTCGCGCTCGGGCTGGTCGCCTACTATATAGAACACGATTACCGGCATGCGCTCGCCGAGCTCGACGTGGCGCGGGCCGGCTTGCCTAACGACTCGACCGTGTACCGCGCGATCGCCGCGATTCAGCGGCGGCAGGGCAAATGGGACGACTCGACCGCGAGCTACAAGAAGGCGGCGCTGGTCGATCCGAAAGATTCGATCCTGCTGGAAAACATGGGATGGAATTATCTAGCGACGCGCGATTATCCCGCGGCGGCCGAGGTCCTCGACCGCGCGATTGCGGTCGCGCCGGACACGTTCACCGTTCGCGAGTTGCGCACGCGGGTCGATTTTTACGCGCGCGGCGACCTGCGGCCGCTCGAGCAATTGCTGGCCAGCCTGCCGGAGAACGTCGATCCCAACGGCACGATCACGCTCACCCGTTTTAATCTGCTGATGTATGAGCGGAAATTCGATGAGACGATCGCGATGCTCAGACGCAGCCCGGCGGAGCGCTCCCGTGGTGAGACGAGCGCGCCGATTTCGAAGGAGTTTCTGCTCGCAACTGCGTACCGGCAGTTGAATGACGATCAGAACGCGCGTGCGAATTACGAACTGGCCCGCATCAAAGCCGAAGCCGCGGTGCAGCAAAGCCCGGAAGATGCGCCACGCCATGTGTTGCTCGGCCTGATCTACGCCGGTCTCGGCCGCTGTGAAGACGCGAAGCGAACCGCCGATCGCGCCGCCGAGTTGCTTCCGGAATCGCGCGATGCCTTTGACGGTCCGCTGCTCGCCGTCAGCCGTGCGCGGATTTATCTCATGTGCGGTGATCGCGAGATCGCGCTTGCGACGCTGGAACAATCGCTGCGGACGCCGGCGGGAATCACTGTTTCCGAGCTTCGGTTCGATCCGGTTTGGGATCCGTTACGGAACGAGGCGCGGTTTGAAAAGCTCATCTCCAATGCTGAAAGCAAGACGCGCTGAACTGGCCGAAACCAAAGCAGACGCAACGCCGGTGCGTTCCGAGTTGTCTAACGCCGCGTGGCTGATGAAATGGCGGCGGTGAGCGGCTTCTTCGAGGAGGTGAAGCGGCGGAAAGTGTATCGCGTCGCGGTCGGTTACGTGGTCGCAGCCGGAGGCATCATCCAGCTCGCATCGGCCGCTTTTCCGGCGTGGGAATTGCCAAACTGGACGCTGCGGCTGGTCATCGTGCTGCTGCTGATCGGTTTCCCGATCGCGCTGATCCTGGCGTGGGCGTTCGACGTGACGCCGCAAGGCATCCGAGCGACGCCAAAAACGGAGTTGTCGCGTCCGTCGCACCGCCGGCGGAATATCGCGGTGCTCTGCGCGCTTGGCGTGCTGATTTCGGCAACGGCGGGATTTTTTCTCCTGCCGCGCGCAGCAGCCCGAAAGCTCGAGAAATCGATTGCGGTGCTGCCGTTCGAAAGCTTCAGCGACGACAAAGAGAGCGCGTTTTTCGCCGACGGCATTCAGGACGACATTCTCACGAGCCTGGCGAAGATCGGCGATCTCAAGGTGATCTCGCGGACCTCGGTCATGCCATACCGCGGCAAGACCGGAAATGTACGCGAAATCGGCAAAGCGCTCGGCGTTTCCGCGGTTCTCGAAGGCAGCGTGCGCAAAGATAAGAACCGCGTGCGGATCAATGTGCAGTTGATCAACGCCGCCAACGACGAGCACATCTGGGCGGAGGATTACGACCGCGACCTGACGGATGTGTTCGCGATCCAGACCGATCTGGCGCAGAAGATAGCGAACGAGCTGCAGGCCAAGCTTTCGCCGAGCGAGAAAGCGCTGATGACGCGGAAGCCGACGGAAAATGGTGAGGCGTATCTCGCCTTCGTGGAAGGTCACAATCTCGCCACGAACTTGGAAGAGTTATCGAAAATGCAGCAGGCCGAGCAGCTTTTCGAGCGCGCAATCAAGTTGGACCCGAATTTCGCGCTGGCCTACGCAGCGCAGTCGCGCGTGCAGAGCTGGATCTATCATAACTACGAGGTGACGCCGGAACGGCGTGACCGGTCGCGCGATCTCGCCCGCCGGGCATTGCAGTTGCAGCCGAACCTGCCAGAAGCGCACCTCGCACTCGGCTTCTATTATTACTACGGCGAACGCAATTACGATTCGGCACTGCGTGAGCTGAGTGTCGCGCAGGACGGTCTGCCGAACTCGGCGGAAGTTTATCTGGCGATGGGAGCAATCCAGCGACGGCAGGGGCGCTGGAACGAATCGACCACAAACCTCGAGAAAGCGGCCACGCTCGATCCGAACTCGACCTGGCCGCTGCAAAATCTCGCCTTCAATTACCAGATGATGCGCGATTATCCGGCGGCGATCCGAACCGTCGATCGCGCCCTGCAAATCGATCCCGCATCTCTGACGCTTTGGTCGCTCAAAGCGCAGTTCGCGATTGCCGGCAGCGGCGACTTCAGCGTGACGAGTCGCGCGCTGGAGGAACTGAAGTCCCGGCCTGCTCTCGCCGGAACACCGCACGCGATCCTTGCTCGAGCCGGCGCGCTGGCTTTGCAGCGCAATTTTGCGGAGGCCGCACGCGAGCTGGAATCGATTCCGGACAACGCGTTCGCCGCGGACCCGGCACGGCTTTCCGCGAAGTACTTCTCCCTTGGTGTGGCGCGGCTGGAAACGGGCGAGCAGGCCGCAGGCCGCGCGGCACTCACGCGGGCGCGAGAAATCGTTGAGGGATTGCTCCGTGGCGCGCCCGATGATGCCAAGATGCACTGCGAGCTGGCCGAGATTCTCGCCTTGCTTGGGGAAAAGGACGGCGCGATCGCCGAAGCGACCAGAGCCACGCAACTGCAGCCGGAGAGCAGCGATGCGTTCGAAGGCGTGGTCGCGACCGAGGCGCTTGCTCATGTTTACGCGAACGTCGGCGAACCTGACAAAGCGATCGATCTGATCGAGCATCTGCTGACCAGGCCTAGCGACATCACGACATTCACGCTGAAAGTCGACCCGGTGTGGGACGAGATCCGAAATCACCCGCGTTTCCAGCAGTTGATCGAGAAGTACAGTGCGAAAGCTTAGCATCGCGCTGCTCGCGCTCAGTTTTGCTGCGACAGCGCATGCGGAATGGACGGTCGTCTCAACGACCGCGGAATTTTCGCCGGGGCGCCGCCTTGAACACCGTCACCTTGTGGCCCGAGATGGCGGGACAGAAGCGACGGTCGACGTCGCGCTCTTCTCGGCAAAGAACGCGACGCTGCGCGTAATCGACAACGGCGCACAAGATCGCGATCTCGCGACGGCGATGCAGAGCTCAAATTGCATTGCGGGCGTCAACGGCGGCTACTTCGATCCACAATTCGCGCCGCTCGGTCTGCGCGTTATCGATGGCAAAACGACGTCGCCACTGATCCGCGCACGCTTGCTGACCGGCGTCTTGTCGGCGTCACCCGAACGCGGCGTGGAAATCGCGCGCATCGGTGAATTTTCGCGTAAGCGCAAGCTCGATGCAGCGGTGGAATGCG
This sequence comes from Verrucomicrobiota bacterium, assembly GCA_902810735.1. Classification (GTDB taxonomy): domain Bacteria; phylum Verrucomicrobiota; class Verrucomicrobiia; order Chthoniobacterales; family UBA10450; genus CADDYX01. The sequence continues at coordinate 4,400 of CADDYX010000043.1, read as the reverse complement.
GGCCATTTGTCGTCGATCTCGGCGTGCGGGTGCGGGGACTTGATGATACGCGCAGCGCGCGCCGGACCTTTGCGGCAGTCGCTCGCGGCGGTCGCGCGCTGCTCGGCGTCACCGACGAGGTGACGCTGGCTGGGCTCGGGGACCTGCTGGCTTCGCCGAATCTGATCGATGGCTTCAGCGTCTGGCGCGCGATGAATCTCGACGGCGGATCATCGACGGGGTTTTGGTTTCGTCGCGCTGAGGGGAACGCAGTTTCGATCGCGGAACGGAAGAGCGTGCGCGATTTCGTCGGCGTCGTGCCGAAGTAGCAACGTGCGAACGTTCGGCTGTTTTCTCGCGCACGGGCGGCGGCTGTACGGCGAAGTCATCGGTGAGGAAGTGCATGTCTGCGCAAAGCCGTACTGGCTCGGAATTGAACCAACAGGCGAGGTCTGCTCGGTAGGCGAACTGGAGGTCGATGTTCCGGTTGCGCCGTCGAAGCTGATCGCCGTCGGCTTGAATTACGCGGATCACATTGCGGAGATGAAACGCACGCCGCTGGGCACACCGCTGATCTGGTTCAAGGCGCCCACTTCGTTGCTCGCGCACGACCGATCGATCGAAATCGCAATCCCCGAACATCAGACCGATTTCGAGGTCGAGCTCGCGGTCGTGATCGGCCGCGCGGGCAAGAACGTGCGGGCGGCCGACGCGGCGGCTCACATCTTCGGCTACACGGTCGGGGAAGACATCAGCGACCGCGATCTGCAGAAATCGGAGAAGCAGTTCGCGCGCTGCAAATCCTTCGACACCTACACGCCGATCGGGCCGTTTATTCACACCGACGTCGACGTGGCCGACGTGCCGATCACGCTGCGGCAGAATGGCGAGATCCGTCAGCAGGCGCGCACGAGCCAGATGATCTACTCCGTGCCGGAGATCATCGCGTTTGCGAGCGAATCGCTCACGCTCCTTGCGGGCGATGTGATTTTAACCGGCACGCCGTCCGGCGTGGGGCCGATCCGGAGCGGCGATGAGATCGTAGCGCAAATCGACAACTGGCCTCCGCTGCGGAATCGAGTCTGCAACTCGCGTTGACGAAGCAAAATAATGCTTCCCTCACGCAAGTTCGTTGCCGTAGCTTACATCCCCCAATGCCGGATGAAGCGAAGTAATCCTTGTGGCTCTTTCCGGATCCCAACGCCGAATAGAGAAACTCGAATGTTTGCTCGAAGCGAATCCGCAGGCCGCCAATCGCGCGTTCGCGGTCGCTCGACAGACGGGCTTGTGCACCAGCCTTTCCTCAACCCTATGAAAAAACTGCTAATCGTCGGTCTCTCCTCATTCACGCTCGCGCTCAGTTCCTTCGCACAACAACCACCGCCGCCTCCACCGCCCGGTGGTGCGCCTGCCGGTGCACCGCCAGGGACTCAGCCGTCCCTCGCGCCGACTGCCGCTGGTCCCGCGGGCATGACAAATCCGGCCGCCGCCAATCCCGCGCCCGGCACCAACGTTCCACCAAGCGGCCCCGCAGCCGCGCCCGGCTCAACGCCGACGATGAGCGGTGTTCAGCCGCCGGTCGCCTCCGGCATTTCGCCGGCGCCCGGTCAATCCGTCAACCCGCAGGCGCCTGCCACGAGCACCGGAGCCTCTCCGGCAACCGCCGCCTCGCCTGGTGCTTCGCCCGCCGCGTCACCGGCCCCGACCGGATGGAAAAACTTCCTGATCGATAACTTCCGCAAAGGCGGCCCGATTATGTGGCCGATCCTGATCGTGTCGATCATCGCCATGGCAGTCGTGCTGGAGCGCGTGTTTTGGTGGCTCACCCGCTGGATGCGCCGCGATCCGAAGCGGATCGATAAAGTTTTTACCGCAATCGAGAACGGCGACGTCGCCGAAGCTTCGCGGCTCGCCCGCGGCACGCGCGATCCGGTGTTGCGTATGATGTTCAACGGCTTGAATCACCAGCATGCGTCATTGCAAGGCGCGCTGCAGGTTGCCGCCGGTATCGAAATCAAGCGCGCCGGCCGATTCCTCGTCGTGATGGATACGCTCGTCACGCTCGCCCCGCTGCTCGGTCTTTTGGGCACGATCACCGGTCTGATTCGTTCGTTCAGCTTCCTCGGCAACGAAGAGCTGGCGGTCACCGCGGTCACCGGCGGTATCGCGGAAGCGCTGATCGCGACCGCGTGCGGTCTCGGTATCGCGATTTTCGCCCTGATTCCGTTCAACTTCTTCACCTCCCGAGTGTCTAACCTGGAGTTCGAATTGCAGACGGCTGCGACGAACCTGGAGGTTATGCTGGAGGCGCAGAACAGAGCTCACGATGTGGAGATCACGACGTCAACTCCGTCGTCAGCCACACGCTCCTCGATCTAGCGCGCGCATATGCAGGTCACCTCGCCCATCCCGCGGCACAAAGCGAGGATCGAGATCATCCCGCTGATCGACATCATGTTCTTCCTGCTGGCGAGCTTCATGATGGTCAGCTTGAGCCAGGTTCACATGAAAGGCATGAAGGTGAACCTGCCGACCGGTGTCTCCGGCGAGACGCAGTCGAAGCGCGACTACATCAGTGTCTCGGTCGACGTCGACGGAAATCCCTACTTCGACAAAACGAAGATGACCTACGAGGAGCTGACCACGACGCTGCAGCGGGTGCATGACACCAGCCCTGACGCGAAGGTGTTCGTGCGAGGCGATCGCGACACGGTGCACGGGAACATCATTCGCGTGCTCGATATTCTGCGGTCGGTCGGCTATTACAAGATCGCGTTCGAAATCAAGAGTGAGGCGCTAAAAGGCGTCCCGGGAGCTCAGTAATATGGCAAAAGGAGCTGGACCGCTGCTCTTCAGGCCGCAACCGAAATGGCAGGTTTGGGCCGCGTTCGGCGGCGCGATCCTCGTGCACCTCGTCGCGGTCGCGCTTGCGTTCGAAAAACCACCGCCGCCCGTCGACCTGAGCGATGTGCCGACTGCAACCATAGTCGCGACACTTGAAGCGCCGCCCGAGGAACAGCCGACGCCGCCGCCGGAAGACGTTCCGCTGCCGCCGCCGCCTCCCGATTTGAAGGAGATTCCGGAGTTTCACGAAGAAAGTCCGCCGCCCAAAATAAACAAGACGCAGCCGAAAGCGGCTCCGATCAAGGCACCGCAAACCGCCGGCGCACCGCGTCCGCCCGGGATGACGACGGCTGCAGGTGCGAAGGCGCTGGCGATCAGCGCGCCGCGGCCCGAGTACCCGTACGAGGCGCGTAGCCGTCACATCACCGGAAGCGGCGTGTGTCTCGTCACGGTTGATACGGCCAGCGGCAGCGTGACTGACGCTTCCATGGCCCAAAGCACCGGGAATCCAATCCTGGACAACTCGGCGGTGAGCGCGTTCCGGCGGTGGCGATTCAAACCGGGTACGGTTTCAAAAGTTAAAATCCCGATCACTTACACGATGAGCGGTGCATCGTATTAGCGCAGGAGATCTCCCATGAGAATGCGATCCCCAATTCCGAAGAAGCACGCGCGCATCGAGATCATCCCGCTGATCGATATCATGTTCTTCCTGCTCGCCAGCTTCATGATGGTGAGCTTGAGCCAGACTCACATGAAGGGCATTCGCGTCCAGCTGCCGTCAGCGACCGCGGTGCCGCCACAGCAGCAAAACCCGAACGACACGATCTCGATCCGCGTCGCGGTCGGAAACGTCGTCTACTACAACAACCAGCCGATCGCACCGGAAGAGCTCAAGCCGCGGCTGTTTCAGGCGCACGAAGCAAATCCGAACGTTAAAGTCTCGATCAGCGCGGAAATGCTGGCGCCGCACGGCGACGTCATCGCAGTGCTGGACACGGTGCGCGACGTGAAGATCCAAAAAGTCGGATACCAGATCCGCGCCGCGCCCGCGACCACGCACTAAGCTGCGTCGTTCTGTCGGAGGAATTCGCGCAGTTGTTTTACCGCGCGCGCACGATGGCTCATTTGGTCCTTCGTGGCGGCAGGTAACTCGGCAAACGTCTGCTCGAATCCACTCGGCACGAAGACCGGATCGTACCCGAAGCCGCCGCTCCCGCTTGGATCTGCTGCGATCGTTCCTGTAACTGAGCCGCTAAACTCCGCGATCAATTTGCCGGCGCGAGCTAGCGCGAGCGCACAGCGGAACTGTGCCGTCCTTGGATCGGCCGCGTGCGCCAGTTTCTCGAGAAGCTTCGCGACGTTGGCCGCATCGGTGGCGCCCTCTCCCGCATACCGCGCGGAATAAACACCGGGCGCTGCGCCGAGCGCGTCGACCTCGAGCCCAGAGTCGTCGGCGACGACCAGGTCGTTGACGTAATTCGACGCGCCGATCGCTTTGAGCGCGGCGTTCTCCGCAAAGGTGGTGCCGGTCTCAGCGATCAGCGGCACGTCATTGCGTCGGCTCAAATCCGTGA
>CADDYX010000042.1 GCA_902810735.1 Verrucomicrobiota bacterium | reverse complement strand
GTCCACTTTGTCGCGCCCAACATCGTCGGTGCCATGCAAGACCTGCCGATGAAGGTTCGACGTTTCCACGCGATCGGAATCGACGAGGCCGATCGTGCCCAGACCAGCGGCCGCCAGGTACAGCGCCGCCGGCGACCCGAGTCCGCCAGCACCGATGCACAACACGCGCGCGGCCCTGAGCTTTTGCTGCCCGGCAGCGCCGACCTGCGGCAGCATGATTTGCCGCGAGTAACGCGCCGGTTCGTCGCCAGAAAACGCCTCGCTCATCTCAGCTCGAAGGTAGCACGACCGGCGGTCACGTTTTCACCAGCTCCCATTTGATCCCGACGATCCGTTTGTCGGCGAAGCGCTTCAGCGGTTTCGGGAAGACGAGATAGCTGGCGCCTTTCGCCTGATGAAATCCTACTTCGCCGAATTCCGTGCCGGTGTCGGTCGGCCGGATCGTCATGACGCGCGCGTTCTTTAACAGGCTCTGAAAATGCCGGTCGGCGGACGGCTTTTGCCAGAGCGTGTAAACCTCTGGTTCCCCGGCGCGCGCAATGATCTCGCTAAACCGCGCCGTTTTCACGTTGAGCAGCTTCATGTGCGGGATGGCTGCGAGAAAGTCCGCCAGAGAACTACGGCAAAGAGGATCAGACTACCGTTGCTGCATTCCTGCCCTGGCGGGGTTCGTAAGTCCTCAGTCCATAGCCCCTGACGGAGCGAAACTCTTCGCGCAACGGCGCAGCTGCGCAATCACTTTCGAGCGCCGCAGCTACGTTGACACTGTCGCACCGTTCTGTTTGCCTCGCGGCGTGCGATCGATCGGCCTGCTGGCATTGTTCGTCTGCTGCGGTGGCTGCACGACGCTGGAGAATCGTCGCGATCTGTACACCGCTGATCGGCCATACGTGCGGCCGGTTGTGACGACAGTCACAATGCAGCAATCGACCACCACGACCCGCGCGACGACGCGCACACCAGCGCCCCAAGTGCGGTCGCTGCCTGAACAAGAGCCGCCGATCCCTCTCGATGCGCCAGACTTGCCGCCGCCGTGAGCGTTGACGCGGTTTCGGCGAACGCCGTTCGGACTACGCGAACGGCAGGTTCGATTTGATGCGGCGAACGTCTGTGCCGTCGACGACTTGCGACTTCGCCATTTGCCGCTTGCGCTTCGCGCTCTTGGCCGAGAGCAAATGACGGCGCGACGCCTGCGAGCGCAGCACTTTGCCTTTTGCTGTGATTTTGAATCGTTTCGCAACCGACTTGCGGGTCTTGCTGCGCGCGATTGGCTTCGGCATAAGGGGCGGAAGATAACGGCATTGCCGACGCTGACAAATAGTTTCAGGTCGCGCCGGCGCGGTGACAAAACTGCTCGCGCGCCGCGGTCAACCGCGCAGAGTTGCGCCTGATGAAGACCGGCAACGGAGCAAGGCCGCATGTTGTCATCGTCGGCGGCGGATTCGGCGGTTTGGAAGCGGCGAAGGCGCTCGAATGCGAGGACGTGCGCGTGACGCTGATCGACCGCACGAATTATCACCTCTTCCAGCCGCTGCTTTACCAGGTCGCAACCGCGGCGCTCTCGCCTGCGGACATCGCGGCGCCGTTGCGCGCGGTGTTAAGCGAGTGCCGGAACATGGAAGTTGTGCTCGCCGAAGTGCAGGCGGTCGATGTCAACGCGCACTGTGTGAAAGCTGGCGACGTGAACGTCGGATACGACTACCTGATCCTCGCGACCGGTTCGCGCCATTCCTACTTTGGCCACGCCGAATGGGAGCGACTCGCGCCCGGGCTGAAAAGCCTGGAAGACGCGGTGGAGATCCGCCGGCGTTTGCTGATGGCGTTTGAATTCGCCGAAAAAACGAGCGATGAGGCGGCGCGCAAAGCCGCCATGACGTTCGTAGTGATCGGCGGCGGACCGACGGGCGTTGAAATGGCTGGCGCAATCGCGGAGATCGCCCGCTACACGCTCGCGAAGGATTTCCGGCACATCAATCCATCCACCGCGCGGGTGATTGTCATCGAAGGGCAACCGCTCGTGCTCGCTGCCTTTCCCGAGGACCTCCGCAAAAGCGCGACGAAACAGCTGCAGGATCTCGGCGTTGAAATTCGGACCGGCGTCCACGCGACTGATCTGACCGACGAAGGGCTGAAGGTCGGCGATGAGTTTATTCCGTGTCGCGTCAAAATCTGGGCGGCGGGCAACACCGCGTCGTTCGTCGGCAAATCCACCGGCGCACCGCTCGATCGCGCCGGTCGCGTGATCGTCAACGACGACCTGACGGTTCCCGCCCACCCGGAAATCCAGGTAGTGGGCGATCTCGCGAACTTCCCGTATCAGACAGGCGAGCCGCTGCCCGGCGTTTCGCCAGTCGCGATGCAACAGGGCCGCCATGCGGCGCGGAACATCCTCGCGATGATCGATGGCCGGAAACCGCAACGATTCTACTATTGGGACAAAGGCAGCATGGCGACAATCGGGCGGAACAAGGCCGTCGCCGACGTGCACATTTTCAAAACCTCACTGCATCTGAGCGGGCTGATCGCCTGGATGGTGTGGCTGTTTATCCACGTCTTATTCCTCGTCGGATTCAGGAACCGTGTGGCCGTTTTGTTTCAGTGGGCGTGGGCGTATTTCACGTTCAACAAAGGCGCGCGCCTCATCACGCGGAATTTCCAGGCCGAGCTGCGACCACCTGCCTGATGCGGCGGGTGTCGCGCCAGCTGTGTATCACCGTTACGAACCGTCAGCGTCGTGTTCGGCTAGCGCGCGATTCGCTCCAGCGGTTCGCCGAAAATGCGTTGCACGCGTGTCTCCGAGTTCGCGGCGGTAATGCGGTCGCGCGAGAATCATTGCCGCAGATCCACGTCTCGATCATCTCTGACCGCGTAATCAGTTCGCTGCATCAGCAATTCATGAACATCTCGGGGCCGACCGACGTGATCACGTTCCAGCACGGTGAGATTGTGATCAGCGCCGACACCGCAGCGCGCCACGCGGAAGAGTACGGCACGTCGATTACGCACGAACTCCGGTTGTACATCGTGCACGGTCTCCTGCATCTCCGCGGCTTCGATGACCGCGACGCGCGCAGTCGGCGCACGATGAGCGCGTTGCAGGAGCGGATCCTGCGGCAGATCGGTTGAACGGCTCTGCTGCTGTGGTAGCATAAAAGTTCCCACCGGCGTCGACTCCATGAAGCCTCTGCTCGCTGCGCCCGTCGAAACGCCTGACCTGGAGCAAGCGACCCGCTCCGCTGAGGAACTCGACGTGCCGTGGCAGGTGGTGGTGCACAACGATCCCGTCAACCTGATGACCTACGTGACGATGGTTTTCCAAAAGGTGTTCGGCTTTACGCGCGAAAAAGCCGAGAAGCACATGCTCGAAGTGCATCAGCTCGGCCGATCGATTCTCTGGAGCGGCATGCGCGAACGCGCCGAGCTCTATGTGCAGCAGCTGCACGGCTACCTGCTTCTTGCAACGCTCGAACGCGCAGCTTGAATGGAGATCGAACGGGCCGGCACGCACCTCAAAATCAGCGAGCTCGATCCGTTTCTCGCCGAGCTGCTCCGCCAGATTCCGGAAAGCGCAAACCCGTCCGGCAGCGAAGCTGCGGAGCAACGGCTCTTCAGCGCGCCTGCCGATGCGTCAGAAAAGGAGCTTTGCACTGAATGGAAAGTGTACGTCGAGCCGGAGTTGCGGCGGCTCTTCCAATCGGCCACGGAACGCGTTGCGGCTGATCTCGAACAGCTCAACGGCAATGGCAAACCATTCGCCAACTGCACGCTCCGAATACCGCTCGCGAACGCGGAAGCGTGGCTCAGCGCGCTAAACCAGGCGCGGCTCGTGATCGCATCGAAATACAATTTCAGCGACGCAGAACTCTGCGATCACTACCGCTCGCCGATGGGATCGCGTCGCGACCTCAGCCTGTTCCAGGTAAACTTCTACGGATTTCTCCAGGAATGCATCCTGCGGGAGATCGCGCCCTGAGGAACTGGCGAACTACTTCGCGCCGCGATTCCGGACCATCGACATCAGCCGTTCCTTGATGGCATCGGAGGATTTTGCCGGCCGGAGGCTGAGGGCAAACGCCTCGTGCATGTCGTAGCACTCGGTGATGTAATCTTCTGCCGGCTGGCCGAATTCCTTCCGCGCTGCCTCGAACTCGCTCGTCTCTTCAGGTTCCAGCGCGCCGATCACGTATAATCGCGCCGCGTTCTGGAATTCTTCAAAGCTCATCGCGCAGTTCTTTGAGGCCGTCGTAAATCTTTTTCAGGCCCAGCTCGAGCCGGGTTTTTACCGTTCCCAACGGTGTATTCGTTTTTGCGGCGATTTCGCGCTGACTCATTCCACGAAAAAATGCGAGCTCGATCGCCTGCTGCTGCGCGGGCGGAAGCGTGTTGATCACGCGGCGGACCAGCACGCGCGTGTCGCTAAACGTGATCTCCTCCTCCGTGGCATTGTGCACCCAGGCGTCCGGCTGCTGTTCGGTTTCGCTTTGCAGCCGTTCGCCGGCCCGTGCATACGCCTGCTTTTTCCGTAAACCGTCGATTGCGCGCCGGCGCGCGAGCGTCACCATCCATCCAAGCGGTTTACCCTTTTCGGCGGAGAAATTTTTCGCCTGGTTCCAGATCTCCATGAAAATTTCCTGCAACAGATCGTCCGCCTCGGCTTCGTTATGAATGACGCGAAGAATGAGCGCTTTGAGGATCCCGTTGTAGCGATCGTACAACAGCGAGAGCGCCTCGGGTTCTTCAAGCTGAATGCGCTGCATCAACTCGAGATCCGTCGGTGCGCCAGGCTCGAGCTCGGGCGCGGCGGCTGGAAAGCGTGGCGCCGCCGGTTCGTCGGGATCGGGCGGGACGCCGTTGTTCGTGGATCGGGGCATTTGTCGTTAGGCCGCCGCGGCATGGCTGCGCGCGAGTAGCTGATTTAGTGTGAGGCCGGCGCTTCGTCCACTCGATTCGACGGTGCGCGGCCGGTCGCAAAGCGCGCCGCGGTCGAGATGTCTTGACGCTGCGCCGAGCGACCTCCTAGATTCGGCGCCTCAACGTTCCGGTAATCTCGGCTTGAAAAAACGACTTCTACAAGGCGCGTTTGCGTTAGCGGTGCTCGTATCGCTTCCGTGCAATGCGCAGGATGCGGCCTCGACGCCGTTCCGCTCCTCGCCATCTCCGGCTGAGGAAACAGCCACGCCGCCGACGGACACGCCAACCCCCTCACCAAAGCCCACCGTCGCACCGAAGCCGAAGGAGACGCCGGCTGCCGAAACGCCAGCGCCAACGGCTCCGCCAGCCGCAACCGCGAAGTCGACCTTTTCGCCGGTCCGCGCACTTCCGACCCGCTCCGCCATCCCGGTCACGAGCCCAGCGGCACAAAAGAAGCCGGCGGAGGCAAGGCCCACCCCAGCAACGGCGGAAAAGCCAGCAGCTGTGGAAAAGAAGGAAGAGCCAAAGCCAACTCCTCGCGCTACAGAAAAGCCGGAGCAGGAAACGCCAGCTCCGCGAGGCGTGGTGTCGAATAGCGCCGAATCAGGTGGTGACACAGAGGACCTGATCAAACGTCTCGAGCGCGAATGGGAGACGGGACTCTCGAAACACGACATCTCGGTCATCGAACGCCTGGTGGCGGACGATTTCGTTGGCGTCTCGTCGACCGGTCGCATCGGCGATAAGCTCACGCTGCTCTACGACGCGAAGCGGGATAAGAACGTCTACAAGACCGCCACCGCGCGGCAGCTCACGGTTCATACCTTCGGTTCAAAAGTCGCCGTCGTGTTCGGTCTCACGAAAGAAACGGGCACGACAGCGAACGGCCGACCGTTCGATCGCACTTATCGCTTTACCGACACGTGGATGCTGCGCGACGGCAAGTGGCAGTGCATCGCCGCGCACGCGGCCGTAGCAGGTAAGCGCTGACATTGCTCCATCGCGGATCTGGTCGCGCGGGCTGACGATTCCGACGCGTGAAGCGCGAGACCATCGCCCCAGTTGCCCGGTAGCGACGCCGAGCCGTTGCGCGCCCCACGTTGTGCGCCAACAGTGTAGGCTCATGTCCGCGAAATCCGCTGAGCCGCAGTCCGATCCGCTCTGGTACAAGGACGCGATCATCTACGAGCTGCACGTGAAGACGTTTCACGACAGCAACGCGGACGGCATCGGCGATTTCCGCGGCGCGATGGAGAAACTGGACTACCTGCAGGAACTCGGCGTGACCGCGATCTGGCTGCTGCCGTTTTATCCGTCGCCGCTGAAGGACGACGGCTACGACATCGCGGACTATTTTGCGGTTAATCCGAACTACGGCACGCTGGAGGATTTTCGCGCGTTTCTTGACGCGGCGCATGCGCGCGGGCTGCGCGTGATCACTGAGCTCGTGATCAACCACAGCTCGGACCAGAACCCGCTTTTCCAAAAGGCGCGCCGAGCGGCTCCGGGCTCTGACGCACGCGAGATGTACGTCTGGAGCGATACGCCCGACCGCTACACCGACGCGCGGATTATCTTCAAAGACTTCGAGACGTCGAACTGGAGCTGGGACCCGGTCGCGAAAGCCTACTATTGGCACCGCTTTTATTCGCACCAGCCGGACCTGAACTTCGAGAATCCTGCGGTGCACGAGTTCGTGGAGCGTGTTTGCGATTTCTGGCTCGACCTAGGCGTGGACGGGCTGCGGCTCGACGCGGTGCCGTATCTCTACGAACGCGAAGGCACGAACTGCGAGAATCTGCCGGAGACGCACGCTTACCTCAAGAAGCTGCGGGCGCACCTCGACTCGCGTCACCGCGATCGCATGCTCCTGGCCGAAGCAAACCAGTGGCCGGAGGACGCCGTCGTGTATTTCGGCAACGGCGATGAGTCGCACATGAACTTCCACTTCCCGCTCATGCCGCGAATGTTCATGTCGCTGCAGATGGAGGATCGGTTTCCGATCATCGACATCCTCGAGCAGACTCCGGCGATTCCGGAGAACTGCCAGTGGGCAATGTTTCTGCGCAACCACGACGAGCTGACGCTCGAAATGGTGACGGACGAGGAACGCGACTACATGTGGCGCGTTTATGCGACCGATCCGACGGCGCGGATAAACCTTGGCATCCGTCGGCGGCTCGCGCCATTGCTGGCAAATAATCGGCGCAAGATCGAGCTGCTCAACGTGCTGCTCTTCTCAATGCCCGGCACACCGGTCCTGTACTACGGCGACGAGATCGGGATGGGCGACAACATTTATCTCGGCGATCGCAATGGCTGCCGCACGCCCATGCAATGGTCGCCCGACCGGAACGCCGGATTTTCGAAAGCAAACCCGCAGCAGCTTTTTTTGCCGATCATCATCGATCCGGAATACAACTACGAAGCGATCAACGTCGAGAACCAGCAGAAGAACCTCTCATCGCTGCTCTGGTGGATGCGGCGCGTGATCGCGATGCGCAAGAATTTCAAGGCGTTCTCTCGCGGCACGATCGAATTTCTGTTTCCGGAAAATCCGAAGGTGCTCGCGTTTCTTCGGCAGCACGAAAGCGAGACGATTCTGGTGGTCGTAAACCTTTCGCGCTTCTCGCAACCAGCGGAGCTCGATCTATCGCGCTTCTCCGGCTACACGCCGGTGGAGGTGTTCAGTCAGAACACGTTTCCGCCGGTGAAGAATACGCCCTACCCGGTGACGCTCGGGCCGCATGCGTACTATTGGTTCGCGCTGCAACCGCAGAACGTCGAGCTCGGCACGACTGAGGAGCGCGGCATTCCGCTGCTCGACCTGGAAGCAGATCTCGCGACGCTGCTGGAGAGCGGCCGCCGCGCAGTCGAACGTGAAGTGCTGCCTGCGTACATTCGTGCGCGTCGTTGGTTCGGGGGGAAGGCGCGAACCCTGCGGCAAATGCGCGTCGTCGAGCAGCTCGCGATCGACGAAGATCCCCGGTCGCGCGTTTGGTTCATCGAGGTCTCTTACCTCGAAGGGGCGACCGAGACCTATGCGCTGCCGGTCCGAATCGCGACCAGTGATGCCGCGCGCAGGCTGCTCCGCAATTCGCCGCACGCCGTGCTCGCCTCATTCGCCGGCCGCAAAACGGCGGTGCTGCATGACGCAACTTTTGACGACACATTTCGCAAGGCGCTGCTGAAAACGATCTCGAAGCAAAGCAGATCACGGGGCAACGCAGGAGAGTTGGTCGGCGTTTCCGGCGCAGCGCTGGCCAAGGATGGAGCAGGGGAGCCGCAGCAAACGCAGCTTCTCGGCGCCGAGCAGAGCAATTCGTCGATGCTCTATGACGGCAAATATTTTCTGAAGCTCTACCGCAAAATCGAGGACGGCCCGAATCCGGACGTCGAAATCACGCGGTTTCTGACGGAGCGCGCGCGCTTCGAAAATGTCCCGACTTTTCTCGGCGCGGTTGAATATCAGCGACCCCGCAACGAGCCGACCGTGCTTTGTCTGCTGCAAACGGCAATCACCGCCGAGGGCGACGCGTGGACGATGACGCTCGATTCCGTGTCGCGCTACTACGAGCGGGTTCTTGCGCGGAAAGCCGATCTGCAGATCGAATCAGCGCCGGCCGCTCCGTTGCTCAACGAGCTGATCGGCGGGATTTACCCCGAACGTGCGAAACTGATCGGACAGAGGACGGGCGAGATGCACCGCGCGCTCGCGGCGGCCGACGACGACAAGCTCTTCGCGCCGGAGCCATTCAATGCGATGGCGCAGCGCTCCGTCTTTCAAAATATGCGTGCGCTGGCGCGGCGCGCGTTCGCGTTGCTCCAGAAAAAACTGCCGACGCTCCCGGAAACGTTCCGAGACGAGGCAGCTCAGGTGCTCGCTTCGGAAAAGCGGATTCTCGACCACGAGCGGCGGATTCTCGATGGGCGCACCGGCGCGATGAAGATCCGCATTCACGGCGATTATCATCTCGGGCAGGTGCTGTACACGGGTAAAGATTTCATCATTCTCGATTTCGAGGGCGAACCGGCGCGGCCACTGAGCGAGCGAAAGCTCAAGCGCTCCGCATTGCGCGACGTGGCCGGAATGGTGCGCTCGTTTCAATACGCGGCCTACAGCGCGTTGTGGCAGCCTTCGATGCGAAGCGAAGACATTCCGTTTCTCGAGCGCTGGGCTGATTTGTGGTACCGGCACATGAGCAGCGTCTTTCTCGCTTCATATCTCGAGGTCACGCGCGGTGCGGCATTCATTCCGTCGAAGGAAGAAGACCTGCGCGTGCTGCTCGAGGCCTATCTGCTCGATAAGGCGGTGTACGAAATCGCCTACGAGCTGAACAACCGGCCGGACTGGGTGATCATCCCCGTTCGCGGCATCAAGCACATTCTCGAGGCCGCGTAACTGCGCCGCGAAACTCTTCGTCGACAGATCGCGTCGACTTCGTCTGCGATCAGACGAGATCGCACGCCTCTGCCGGCATCCAATGCGCGTCCTTGCCTTCCCACTTCACATTGCAGCCGATCGGGTTCGTTACCGGCACGGTGATCGGTTTTCCGGCGAGATGCTCATCCAGCGCCCGCTCGAGATCGTGGGTGGTCGCCTTCGCCGCGTTGCGCGGATTATCGACGGCGCGTCCGGTGTAAATCAGCTTCCGGTCACGATCAAAAACATAGAAGTGCGGCGTGCGAAGTGCGCCGTAGGCGCGCGCGATCTCCTGCGTCGGATCGTGCAGGTAAATCCAGGGGAAACGGTGCTGCCGCATCCGCTCCACCATGTGCGGGAAATCATCCTCGCGATAGGTGTTCGCGCTGTTTGAGTTGATCGCGACGAAGCGCACTCCGCGCGCGGCGAATTTCTCCGCGACCCGCCGCGTCGCTTCATCGGAGCCGGTCACGTACGGGCAGTGATTGCACGTAAAGAAAATCACGAGCACCGGATCGGTTTCAAAAGCGCGCAGCGCGTAGGTCTTGCCGTCGGTCGCGGGGAGGTCGAATTGGGGCGCGGCGTCGCCGATCTGTAACGTGAAGCTCATCCAGATCGTGTAACGGCATTCGCGCCTCGTGCAAACGCCACCGCGCGTGCTACAGTTTGCCGATGGAAACTCCACAAATCACAGCCTACCTCAAGACGCATTGCGGCTGGAGTGGCGGCGTGCGTGCCGTGCTCGCGAAATACAATCTGCCTTACACTGAAAAAGACATCATCCAGAACCCGGCTTTCCGGTGGGAAATGGAAACGAAGAGCGGCCAGCCGCTGTCGCCGTGCGTGGAGATCAATGGCGAAATGCTCGCGGACGTGAGCGGCGATGAGGTCGAGCAGTATCTCGTGAGCAAAAATCTTGTGCAGCCGAGCGATGCCCAAACCGGCGTGCCGACGAACGCTCCATGCCCTGGCGAAGAGCACGAGAGTGCCGTTCGGATGCGGTTCTAGTTACGTCGCGGCGCAGCCGCATATGACCGACGAGCCAATCGAAAGCGGCACGGCCGTCGAAGTAGTATTGCGATGAAGCTCTTTGCTCGAGGGGTGTCGAAGCGCGGCCGTTCGCCGCGAAACCTTCTCGGCCGTTTCCCGTGGGGACTGCTGTTGCTGGGCCTGCCTTTCGCGGCGGTTCTCGCGGTGGTGGCGTTCTACGGCGTCTGGGCGCAGACGTTCGACATGAAGCGGGTCGGCGAAATGCCGGAACGCAACACGGTGTTCGATTTCGACGGCAAAATCTACAGCCGGCTGGCCGGCGCAAATCGCGTCCGCGTTTCCCTCAACGAGATCTCGCCGATGTTCGTTGAATCCTTGCTCGCCCGCGAGGACGCGCGCTTTTTCCAGCACAGCGGGATCGACTTCCGCGGCATCGCACGCGCGCTCTTTCGCGATCTGACGAGCGGCCAGGCAAAGGAAGGCGCGAGCAGCATTACCCAACAGCTCGCCCGCAACAGTCTTCCGCTCGGAGGCCGCACGATCAGCCGTAAAATTCTCGAGGCAATGGTCGCGCTGCGGATCGAGCGCGAGTTCACGAAAGACCAGATCCTCGAGCTCTACATGAACCGGATTTATTTCGGCTCCGGTTGCTACGGAGTCGAAACGGCGTCGCTGGCCTACTTTGGGAAACACGCGGCGCAGTTGAACTTGTCGGAATCAGCGGTCCTGGCGGGGTTGATCCGCAGCCCGAATCGCTTTTCGCCGCTCAAGAACCCTGAAGGCGCCGCAGCACAACGCGATGCCGTGCTCGATCGCTTGGTCGACCTGAAAAAGATAACCGCGGCGCAGGCGCAGCAGGCCCGGCACGCGAAGATCGATGCGCGACCGAAGCGAATGCCGCTGATCCAGGAGAACTACGCGATGGATGCGGTGCAGCGCGATCTCAACGTCCTGCTGACTCAGGAGCAGATCGATACCGGCGGTCTCCTCATTTACACGACGCTCGATCCGACAATCCAAAATACCGCACAGCAGGCGCTCGAGACTCAGCTCAGGAAGATCGAGCATCAGCCGAACTTCCGCCATCCATTGAAGGCAAACTACCGCCCGCCGGCGGACGGCGAAGACACGTCGATGCCGTACCTCCAGGGCGCGCTGGTCGCGATCGATAATGTCAGTGGCGGCATCCGCGCCCTGGTCGGCGGTCGCGATTACTCGCAGAGCAAGTTCAATCGCGCGCTGCCGCCGGCGAATCGCCAGGTCGGCTCCGCGTTCAAGCCATTTGTCTACACGCTCGCCTTCACGCACGGCTTGCTGCCCGGCGCTGCCTTGAGTGATGGACCGATTCAGCCCGGCGAAATCACCGGGGCAGGGAACTGGTCGCCCGGCAATTCAGACGGCACCTATCAGGGGATCCAACCGGTCTCGTACGGCCTCATCCATTCGCGAAACACGATGAGCGTGCGGGTGGGCGAATTCGCCGGGCTTGATGACGTTCAAAAAACCGCGATGTCGCTCGGGCTCGGCCAGAACATTCCGCGCGGTCCGGCGATTTACATCGGTTCCTTCGAAACTAACCTGAAGGATCTCACGTCGGCGTATGCCGCTTACCCGAATGCCGGCGTGCGAAAACAGGCCTACATCATCGAGCGCATCGACGATGCCGATCACAATCCGATCTATCGTGCCGCGCACGTTTCGATGCCGGCTCTCGATCCCGGCGCGACCTGGATGACATCGCAGCTAATGGAACAGGTGCTCACGAACGGCACCGCCGCGAGCGCGCGCTCGCTGGGCTTCAAATTACCTGCCGCCGGGAAGACCGGCACGACCAACGACTACAAAGATGCGTGGTTTGTCGGCTACACCACGGCGATCACATGCGGCGTGTGGGTCGGATTCGATCAGCCGGTCACGATTGTGCCGCACGGCTACGGCGCCGCGCTCGCGCTGCCGGTTTGGACGCAAGTGATGAACAAAGCTGCGCAGCGCTATCCGGCGCAGGAATTCCAGGCGCCGACGCCGCTCGCGCGGGCAACGGTTTGCTCGATCTCAAACAAGCTCGCCACCAACGGCTGCGCAGCCGCGGGAACCGCTTACGAGATTACGCTGCCGGTCGACAAAGTGCCGGCGAGCGCGTGCGGCATTCACGTCGGCACGCAGACACAATTCGCGCAGCGGCTCGACGATTTGGGCCGCAAAGCTGGCTCTGTCCCGAACCGCCTGATCAAGTCATTCCGCCGGTTCTTCGGCGGCTGGTAGGCGGCTTCCTGCGAGCCGATCTACCGCTTCGTCAGCCGCCAAAAGCCTCGGCCGTAGGTTGCCGCGAGCATTTCCTTGCTGTTAGGCGCGATGTAGAAATCGTACACGTTTACCAGCGGCAACTTTGCGCCGAAGCGCTCCCAGTGGCCGCCGCCATCTTGCGAACGATAAACACCGAGATGCGTCGCGGCATACAGCGTATCCGCGGAGTTCGGATCGGGAACAATCGCGTTAACCGGCACACCGGTTGGAAAACCGGGCGCCGTGTCCATCACGTGCCAGGTCGCTCCCTGATCGGTCGACTGCCATAAGTGACTGTAAGACGCCTCGAGCGCGACCGAGGCAACGTAAACGGTGCTCGGGTTCGTCGGGTCGAATGAGATGTAGCTCAAGCTGTAGCCGTTACCGGGCAGTGCCGCGGCGAGCGATTCAGTCCACGAGTCGCCACCATTTGCCGAAAGAAAGACACGTCCGCTGCTGGCGACTGCGCCGAGCACCTGGTCGCTCGACTTGGCGACACCGATGTTGCGAAGCACGCCCCCTTCGGGAAGCAATCCCGTCTTTCCGAGTGCGTTCCAATGCTCCGCGTAGTTCGTTGTTTTGTACACCTTCGCGTTAACGTGGGTGAACAGAACATTGCCATCACCTGCGCCAAGCCACGGCACGATATGCGTGTTGAACGGCGCCTTCTTGCCATTGCCGGCTTCCACAATTCCCGCGGATGCCGAACTGAAAGACGACCCGCCGTTCTTGCTCTTGAAAATTCGCGTGTAGTAAAGCGAACCGAGCATCTGGCCCGGGTGGGACGCGTGGACGTGGCTCGCAAACCCATCACCTCCGAGCTTCTGATTGAATGTACTGCTGTCTCCCTTTCGCAGTCGGGTGCCGTTGTCCTGCATTCCGCCAATCACCACGTTCGGGTCGGCCGGCGATGATCCAACCGAGTAAAGGAGGTGTGAGACAATCCCGACGTTTAGTTTGTCGGTCCAGCTGTTGCCGTTGTTGCTGGAGCGGAATATTCCGCCATCCGTCCCCACGTACAAATTACCTTCGGCGTCATAAGCAGCGCAGTGAAAATCCGCATGCACGTAAGGAAGCCCGAACTTTGCGAGCCAGTTACTCAACTCTTCATACGCCGGCTTTTCGAGCGCGTTGGTCGCTCGCGCTAGCAGCAGCGCCCCGCCGAACATCACGGTCCCGCTGTCGGTCCGATCCGGGATGACGAGCTGATTATACCAACCCTGCCCGTTCAAGATCGTTGCAGGCCGCGGGGACTCCGGGTTTTTGTTTGTGTAATGGACCGAAGCTACGGTGGCATCCATCGCTTGCCAGCTGTGGCCACCGTCCTGCGAACGGAAGAAATCTGCCAGGTCCGTCCGAGTGTAATCGTTCGGTTTGGCTGCCTCCGCGTATAAGATCGAAGGTTCCGCCGGCGACGCAGCGACTGTCAGTCGACCAATGCCGCTCGGCTTGGCGATGCCCGCCGCTCTGTCCCAGTGCGTACCGTCATCTGAGCTGTACCACACCTGCCCTCCGGTCGTTCCAGTGAGCGCGTCGTGATCAGCTTCGAGGCTGAGCACGTAGCTTTTGCCGCCCGTCCACGCAATGCTCCAGCAATACGGCTCTGTCAGGTGACCCATTTTCACGCTCTTGAAGGTTGCACCGCCATTGGTCGAGGTGAACAAGCCATGATCGGTTGCCGCGATGATACGGTTGCTGTCGTCCTGGCTTACGGCGATCGCGGTGATCGCAGTTGCCTCGCCGAGATACACGATCTTCGACCATGTTTTGCCGCCGTCGGTTGTCTTGGTGAATCCAATCCCGGTGCCGTCGAACGAATCGCCCAAACCGAGATACAATGTCGAAGGATGTGCCGGATCGATCGCGAGCGCGCCACACGCAAGGCTGCCGAGCGTTTCCGTCAGCGGTTTCCAGGTCGGTTGCGCAGCCAATGCGTTGGTCGTTTTCCAAACGCCGCCACCAGCCGTCGCTAAGTAGAGCACGTTGGCGTCCTTAGGGTGCGGCACGATTGCCACCGGCCGGCCGCTGTCCGTCTTTTGTAGAACGAAGGAACCGTTCTTAATGTAATTTGCATTCGTGGGACCAATGTTCATCCATTGGTTCCCGACGACTGCGCTGCTCATCGTTGCCTGCAGCGCGCTCGTTTGCTCGTTATCGGCATCGACTGACGGTAACAGCGCGCCATTCCGCTCCCGCTCACGCGCCGCCGCGTCGTTTAGCCACTTCATGTACGCCGGTGTCATCGGCGTTTCGTACCATTCATTTTGGAAACGGTGCCGCGCGTTTGGATCGTCGCTTTCTGCTCGAACCGCGGCATCGCCCGGCTGCTTCGGGTCGATTTCCTCAGGATCGGCGGCCGCGGCGATGGCCGGCAGCAGCATCACGATGGCGGCTGCGACCTTGAGAAAGAGATGGATGTACTGACGCGCACGATCTGGGAGTAAGTTCATTTGGGGGGCTTAGCCTTGGAAGTGCATTGCGGAGCATGTGGTGCGCCGCACGCTGCTGGCTTTTTGCGCGCGCAGTGTGCCGAGAGGAGCGGTTTGTGTAAAGCCGTTTTTCGCAGGCTCTTTGGAGACCAATTCTGGTCCGCTTCCCAGCGCAATTGCGCCGTTTCGTACCGTCCCGAACAAACGTGCGGAAGATTCGCATCGCATCGCGGCGAAAAATTGTGCTTGCCTGCCGCCTTGGTGATATACATATGTATATCACCATGAATCCGCTCGTCCATCGCCCGGAGCCGTCGATGCCGGGTCGGATCAACCGAAACTGGAGACCGGATGGAGCGTGAATGGAATGACGGACAGCCGATTTATCGTCAGCTGCGCGATCGCGTCGTGCACATGATACTGGATCGCGTTCTCAGCGAAGGCGATCCGCTGCCGTCGGTGCGAACCGTTGCTGCGGAAAACCGCGTTAACCCGCTCACCGTGCTGAAAGCGTACCAGGAG
Organism: Verrucomicrobiota bacterium; assembly: GCA_902810735.1. Taxonomy (GTDB): domain Bacteria; phylum Verrucomicrobiota; class Verrucomicrobiia; order Chthoniobacterales; family UBA10450; genus CADDYX01. The sequence goes on along the minus strand of CADDYX010000042.1, from coordinate 2,522 downwards.
CTGGTCGACGACGAGCTCGTCGAAATGCGTCGCGGTCTCGGCATGTTCGTGAAAACTGGCGCGCGGGATCGCTTGCTCAAAGGTGAGCGTGAGAAATTTCTCACCGACGAATGGCCACGCGTCGCCGCGACCATTCAGCGGCTTGGCTTGACCGCAAAAGAACTCGACGCGGCTGCGGCGCGCCGCAGATCGCCGAAGAGCGCGAAGGAGAAGCGCTGACGCGATGGCTTGCATAGAAGCACGCGGCCTCCGCAAGACATTCGGCACGACCGTCGCGCTGGACGGCGTCGATCTGCGCGTGAACGACGGGCGCATTCTCGGCATCGTCGGGCCAAACGGCGCAGGCAAAACGACGGCGCTCAACGCAATTTTGGGGCTCACTTCGTTTGATGGCGAGCTGAAGGTGCTCGGCCGCGACCCGTGGAGCGCGCGGGATGAGCTGATGCGCGATGTCTGCTTTATCGCCGATGTCGCGGTGCTGCCGCGCTGGATTCGGGTTTCGCAGCTACTCGACTACATGGGCGGCGTTCATCCCCGATTCAATCGCTCGAAAGCGGAGGCGTTTCTTGCGAAAACCGCGATCAAACGGACCAGCAAGGTGCGGCAATTATCCAAAGGCATGGTCGCGCAGCTCCACCTTGCGTTGATCATGGCGATCGACGCGAAGCTGCTCGTGCTCGACGAGCCGACGCTTGGTCTCGACATCCTTTATCGAAAGCAATTCTACGACTCACTGCTGAACGATTACTTCGACCGTACCCGCACGATCGTCGTGACGACGCACCAGGTCGATGAGATCCAGGATGTCCTCACCGACCTGATGTTCATCGACCGCGGCCGGATTGTCCTCGACTGCAGCATGGAGGAGTTCGAATCGCGCTACCTCGAAATGATGGTGAATCCGGAGCAGCTCGCCGCCGCTCGAGAGTTGAAGCCAATTCACGAGCGCTCCGTGTTCGGCCGCAGCGTTCTGCTTTTCGACAGCATCGAACGCGAACGCGCCGCGGCATTGGGCGAGGTCCGCAGGCCGAGCATCGCTGACGTGTTTGTCGCGGTGATGGGCAACCAGGCGCCGGCCAGCAGCGGAGTAGCGAGATGAACAACCCATCCGAGGCAGCGCCGGAATTCGCACTCGAATCGCAGGCGAACAGCGCGGTACGCGAACGCGCCACTTCGCCGTTCTACTGGTCGCTGCGCCGCGAATTGTGGGAGAACCGCTCGATCTATCTCGCCCCGCTGATCGTCGCCGTGGTTCAGATATTTGGCTTCGCGATCAGCATCATCGGTCAGGCGGAACGCAGGCGCGCGGTCCTGCTGCTCGATCCCGCACAGCAACGCGCGCGCATCGAACAGCCGTACGATCTCGCTGCGGCCATCATGATCTTCACGGTGTTTATCGTCGGGACCTTCTATTGCCTCGACGCGCTCTACGGCGAACGCCGCGACCGCACCGTGCTGTTCTGGAAATCGCTGCCGGTTTCCGATCTGACGACCGTGCTGTCGAAGCTCACCGCTCCACTGCTCGTTTTGCCTGCGATTGCGTTCGCGGTCACGGTTTGCACGCAGCTCATCATGGTACTGATGAGCACGGCGGTGCTGCTCGCGCACGGCGTGGCGCCGGCCACCTGGGCGCAATTGCCGCTGCCGTTCGGCTGGCTCGTAATGCTCTACGGCCTGGCCGCCATTTCGCTCTGGCACGCGCCGATTTACGGATGGCTGCTCGTCGTCTCGGCGTCGGCACGACGCGCCACATTTCTCTGCGCGGTGCTGCCGCTGTTCGCGATCGGCGCGTTCGAGCGGATCACCTTCGGAACCGCCTACTTCAGCAGGTTCGTGCAATACCGTTTGATGGGTTTCGCGCCGCAGGCCTTCGATTTCGCAGGCCAGCGCCACCCGCAGATCCACTCGCTCGCGCAACTTACGCCGGGCCGATACCTGAGCACGCCCGGCCTATGGCTCGGGCTAATCGTCGCTGGAGTATTCGTCGGCGCCGCGATTCGCGTGCGGCGCTACAAAGGGCCGATTTGAGACGCCACCCTCTGCCGAAGCGAATTCATGAAATGGCGCGCACTCATTAGCCTATGAACCGCATCCTCAAACCCATCCTGAAGTGGACCGGCCGTGTCATCCTGCTTGTGCTCGTTCTCTGCGGCTTGTGGCTCTTCATCGCCTACTGGCGTTCCACCAACGACTGCGAGCACTACAGCGCGACCCCGGCCAATGCGATGAAAGCAGTCGTGCAGTGCGAATACGGCAAACCCGACGTTCTTCAGGTGCGCGAAATCGAAAAGCCGGCGCCGAATGACACCCAAATCCTCGTGCACGTGCGCGCCGCGTCGATCAATCCGCTCGATGGGCACCAGCTGAGAGGCGGCTGGGTGCTGCGTCCGGTGACCGGTTTGCGCAAACCGAAGGAGACGCGGATCGGCGTCGATTACTCGGGTGTGGTCGAAGCGGTGGGGAAAGACGTCACGCAATACAAGGTGGGCGACGAAGTCTTCGGTGGCCGCGCCGGCTCGCTC
>CADDYX010000041.1 GCA_902810735.1 Verrucomicrobiota bacterium | reverse complement strand
GCTGGTAATACGGACTGCGGCGCCGCGCCCGGCAAGATTCTGCCTGCGCAGCTTCTGAACATCTCGACCCGTGGCGACGTGAAGCGGGGCGACGAAGTGCTCATCGGCGGCTTCATCGTTGATGGCAATACTCCGAAGCCGGTGATCATCCGTGCAATTGGTCCGTCGATCAAAGGTGGAGGTGTGCCGATAAAGAACAGGCTGCACGACCCGTTCCTGGAGGTCTTTGATGAGAAGGGGCATCGGATCGCATCCAACGACAACTGGCAATCACACCAGAAAGCTGCGATCGAGAAGACCGGACTCGCGCCGAAGAACGAGCGCGAATCGGCGATCATCCGCACGCTGAAGCCTGGCAAGTACACGGCCATCGTCCGCGGAAAGGACAATGACACCGGCATCGGGTTAGTGGAGGTCTTTGACCTGGATCCGGGCGTTGCGTCGAAGCTGGCCAACATCAGCTCGCGCGGCTTCGTCGGAATCAACAACAAGGTGATGATCGGCGGGTTTATCGCCGGTCCCGGTGGGACCGCGGCCACAAACATCGTCGTGCGAGCGCTTGGGCCGAGTCTCGCGGCGTCGGGCGTGAAGAGGACGCTGCAGGATCCGACGCTCGACTTGTTCGATGAGAACGGCACCAAGCTGAAATCGAACGACAACTGGGAAGAGGACAAGAACGCGGATAAAGTGACGGCCGACCGCCTCGCGCCGGCTGATCCGCGGGAGAGCGCGATCTTCACGAGCGTCCCCGCGGGGCACTACACCGGGATCGTCCGCGGGAAGAGTGGCGAGACCGGTGTCGCTCTTGTCGAGGTCTACGACGTAAAGTAAGCCGTACACGCGGGCACATCGCGCTGGTTGCAGATGCTCACGTCTGCAACCAGCGATGCGCGGGAGAACGGTTTTGCCGGCGGAGGGGCTCGAACCCACACACTCTTGCGAGTACCAGATTTTGAGTCTAGCGCGTCTGCCAATTCCGCCACGCCGGCGTCAGAGCGGGTGAAATTATCCGCCGCTAGCTGAAGCTCAAACCGAAAACCGGTCGAGCTGTTGCAGTCCGCGAGGCGGTCCAAGAATTTCGCGCAGCACAATCGCGTCGCGAACAGCGTTCGGATCACCCAAACGCGAGATCAGGCCCGCAGATAACGCCGGCACTGGCGCGACAACGATCGTGCGCTGCTGGAGTGGCACGACATTCTTCGGCACGATAATTTGCGGCTGAACCGCAGGCGGTCGAGGCGTGGGTTGCACGCGTGGCGGAAGGTCAGAAGGTGCCGTCGTCAGAGGCGGCAGATTCGGTACGAGAACGCTTCGTCGCGCCGGGGATGAAGTAGCGGGCGGCGGCGGTGGAGGCGGCGCGGCTGCGCGTCTCGGCGTCACCTTCGGCGGCGGCTTCGAACCAGCGGGTTGGCCGAGCGCTTCGAGAAATTTGCGGATCCGTTCTTCGTCGGTTTGCGACTCGGGCCGGGGCGCCTGACGCCGCGGCTGATTATCCGGCGGCCCGTTTTCTTTCGAACCGCCGGCCTGAACCAGCCAGCGGAAGAGCGCCGCGAGGCCGACGAGAAGCAGAAAAATAAGATTGGTATCGAAGTGCATCAGCTCGTCTGCGGTGCCTGCGGTTTGTCCGTGCCCGCAATCGATTGCCGCATCGACGTGTCCGCCTCCACGTTTTTCATCCGCACATAATCCATCACACCGAGATTCCCGGAGCGGAACGCATCCGCCATCGCCTGCGGCACGAGCGCTTCGGCTTCCACGACTTTGGCTCGCATTTCCTGCACCTTCGCGCGCATCTCCTGCTCAACTGCCACAGCAGCAGCGCGTCGCACTTCTGCCTTCGCCTGCGCGATGCGTTTGTCGGCGTCCGCCTGCTCGCTTTGTAATTTCGCCCCGATGTTGTCGCCGACGTCGACATCGGCAATGTCGATCGAGAGAATTTCAAAAGCCGTGTTGCTATCGAGGCCTTTCGCCAGGACTGCCTTGGAAATGCGATCGGGGTTCTCCAGCACGTCTTTGTAGGAATCGGCGGAGCCAATCGCACTCACAATACCTTCGCCGACGCGCGCGATGATCGTTTCCTCGGTCGCGCCGCCGACAAAACGGTCGAGATGGGAACGCACCGTCACGCGCGCTTTGACCTTCGCGCCGATGCCATCTTTGGCGACTCCGTCGATTGTCGTTCGGCCCATCGAGGGATTCGGCACGTCAATGACTTTGGGATTGATGCTTGTGCGCACCGCCTCCAGCACGGTCTTGCCAGTGCCTTTCGTCGCCAGATCGATCGCGCAGGCGCGGTTGAAATCGAGAGAAATGCCAGCCTTGTCCGCGGCGATCAACGCAAGGATCACCTGCGTCACGTCGCCGCCGGCGAGGTAGTGAGCTTCCAGCGGATCGCTAGGCACCTCGAGGCCGGCTTTCACCGCCGTGATCCGGTTGTCGACGATTAGACCGACCGGGACTTTGCGCAGACGCATGCCGATCATTTTCCCGAGTCCGACCGGCGCGTTCGCGATGCGCGCACGAAGCCACAGGCCAAAAAAGTTGAACAGAACGATCGCAAAGATCAGCCCGAGAAGTGCGAGCAACGCGACGCCGACGAGATAAAGCGACTCCATGCGGCAAAGCTACGGGAATCGCCGAAACGCGAAAAGGTGAATCGCGGACGGTGGTGGTGCTCGGGGGGGGACTTGAACCCCCATGCCTTTCGGCATACGCCCCTCAAACGTACGTGTCTGCCATTTCACCACCCGAGCAGATCGGCGCGCGTGCGCGCCTGCCAATCTAATCAGCAGCGCAGGAAAGCAAGACTTTGCCTTCGCGCCGCTGCGTTTTTGGTTCGTGGCGAATTCACCGTAGGTTCACCGCGCATGTTGAACGCAGATTGGATCAAGCTGGACCTGCACATTCATACGCTCGACGATCCGAAGGATGCGCTTGATTACACCGCGCACCAGCTGCTGGAGCGCGCGCAGTCGTTAGGCTTTCGTGTCCTCGCGATCACGCTGCACGACGCCGTCTTCGATCGGCCGGAGGTTTTCGCTGATGCGGAGCGAATGGGCATTCTGCTGATTCCAGCCGCAGAATTACGCCTGCACGGCGCCGACATTATCGTGTTGAATGTCAGCCGATCCGATATCGAGCCGATCCGCGATTTTCAGGATATCCGTCGCCTTCGAGCGCGATGCGGCTCCAGCGTTTTCACGATCGCGCCACATCCGTTTTACGTGCTTGGCGGTTCAATCGGCGGGGAGCGGTTGCTGCGCGAGATCGATTGCTTCGATGCGATCGAGCTCTGCCATTTCTATCGCGGTGTGTTTAATCCGAACCGGCGAGCGGTGGACGTTGCACGCAGGCATGGCAAACCGCTCATCGCGACCTCCGACGCCCACCAGCTGCACGCATTCGGCCACAACTACACCAGCATTCCATGCCCACCGACTCTGACGGCCGAAGCAGTGTTTGCCGCGCTTCGCGCAGGGGAGGGACGCGTGACAAATCCACCGACAAGTTACCGTGACCTGGTCAGCACCGCGTATTTCATATTTATTGAGCATAACTGGCGGCTCTGGCGACGTAGCCGCGCGGGACGGTTAAAGCGCGACCTTGAAACTCCGCGCGGAACATGACACACGTGTGACGAACACGATGCAGCTGAAGCTCTTCCGCCCGGCGACGTTCGCTGTCACGCTTGCGATTGCATTCGCCGCTTGCAAATCGAGCCAGAAAAAATCGGCGGCGAAAAAGCCCGGCGCAACGCAGAGCCAATCTGCGCTCAAGGAAGAGAATAAGGAGGTCGATTTCCAGGCGTTTGTCGGCCGGCTGCGAAAAGCGGTTACAGCCCGCGACATGAACACCATCGCGTCCATGATGGCGCCCGATTTCGGCTACAGTCTGAACCCGGAAAAATCAGGACCCGGCGTTTTCCAGTACTGGGATGAGAATAATTTGTGGCCTGAGCTGGAGGGCATCCTCTCGGAGCGCTTCGCGCAGAAGGGCGATTTCTGGGTCGCGCCGCCGCAGTTTGCGGACGAGTCGCTAAGTTACGACGGTTACCGCGCCGGCATTCGTCGCATCAATGGCAGCTGGAAGTTCGTTTATTTCGTAAATGGCTGACGCGCTGAACGCGCGCGCGCCGCTCGCCCCGCGCGGCTTGCCGCATCGTGAGCCGTTCGTGTTCGTTCGCGAAATCGTCACGATCGAGCCCGGCAAATCTGCGCAATGCAAAACCTGGTTTCGCGTCGACGATCCGATGTTCGCCGGCCACTTTCCCGGAAATCCGCTCGTCCCTGGCGTAATCCTGACCGAAGCGCTCGCACAAACAGCAGGCATTGCAGCCGCTTCCGGCTACCCTGAAACTGACACGCCGCTGTTTCTGCTCTCGGCGATCCGAAACATGAAATTTTTGCGCGCAGTTCGCCCTGCTGAGGAAGTCGAGCTGCAAGCCAACAAGCTAACCGAGATGGGTGAGTTGATGCAGTTTTCGGTTGCGGCGCTGACAGCGGGAGAAGTGGTCGCGCAAGGTCAGATCGTGCTCAGCATGGCGTCACCTGCAAATGTCTGAAACTGCAACCACAATGGAATTCCACCCGGACGCGCGGCCGGAAATCGCCATCATTATTCCGGCTTGCGATGAAGAGCCGGTTATCGGCGTGGTGTTGCGGGAGCTTTTGGCTGCGATCGACCGCCGGAAATTTGTCGTCGTCGTCGGAGCGAATGGTTGTTCCGACCGAACGGCCGATGTCGCGCGGCAGAATTGCGTGCTCGTAGCGGAGACGCCGCAGCGCGGTTACGGCTACGGCTGCACGGCGGCGGTGCGTGTTGCCGAATCGGCAATGCCCTCGCTCCGCGCGTTCGTTTTTTACGCCGCGGATGGCGCAAGCGATCCGCGGGATATTCCCCGGCTGGTGCGCGCTTACGAGCGGGGCTATTCACTCGTGCTCGGCGCGCGCACCGCTGAAATTCGCAATTGGCCGGTGATGGGATTTTCGCACGTGGTTGCGAACGCTGCGCTCGCGGCGTGGTGCGCATTGCTCTCCGGGCGTTGCTTCAAGGATCTCGCGCCGCTGCGCTTGATTGATCGAGTTCTCTTTCATTCGATCGCGCCGCAGGAAATGACCTACGGCTGGACGATTGAGGCGCAGATCGCCGCAGCGAAATTAAAAGCGTCGATCTGTCAAGTTTCCGCTGGGGAACGCCGTCGGCTGGCGGGCCAACAGAAAGTCTCAGGCGTTACCTGGCGGCGCACGGCATTGATCGGCTGCCGAATTGTCGCCGCCGGTTACCGCACGTGGAAACGCATGCGCCAGCACGAAACGGCGTCAGCAGCGATTCCCGTCCCTGAGCAGTTCGTCATTCAGCCGCAGCGAGGCGCATAGTCCAATCGATTGTACGACGCGACCGACCTCACATTCCGCGGTATCTGCGCTGTCGTTGCTGTTGTTGTGATCACCGGCTGCGTGGGTAGTGCGGATCATCCGCCGCTGCCTCGCGGTCATGAAACGTACGGCACAGCAAACGCAAACGCGCCCGACGACGTGCGCGAATTGGTGAGCAGCGCTGAAATATTTTACCTGCCGATCGATGGCCCCGTCTTTTCAGATCGCAGTGCGACGCTGCGATTTCTTCGCGCACTGCGCGCGAGCGATAAGCCCGCTGCCATCGGATGGGCCGTTGTCCCGGCGCGGGAACAGGATGCCCTCGACGCTGCAGCCAGTGGCGCGCCGCGGATTGACGACTTGGTCGAGGAAATGGCCGCTCGAACGCGCGCGGCTCGCGAAAACTACCAAACGGTCCTTGCAGCCAACCACGACATCGGGTTGGCAGCGATAGCACTCGGATGCAACGACAACCCGAACGACTACGCCTGTCTTGCCGCGAACATCGAGCGCGCCTTTCACCAGCGTGGCGTAGGCAAGATGCTGATACTGATCGAGCGCCGCGGATTGGAACCACCGCGGAGCGTGTCGTTCTTTATCCAACGGACACTCGGCCTGCGCCAGGTGGTGCTCGATTCATTGCCCCCGGCACGCGAACGCGGGCACTTACTTACGGATCGTGGTCGGGCTATGCAGATCGTAAATCGCGCCCCAGGAACCGGAAGCGACCGGCGCTAGCTTTACTTCCCAAGGTCGGGTGCTTGTTGCGTAGTTCGTCGTCTCTTGCTCGCCCCAGAAGATATACCGGGCGTCGAGCGACTCGGCTATTTCGCGCCAATTGCTCGCACCGTTCATCAGCAGCGTGAGCTTTTCTTCGACGTCCGCGTAGTCGCCGAACCCTTGCGTCCAGAGGTGGCCTGGGTAACCCATCACAGCCTCACGGCCCTGCATCAGCACAGGGTGGTTATAAGTTGGGAAGGCTGCGTAGCGTGCGTCGAGCGCGAGCTTCCGAACGGCTACACCTACGCCGTCAAGCTCTCCACGATTGGCAATCGCGAATCCCTCACGACCGGCAGCCAGTCCGCCAACCAGTGAGACAAAGCCGGAGCCAAAAAGCGCGATGCACGCCACCACACGAAGCGGCAGTGACCACGGCTTGATCAACCCATTCCAGAGAAATGGCAGAACGAGGAGATAAGCCCAAACAATTACTTTGATATTGTCCCAGCCCCACGGCGCGAGCTTTACGGATAACGAGAAAACCAAAATAACTGCGGCAGCGCTGAGAAAAACAACAGTGCTGCTCGGGAGGAATCTTCCTTTCTTCCACAAAGCCGCCTCCCGCGCGGCGATGATCACAAATAACGCAATGATCGCTGGCACCCACGCGCCGAAGTTCGCCAGCCAGAATAACACTGCCGGCATTTTAAAATCTCCATCACCTTCCACCCATCCCAATTGCCAGCCGAGAATGGACGAAGCCTTGAAGTGGTCGCTAACGATCCACACGAACAGCGTCGCTGGCACAACCGCGAGTCCAACAAGCAAGGCCGTTTCTTTTCTAATGTTTGACGGTCCAAACGCAAACATAACGAGCAGCACGATCGAGAGGCAGAGGAAGGTGTGAACGTGAAAGAGCGGCATACTGGCGTAAAAGGTCAGCTCCAGCCATAACGGGATCGCGACGACTTTTCCTGCGGCGTCGTTGTTGTTTCCGCCGTAGAACTTGCGCTGCCAGTGATAAAGCAGCAACACGCCGACCGGAATGGCGTAGAGCAAACCGCGCTGCGTCACCAGCATGGAAAGTGACAGGCTTTTCCAGGCAATGCTCTTGTCGCCTTGGTAATCGAGAAAGACTCCGCTCTGCAGAACCTGGAAACCAGCAACTCCGCCGTTGAACAGAAATGCTGCAATGCCGAAGGTGCCGGCCCAGCGATACAATGCATAGCAGGTGGCTCCGCATCCGAGTAGCCCTGCCCAAACCAGTGCTCTCACATTGGATATACCAAGACAGGTAAACAGGCTGTTGAACAAATCCGTTCCGGCGGGGTATCGAAGCTTACTGAAAACGAAGATCGGGTTGTCCGGCCAAAGTGGGACGCCACTCGCGAACTGATTGATGTATGTCAGGTGCAATGCCAAATCTCCGAGGTTGTTTGGCGACTGCACCTTCAACTCATTACCGTCAATGTAGAGAAGCCAGCAAAACGAGCGAAGCGCAAAAACAGCAAAACAGAAGATCGTAACCCACAGCCAAAAACTCGAATAACGCGCGTCGCGCGGCCGGAGGATTACTTCCCGGCGGCGACTGCGGCGCTTTGAACGACTGGACTTTTCAACCTCCGGCAGCGATTTCGTTGCTGTTGAAGGCTCGTCAGTCGCTACAAACGCAGCTACCGCACCGGCGAAGCCGCAAACCAGCGCAAGAGCAGCGGTCGTTGCACTCAGGCCACGGAAGGCGGTGCCGAAGACAAGCGCCGCCACGGTGGCGAAATTAACGTACGCCAGGCCGGCGCACAGCCATCTCATCGCTGCGGCGCCGCATGCGCAGCGTTTCCTACGAAATCCGGTGCCTTGCCACGGAAAAACTCGCGGAAGTACTTCGGACTCAGATAGAGCTTCGAAGTGTCCTGAAAGGAACGGATGCGCAGGGGCATTGTGTAGTACGAGTTTCGGAGCTTGGCCTCCACCTCAGGAATTCGATCCTCCTGGACGAGCAGGAAATCTGCGTCGACCGGACTGGGCAGGTTTTCATGCTCATAGTATCCGACGTTAGGAAAATCGCCTAAAATCCATGGCAACGGATACGCGCTGGTTCGCACCAGGTGGCCAGTCAACTGGTAGTAGACAGGATCGCGATCTGCGAGGGTCAACAATGGTTTGGTCAGTTTCCAGATGTCGTTGTACGTCTGGACATAGACGTACGGCTCGGTATCGGTCGTGCAGCGGAAGTAATTAAGCCAGACGCAGTAGACGAGCGACACAGCAAGCGCGGCCGCGGCGACACCCCTCGCGATGCGCTGATACGCGCGTGGTACCAGCCAAACGGCGGCGCCGAACGTGAAGAGGAACGGCCAGACGACGCTGATAATGCACCAGGGCGTTTTGTAGGGGACGATCGAGTAGGCAATCAGCACGCCGACGCCGTAGATCGCGAGGTATCGCAGCAGGATGTTCTTGAAGAGCTGCGCAGCGGCGCACGCCAGCAAACCTATCGCTACAGGCCATTCGTATCGAGCAATCAGTGTAAGCCAGTATGGCCAGCTCTTTTCGTGGCCGTTACCAGCTTCTCCGGTGTGGAACCACGCGGTGAAGCACTGGTAAAGACCCTTCACGCCGCTCCAATGGAAAAACGTTCCGGAATAAAAGAATACGATCGCGAACACTCCGATGAGCGTAACCATGCCGAAATCGAGATAATCCCATTGTTGCTTGACCGAGCGCGGATCGTCTGCGCGGTGGAGCTTGTGCGAAATGGAGGTGACGATCACCGCCACTGCAGCACATCCGAGATGGATGATGTAAGTCTCCTTGGTCAAGATCATGCCGGCGATGCCCATGCCCGCACACCAGAGATATCCGGGCGTGCCTCGCCGCCAGAGGCCGAACAGCCCCAGGAACAACAGCATGGAAAAGAGCAGCAGCCAGACCTCATGAATCGCGTATCGTCCGTAGAAGACGAATCCGGGCGAGACAGCCATCGCGATTGCCGCCAGTCGAACGACACTGCGTCCAAGGAACGGCTCGAATTTCAATGCAAGCCAGATCGCCAGGGTGCTAGCGAGCACGACCGGCAGCCTAAGGGCCCACAGATTTCTGCCGAGTAGTGTCTCGGACAGAAACAAGATGTAGAAGTGGAGCGGTCCGTGATAATTCGTCGGGTCGTACTTATAGAACCCGTTCTTGACCAGCTGGTCGACGAACCAGCCGTTGATTCCCTCGTCGAAATGTGGCGGTTTAATCGCGAGCAAAAAGAGGCGCAAAAACGCGCCGAGCGCGATGATGAGCCACGGCGTCCAGTCTTCCTGCCGGAGTCGCTCGCGCCAGCCTGGGAGCCATTCTTCGGCGGCGGGAGAATCCGCTAGCGCCGAAGTCGCGCCGCTGCTAGTACGCGCTGCGATGCGCATTCTAGTGACCGGCGGCTGCGGATTCATCGGGAGCAACTTTATTCGCTACATTCTCGAACATTACAAGCCGACGTACGTCACGAACGTCGACGCCCTGACCTACGCCGGAAACGTCGCGAACTTAGACGGAGTGGCCGGTGAATTTGGCGAGCGATACGAGTTCTTCAACGCCGACATCGCGAACGCCGATCAGATAGATGCATTGATGACCGAGCACCAGTTTTTTGCGGTCGTGAACTTCGCCGCAGAATCGCATGTCGACCGCAGCATCAATTCTCCGCAGAACTTCATCCACACTAACGTGATCGGGACAAGCGTGCTGCTCGAGAACGCGCGGCGACACGGCGTGCAGCGGTTCGTCCAAATCTCGACTGATGAAGTGTATGGCTCGCTGGGCCCGGAGGGGAAATTCACTGAGCAATCACCGCTCGAGCCGAGCTCGCCGTATTCGGCCAGTAAAGCCGGCGCCGATCTGCTCGCGCTGGCGTATCGCACAACGTTCGCACAGGAAGTGATCGTCACGCGCTGCTCAAACAACTACGGCCCATATCAATTTCCCGAGAAGCTGATCCCGCTAATGATCATCAAGGCGATGCGGGACGAGCCGCTGCCGGTCTACGGCGACGGCCTCAACGTGCGCGACTGGATCCACGTGGAGGACCATTGCGCGGGCGTGATCGCGGCGCTTTTCGAGGGGAAACCGGGCATGGTTTACAATTTTGGCGGTGCCAGCGAAATGCCAAACCTCGAGGTTGTGAAGCTGATTCTCGATCGACTTGGCAAATCGCACTCGCTGATCAGCTTCGTCACTGACCGGCTCGGACACGATCGCCGCTATGCGATCGACAGTTCGTTTGCGCAGCGCGAGCTCGGATGGAAACCGCTCCACGATTTCCGCGAAGGCCTCGAGGCGACGATCGATTGGTATTTGAACAATCAACGTTGGTGGCAGCCGCTGCTTGAGCGCACGGGACGCTATTAACGACGAGCGGCTTTTCTGGCGCGAAAACTGCGGCATTTTGTGCGGATGCGGCACCGTCCGATAGCCACCGCACTAGGGGCGATTCTTATCGCCGTCGCTGCGCGGGCGCAGGACGTCACATTGACGATCGACGCGGTGCACGATCGTCACCGGATTCCGGAGGAGGTCTACGGAATCAATGATGGTGCCGCGCCGGGCGCGACGGTGCGCCGTCACGGCGGAGATCGCTACACCGGCTTCAACTGGGAGAACAACGCGTCCAACGCCGGCACCGATTACTTTAACTCCAGCGATTCATACCTCGGCAGCCAGGCGGGTATTGGAGCCAGCCAGCAGTCCGGCGCGTTGCTCCAGGCCTGGATGAACGGCGACCGCGCCGCCGGGCTGAAGTCAATCATCACGCTGCCCGTCGCCGGGTACGTCGCGGCCGATATGAACGGCACAGTGACGGCCGCCGAAACCGCGCCGAGCGCGCGCTGGAAAGAGATCGTCGTGAACAAGCCAAGGCCGCCGAGTATCACTCCCGACAAGACCGACGGCGTTGTTTACCTCTCCGAGATGGTGAACTTCCTGATCGCGAAGTTCGGCACGACGGCGAAGGGAGGCGTTGCAGCTTACTCGCTCGACAACGAACCGGCGCTCTGGCCCTCAACGCACCCGCGGATTCATCCCGACGCGACCAGGTATCAGGAGCTCGTCGCGAAACATGTCGCTGTCGCGTCGATGATCACCGCGTTGGATCCCAGTGCGCAAATTTACGGGCCAGTGCTTTACGGCTGGAATGCGCATATAAACCTGCAGGATGCGCCTGACGCGCCGCAGTTCAATTCCACTTACGGCACATTTACGAATTACTACCTCGCGCAGATGCAAAACGCGTCGGAGAAGGCCGGCCGGCGGCTGCTCCACCGCTACGACATGCATTGGTATCCCGAGGCGCGTGGCGATAATCGCATCGTGTTCGGCAGCGGCCCCGGCACGAACGCGGACATCGACGCGCGGTTGCAGGCGCCGCGTTCGCTTTGGGACAGCCACTACGTGGAGAAGAGCTGGATCACGCAATATACGACTAACGGCCACGGGATTCGCCTGCTTCCACGGCTCCAGCACAGCATCGACCGCTATTTCCCAGGGACGGGGCTCGCGATTTCCGAATACAATTACGGCGGCACCGATCACATTTCGGGCGGCTGCGCGGAGGCCGATGTTCTCGGAATTTTCGGCGAATACGAAACGGCCGCGTGTTTCTGGCCGCTGAGCGAGTCGAACAGCTATGTAGACGCGGCGTTCCGGCTTTACCGCAACTACGACGGCACCGGTTCAGCGTTCGGCGCGATTTCGTTGAAAGCGTCCTCATCGAAGAATGCGACGGCAGCGGTGCATGCGGCGCGCGTCGGCCCGGCGAAGCTTACCGTGGTCGCCATCAATCGTTCGCGCACCGAATCCCAGAACGCGCAGTTCCAATTCACGTTACCGGCAGGTCAGTCGATCCGCGCAGTAAAGACTTACCGGCTGGGCCGCTCGGGCCCAGCGGTGCGTCGCGTTCCAAGTCCCAGCCGGAGCGGCGCCGAGTTCCGGGACGCGCTGCCACCAATGAGCGCGACGCTGTACGAGGTGCGAACGGCCGACACTCCGATCGACGACGCCGAGTAAACGCATTGTAGTTGCGGCGGTTTAGATTCGCGCGCTCAGTGCGGGATGTCTTCAGCAAAGCGCCTCGCGGTGCTTGGCGGCTCCGGACGTCTCGGCGCAGCGCTCACCCGCGCCTACGCAGCGGATTTCCAGGTGAGTTCGTTCGACCGCACGCAGCTCGACGTCGGCGATTTCGAGCAGGTGCGGCGGAGCCTTGACGCACTGGAATTCGATACACTGATTAACTGCGCGGCGCAGACGAATGTCGACCGATGTGAGACTCATCGCGAGGAAGCGTTCGCACTCAATGGCGACGCGCCCGGTCTCGTCGCGGAAATTTGCGCGCGCAAAGGCGCGAAGATGATCCACATCAGCACCGACTACGTGTTTGATGGCGAAAAGCGACAGCCGTACACGGAGGACGATGCGGCGGAGCCGATCAGCGTCTACGGCGCGTCGAAGTTGGCGGGTGAGGAGCGCGTCCTTGCTGCGGATTCGGGGCACGCCGTTGTCCGCGTGTCGTGGGTTTTCGGGCCTGATCGGCCGAGCTTTATCGACGCGGTAATCAAACGGGCGCGCGCCGAGGAGCATGTCGATGCTGTCGCGGACAAATGGTCTGCGCCGAGTTACACGATCGACATTGCGACGATGCTGAGGCCTCTGATTACCGACCGCGGCACGGCCGGTCTATTCCACATCAGCAACGCCGGTGAGTGCTCGTGGCAGGAGTACGCGCAATGGGCGATCGATTGCTGCCACGCTGCCGGCGTTCCCCTGAAGGGTCGGCGTATCGAGGCGCTGCGCTTGAAAGACATGACGAATTTCATTGCGCGGCGGCCGCCGTATACCGTGCTCTCGCCGGCCAGGCTGCAGCGCATTAGCGGCCTCACGATCCGGCATTGGCGAGAAGCTGTTGCGGATTATGTGCAGAGCTTCGTTGCGCGGCGGGATTGATCGGATCGCACATCGTGCGGTGAATTGACAGCGGCGCATGGTGCCCTTTCGTTCCGGCATGAAACTGTGGTCGAAGATGGTTCCTGTGCTCGTGGTATTCGGATTGATCAGCGCAGCACACGCGGACTTGGTCTGGGATAAAACCGAGGTGCAACTGCACCCGAAACCCGGCGATACCGAGGCGGTTGGCACTTTTGCGTACGAGAACAAGGGCGACAAACCGGTGCACATTGCGTCCGTCCACACGTCGTGCGGATGCACAACCGCCGGCGCGAAAAAGAACGACATTGCGCCGGGCGAGAAGGGCGAGATCACCGCGACGTTCAAAATTGGCGACCGCACTGGCGTGCAGCAGAAGACCGTGACGGTGCAAACGGACGACCCGAAGCAGCCGACGACGGTGTTGACGTTGATGGCTTACATCGCTTCGCCGCTCGACCTGCAACCATCATTCCTCTACTGGAACGTCGGCGAAGAGCCGAAGCCGAAGACAATCACCGCGAAGTCCGACAAAGCGGTCGGCGTAAAACACATCGACGTCACCTCGTCGAACGCGAACTTTCTCACGAAAGTGGACACGACTGCGCCGGGCGAATTCCGGATCACCGTGACGCCGCGGGAAACAACGCGCTCCGCGATCTCGACGTTGTCGGTTAAAACCGATGCGCCTTCGGCGAGCGGCAGGATCTTCTACGCTTCGGCACGCGTGGTGCCCTCCGCACCAACGCATTGAAGTTCCACTCGTTTGCGCGCGAAGCCGCGCTGCTGCTGAGTCTCGCGTTTTTGCCCGCCGTCGGTCAGGCGATCTACTCTCGCGACGCCGTCTCCTGGACCGCGCCGGTCGCGCCGAAGGAAACACTTTCCGTCGATCAGGCGCGCGCGCTCGGCGACCGCGCGACGTGGATCGACGCCCGGCCCGAGGAGGAGTTCAATCAACGCCACGTGCCCGGTGCGTTGCTGTTGAACGAGGATCGTTGGAACGAATTGTTACCGGCAGTGCTGGAGAAATGGTCGCCGCAAAAACCGATGATCGTGTACTGCAGCAGCAACGGCTGCGGAGCGAGTCGGGAAGTTGCGCGTCGTTTGCGAACAGAGGCGCAACTCAAAAACGTGTTCGTTCTGGAAGGCGGATGGGAAGCGTGGCTCGCGTCGAACAAATGAATTGGTTTTGGCGCGCGCTTGAGATCGCGGTTGGCGCGCTCTTCGTCTACGCCGGAGCGCTCAAGGCGTGGGATCCGATGGAATTCTCGGATGACATCGATCATTACCACCTGCTGCCGTGGGTGGTGAGCGTCCGGCTGGCGTTCTATCTGCCCTGGCTCGAAATTCTTGCCGGCCTGGCACTCATCTTCCGACGCGCCAGCAACGGAGCGATAGCAATTCTCGGTGCGCTCATGCTCGTATTCATCACCGCAAGCGTCATCGCGCGTGCGCGCGGCATCGACGTGAGCTGCGGCTGCTTTGGTCACGCGTTACGCAACATGACCTTCGTGTGGCACCTCGCCCTCGACATCATTATTCTTGCTGCAATCAGCCTGATCGCGCGCCAACAGTTGCGAACTACAGATCGGTGAACGGATCGCGAGTCGCGATCGTGCCGAAGCCGCCCTGCTGCTGAATCAGCTTCGCGACCAAGCCGGTCCACCCAGTCTGGTGCGAGGCGCCAAGACCGGCGCCGTTGTCGCCGTGAAAGTATTCGTGAAACAGATAGCGGTTTGCATCGCGCTCATGGCTGAACGCATTGCCTGAAGCGCGAGTGAACGGCCGCTCGCCATCCGCGTTGCGCAGCCAGATGCTGATCAGCCGGTTGGAAAGTTCATTCGCGATCTCGTGCAGCGTCAGATAGCTGCCGGAGCCGGTCGGACATTCGACTTTGAAATCGTCGCCGTAGTAGTGGTGGAACTTCTGCAGCGACTCGATCAGCAGGTAATTGATCGGAAACCAGATCGGCCCGCGCCAGTTCGAATTGCCGCCGAACAGGTTCGTTTCCGATTCCGCCGGTTGGTAGTTGACCACTTTTTCTTCGCCCCGGATTTCCAGCCGATACGGATGTTCTTTGTGAAATTTGCTGACCGAGCGGATTCCGTAATCGCTCAGGAATTCACCCGGATCGAGCATCCGGCGTAGCAATGCTTTCATCCGATGTCCGCGCGTAAGGGCGATAAGCCGGCGTTCGCCTGCCCCCGGTTCCTGCCATCGCGAAACGAGGCTCGCGAGATCGGCGCGGTTCGTCAGGTACCACTCGAGTCGCGCTTTGAAGCCGGGCATCGCATCGAGCAGCTCCGGTTCGAGCGTCTCGATCGCAAGCAGCGGCATTAACCCTACGAGCGATCGCACACGGAGTGGCAGATAGCGGCCGCCCGGCGTGTGCAGCACGTCGTAGTAGAATTCGTCCTCCTCGTCCCACAGCCCGATCCCTTTGCCGCCGACGTTGTTCATCGCGCCGGCGATGCCGAGGAAATGCTCGAAGAACTTCGTCGCGATGTTTTCGTAGACCGGATTTTCGCGCGCGAGCTCGAGCGACATCCGCATCATGTTCAGGCAAAACATTCCCATCCAGCTCGTGCCGTCGCTTTGCTCGAGGTGGCTGCCATCGGGGAATGGTGCGCTGCGATCGAACACTCCGATGTTGTCGAGCCCAAGAAACCCGCCTTCGAAGATGTTGCGCCCGCTGCGGTCTTTGCGGTTTACCCACCAGGTGAAATTGATGAGCAGCTTGTGGAAAATCGTTTCGAGAAAGGCGCGATCGGCGCGGCCGCTTTGTTTCTCCTCAATTTTGTAGACGCGCCACGCCGCCCAGCCGAGCACCGGCGGATTGACGTCGCTGAAATTCCACTCGTACGCGGGAATCTGGCCGTTTGGATGCTGGTACCATTCGCGCACGATGATATCGAGCTGGGTCTTGGCGAAATGCGCGTCGACCAGCGCGAGCGGGATGCAATGAAAGGCGAGGTCCCACGCCGCGTACCATGGGTATTCCCATTTGTCGGGCATCGACATGACCCGCTCGTTGTAAAGGTGGCGCCACTCCGCGTTGCGACCGCCGAGACGCTCCGCTGGCGGCGGCGGCTGCGCTGGATCGCCGTCAAGCCATTGCTCGACGACATAGTAATAGAACTGCTTCGTCCAAATCAGCCCGGCGAGTGCCTGGCGCATGACCGCGCAATGCTCCGCGCTTAAGCACGACGGCGCGATTGATCCATAGAACTCGTCCGCCTCCGTTTTGCGCACGCGGAAGATTGCGTCCGCGTCCGCAAACGGCGAGAAGCTCGCTTCATCCTCCGTCATCTTCCGGAAGCGCAGCGTCACCGTGCGTGTTTCGTTTGCCGCGATATCGAAGCGATAATGCCCCGCGGCTTTTGTGCCGGTTCGTGCCGGATTGACCGCGCCGCTCTCGGCGTTCACGACATAGCGGTGGAATGCATCTTTCGTGAACGGGCTTGCGCTTGCCGTACCCCAAAGCCGTTGCGCATTGGATTCGTTTTCCGTGAACAGCAACTCCGGAGTGCCGTCGCAGTACAAACGATATTCACCGAGGAAATCGTGGCTCGACTCGATCACCGCCGCTCCAGCTGCACCGTCGCCGGCGCGGAGGTTCGGCCGCCGAGGATCGCCGCCCCAGGTCCACGTGTTCCGAAACCAGAGTGTCGGCAGGATATGCAATGGCGCGCTGGCCGGGCCGCAGTTTGTCGCGTGGACGCGAACGAGGATGTCGTCTGGCGACGGCTTCGCGAATTCGAGTTCGACGTCAAAGAATCTGTCGCGATCGAGCGCACCGGCATCCCACAGCTCGTACTCCGGCGTGAACTTGTCGCGCACGCCATTTTCGCGAAGTAGATCCGCGTACGGGTAAGCGCTCTGCGGGTAGCGATAATGCATCCGCATGTAGCTGTGCGACGGCGTGCAGTCCGTGTAGAAGTAGATTTCCTTTACGTCTTCGCCGTGGTTTCCCTGCGGTCCGGCGAGTCCGAACATCCGCTCCTTCAGGATCGCATCCGCTTCGTTCCAAAACGCGAACGCGAGGCAGAGCCGCTGTTTCGCGTCGCTGATTCCACCGATCCCGTCCTCGCCCCACCGGTAAGCGCGCGAACGCGCCTCATCGTGCGTCAGATAATTCCACGCGTCGCCGCTCGCGGAGTAGTCCTCGCGCACCGTGCCCCATTGGCGTTCGCTGAGATACGGCCCCCAGAAATCCCAGCGTTGGTCGCGTGCATTCTCCGCCACGCGCTGTCGCTCTGCGTCTGGTTTTTGGCGCGGCATGTAGTGCCGATTAGCAATCGAAAATGCCGATCACTCCCACTCAATGGTGCTCGGCGGTTTCGTGGAAATGTCGTAGACGACGCGGTTCACGCCTTTGACTTCGTTCACAATCCGTGAGGAAATCCGCGCGAGCAGCTCGTACGGCACGCGCACCCAGTCCGCAGTCATGCCATCCTGGCTCTCGACGATCCGCAGCGCGATTGTGTTTTCATAGGTCCGCTGGTCGCCCATCACGCCGACTGATTGCACCGGCAAAAGCACGGCGAAGGATTGCCAGACGCGGTAATACCAATCGGCGGCTTCCATTTCGCTGGTCACGATCGTGTCGGCGTCGCGCAGAATGCGGAGCCGTTCGGGCGTGACGTCGGCCAGGATTCGCACCGCCAGGCCGGGGCCGGGGAATGGCTGCCGGTACACGATTTCCTTCGGGAGGCCAAGCTGCAGACCCGCCTGCCGGACCTCGTCTTTGAACAACTGGCGAACCGGCTCGACGAGCTCGAAGTGCATCTTCTCCGGCAAACCACCGACATTGTGATGACTCTTGATCACGTGCGCCGGATTGCCGCCGATCGCGACGCTCTCGATGACATCGGGATAGAGCGTGCCTTGCGCGAGAAATTTGTAGCCGCCATGCTCGTGCGCACCGTTCGCGCGGTCTTCGTTGAGCAGTTCCTCGGTCGCGTGCTGGAAAACATCAATGAACTCCACGCCGATGATTTTTCGCTTCTGCTCAGGATCGACCACGCCGCGCAGTTTGGTGAGAAAACGCTCGGAAGCGTCAACGTACTTGAGACGAATGTGGAAGTTTTCGACGAAGACGCGCTGCACAATCTCCTCCTCGCGCGCGCGGAGCAGCCCGTTATTCACGAAGATGCAGGTGAGCTGGTCGCCAATCGCTTTGTGCAGCAGCGCGGCAACGACTGATGAATCGACGCCACCGCTGAGGCCGAGCACCACCTTGTTGTCGCCGACCTGCGCGCGCACGCGCTCACACGCCTCCTCGATGAACGAGCCCATCGTCCAGTCCATCGAGCAATGGCAGACGTGGTAGACGAAGTTCCTGAGGATCTCTTTGCCGCGCGCGCGAGGAGGAGATTGTGCAGCGC
>CADDYX010000040.1 GCA_902810735.1 Verrucomicrobiota bacterium | reverse complement strand
CACGTTCCCGCTGCCGTCCACCGCCACGCCGGACGGGTTGTAGAATCGAGCAGCGCTGCCTGTCCCATCGGCAGCGCCAAACACACCGGCGCTGCCCGCGAGCGTCGTCACCACCCCGTCGGCAGTCACCTTGCGGATCGTCTGGTTGTCAGCCACGTACACGTTTCCGCTCTCATCCACCGCCACCCCGAAGGGACTGTGGAACCGAGCGGCGCTGCCCGTCCCGTCAGCGCTACCATAGGCGCCCGGGCTGCCCGCCAGTGTCGTCACCACCCCGTTGCCCGTCACCTTGCGTATGGTGTGGTTGTCAGCCACATACACATTCCCGCTCCCGTCCACCGCCACGTCAGTCGGGTTGTAGAAACGAGCGGCGCTGCCCGTACCGTCGGCACTGCCGCTCACGCCCGCGCTGCCCGCCAGCGTCGTTACCACGCCGTCGGCAGTTATCTTGCGAATCGTTTGATTGAAAAAATCAGCCACATACACGTTCCCGCTCCGGTCGGCCGCGACGCCAACGGGTATACTGAACAGAGCGGCGCCGCCCGTACCATCGGCGCTGCCATACGCGCCCACTCTCCCTGCGAGCGTCGTTACTATGCCTTCGGCAGTCACCTTCCGGATTTCGTTGTTGCCGCTATCACCCACATATACGTTCCCGCTCGCGTCCACCGCCACGCCGGCAGGGCCATCAAATTCGGCGCGGTTCCCCGGTCCATCGGCGCTCCCAGGATTGTCAGCGCTCCCCGCCAGCGTCGTCACCACGCCGCCGGCGGTCATCTTGCGAATCGCGTGGTTGGAACCGTCAGCCACATACACGTTCCCGTCGCCGTCCACCGCCACGTCCGTCGGGTTGTAGAAACGAGCGGCGCTGCCTGTCGCATCCGTGCTGCCACTAACGCGCGCGCGGCCCGCCACCGTAGTCACCACCCCGTCGGCAGTCACCTTCCGGATCGTGTTGTTCTGCGTATCAGCGACATACACATTCCCGCTCGCGTCCGCCGCTACGCCGCAGGGGTGGAGAAACTGCGCCGCGAACCCCACCCCATCGATGCTGCCACCGCCGCCCGCGCTCCCGGCCAGCGTCGTCACCACCGCGTCGGCAGTCACCTTCCGGATGGTGTTATTACCCGTGTCAGCCACATACACGTTCCCGTTCCCATCCACCGCCACGCCCGCAGGATAGTAGAACTCAGCGCCGCCGCCCGTCCCATCGGCACTGCCGATCGCGCCCGCGCTTCCCGCCAGCGTCGTCACCACTCCGGCGGCAGTCACCTTCCGGATCGTGGAGTTGTTAGTATCAGCCACATACAGGTTCCCGCTCCCGTCCACCGCCACGGCGAACGGGTGATTGAATCGAGCGGCGCTCCCTGTCCCGTCGGCACTGCCACTGACGCCGGCGCTCCCGGCCAGCGTCGTCACGACCCCATCGGCAGCCATCTTGCGGATCGTGTGGTTGTAAGCGTCAGCGACATAGACATTCCCGTTGCCATCGACCGCCACGCCGCCGGGATAGTAGAACCGGGCGGCGCTGCCCGGCCCGTCTGCGTTGCCGCTCCCGCCATTGTTTCCGGCGAAGTTACTCCAAGGAATTTGCGCGCTCGCGAGCGGCGTCGTGCCAGCTACACTTAAGAGCGCTGCGACAAGGCTCAAGACGCGGTGGAAGGTGGGGGGTTTCACAGTGATGGATGCGCTAGATTGCACCAATACGCCTCAGTGAAGATCGAGGCGGTCCGGTTATTCGGCCGTGCCGTAGATGCGTTGAAGCGTCGGGTGAGTAATCGCGTGGCTTTTTATGCGAAGCACAGGCTCATGTCGACAGTATTCTGTCGCCATCTCGAGGCTAACCGGTCGCCTCGGTCTACTGCGCCGGGCTCAGAACGAACTCGCTGTCATCCCGAGCGCACGCGAGGGACCTCGCGAAGCGCTGAGAAAGCTGTCGCGACGTGCAGAACGAAGGCTGCGGTGCAAGCGTGCTGCTTCGCGCGAGCGCGTCGATTGCAACTGAGAGGTCCCTCGCGTGCGCTCGGGATGACAGAGCGCGCGTATTACGAAACCTCGCGCACGACCCGCTGATCGGCGCCGGGCCGGTCGCCGCGCTCGGTGTTCGGCGCTGCGACTGATGGCGGCGTGCTAAGGTTTGCGCTGCCGAGTTCGTGTAAGGAACGTCTCGTCACCGCCGCCTGCATGAACTTGCCCCAACTCAGGTTGTCGCGGCCGTCGACGTGCTCGGTGGCTTTGCGGATCGCCATGTCGGATACGGCTTCCACGACCCAGTGGAAATTGTCGTGACCGACGGAGTTGTATTCGGCGTCGGGCGCGGGGTTGCAGAAATCGATCGCTAGCGGAACGCCGTCGCGAATCGCGAACTCCACGGTGTTGAGATCGTAGCCGAGGTACTGGTTTAACTGGAGCACGCCCCATTCGACCGCTTCCAGGATGTGCTTCGGCGCCTGCCATTCGGTCCGATAACGCAGATGATACGGCTGCCGCGGTTCGTAGGGCATGATCCGCACGTTGCGCTGATCGATTGAGTAGCAGCGGAAGTACATGTCGAACGTCACTTCCTCCTGCAGCATCATGACCAGCTCTCCGGTCTCGCTGTAGGCGCGGTAAAATTCCTCCGGGTTATGCAGCTTGTAGACGTTCTTCCAGCCGCCACCGGCGAACGGTTTGAAGAACGCGGGCCAGCCGATGTAATTGAAGATCGCGTCCCAATCGAGCGGGTAAGCGAGGTTTCGAAATGACTCTTCGGTCGTTCCCGGCGGCATCGCGTGCGACGGCAGCAGGACCGTCTTCGGAACGGCGACGCCAATCTTGGTCGCGAGCGCGTTGTTGAAGAACTTCTCGTCCGCACTCCACCAGAACGGATTGTTCACGACGGCGCACCCGGTGAGCGCCTCGTTTTTCAACCACCCGCGATAGAACGGCACGTCCTGCGAGATGCGATCGATCACGACCGCGTAACCGGTCGGCTCGCCCTGGATCACTTTGTCGATGCGCACCGGCTCAGCCATGATGTTATTGCCGCCGGTCTTTTGGTTCACGCGCTCGATGAACGCCCACGGAAAGGAGTTCTCCATTCCAAAGAGGATGCCGATTTTTTTCATAGCGATGAGTCGTTAGGTGATCGTTTTGTCATTGCGAGCTCAGTCGAGGAATCTTCCATTATGAAGCGCGGAGATGTCTCGGCTTCGCTCGATACGACAGAAGCCGAGTTACGTGATGGTTGATAAATAATAGGGCAGCATCTCGCGCCAGTAATTCCAGTCGTGGCCGCACCACTTACGGTCGTCGAGCCAGTGCCGAATGCCTTTGGAATTCAGAATCGCGGACATGCGGAACGATTCGTGGCGGGTGTTGTCCCATTCGCCGGTTCCAAGCATGATAGCCATGTGGTTGAACTTCCACGGATCGGTGATGTTCGGCAGGTATTCGTACGGGCTGTTGAAGTAGATGTTGTCGTCGTGATAGCCGTGAAAGAAATCGCTGATGTCGAACGCTCCGCTCATGCTGATGAGATGGCTGATCGTGTCCGGATGTTTGAAGGCAATGTTCGCCGCGTGATACGCGCCGAGGCTGGCGCCGCAGACCGCCACGCGTTGCGCTGAACATTCGCGCCGGGCGAAATCGAACACGTCGCGCACGATCACGTTTTCGTAAGCCATGTGCGTCCGCATCCGATCGGCGGGATGGATCGCCTTGTTGTAGAAGCTGTCGAGATCAGCAGAATCCGGGCAGTAAACCGTGACGCGGCCGCTATCGACGAAATGCGCGACCGAGTCGGTGACGCCAAAGTCCTTGTTTTGGTAATAGCGGCCGAACGACGTGGGAAACAGGATTAGCGGCAGACCGCCGCCGTGGCCGAAGACGAGCATCTCGAAATCGCGGCTCATATGCTGGGTGTACCAGCGGATGTAACGTTCGTTCATTCGTTAGGCGCGAACCGGCGCGGCCTGCAAAGTGGCAACGTCCGCGGCATTGGACAAGCGCGATTTCCTCCGCGATTCATCTCGCTCGCGATGGCCGAACACACCCTGACCGGAAACATTCACCAGCACACGCATTTCGAATCGAAGATTCTGCGGAATCGGCGCGATGTGTGGGTCTATCTGCCGCGTGGTTATCGGCGCAACCGGCGGCAGCGTTATCCGGTGCTTTATTTGCACGACGGGCAAAACGTCTTCGATGCCGCAACCTCCTACTCGCACGTGGAGTGGGGCGTCGACGAAGCGGCCCAGCGGCTCATCCGGAAAAACCTGATGGAGCCGACGATCATCGTGGCGGTGGCGAATACCGGCGAGGACCGCATTCACGAGTACGCGCCGACCCGCGGGATCATCGACGAAAACGCGAAGCGCAAAAAGCGGAGCAAAGGCCTCCTGAAAAAATACGGCCGGTTTCTTGTCGAAGAGCTGAAGCCGTTCATCGACAAGCTTTACCGGACTCGGCCGGAAGCGGAGTTTACCGGGCTCGGCGGATCGTCGCTCGGCGGACTTTCAACGCTCGTGCTTGGCCTCTGGTATCCGAACGTCTTCACGCGGCTGGCGGTGATGTCAGCGTCGATCTGGTGGGACAACTGCGTGATCTATGACATGGTCGATTCGATCCAGGAGAACGCGAAGCCGCCGCTCCGGATCTGGCTCGACACTGGCACGCACGAGGCCGGGTGGGAACGCGCCGCCGTGCTGCGCGACAAGTTAATCGAGAAAGGCTGGCGGCTTTACGACGACCTCCAGTTCCTCGAAGCCGAGGGCGCCGATCACAGCGAAGGAGCGTGGGCGGGCCGAATCGAACAGGTGCTGCGTTTTCTGTTTCCGCCAGTTTCGCCATCGCTGGGTGTTGGAACGCGCGCGACGCGAACTGCTGCGCAGCAACATCAGCTTGCGGCGTAACTCGGACTTACGCGCCCGTCGCCGCTGCTTCCGCCACTGCTTCTTCGAACCGTCCCATTTTGCGGAACTTCGCGTAACGCTCATCGAGCAACGCGTCGACTGGCATTCGACTGAGCCGCTGGAGGTTCTCGAGGAGCGCGCTGCGCAGATTTGCCGCCGCGGTTTCATGATCGCGATGCGCGCCGCCTTCCGGCTCGCGGACGATTTCATCCACAACGCCGAGACCGATGAGATCCTGCGCCGTTAGCTTCAGCGCTTCGGCTGCTTCGGGTGCGTGGCGGCGATCTTTCCACAAAATGGCCGAACATGCTTCCGGGCTGATGACGGAATAGTAGGCGTTCTCGAGGATGAGGACGCGATCGGCGACGCCAATGCCCAGCGCGCCGCCCGAGCCGCCCTCGCCGATCACCGCCGCCACGATCGGCACGCGCAGGCTCATCATCTCGCGCAGGTTCACCGCGATCGCTTCCGAGATGTGGCGTTCCTCCGAGCCAATCCCGGGAAACGCCCCCGGCGTATCGATCAACGCGACGACCGGCAGCGAGAATTTTTCGCCGAGCCGCATGATGCGCAACGCTTTCCGATATCCTTCCGGATGCGCGCAGCCGAAATTCCGCTTCACGTTCTCTTTCGTGTCGCGCCCTTTCTGGTGCGTCACGACTACGCACCGGAAATCGCCAATCGTCGCGAGGCCGCACGGCATCGCCCGGTCGTCGGAGAAGAGGCGGTCACCGTGCAGCTCCACCCAATCGGTGAAACAGCGGCTGATGTAATCGAGCGCGAACGGCCGTTGCACATGGCGGGCGAGCTGCACGCGCTGCCACGCAGTGAGGTGGCTATAGATCTCGCGCCGCGTCTCAGCGATCTTCTTTTCCATCGCCGCGACTTCGGCATCGAAATCGAGATCGTGGCGGTCCGAGTGGCTCTTCAGGTCCTGCAGCCGGCGCTGCAGCTCGATGATCGGCCGCTCGAAATCCAGAGGCTGAACTTCCATCGCGCTAATCGGTAATGGTGACAGCCGTCTTGCTGTTTACAAGGCTGCTCAGCTCGTCCATGTCGTTGGCCGAAAGGCCGAGGCCGGTGGGCGGCGGCGCCATGTCGTTGGTCGGCGGATCGACGAACAAAATGTAACCGGGTGCGGCGAGGCGAATCCAGCGTGTGCTGCCGCGATACTCGCGCGTGCCCAATCCGACCCGTTTCCCGCCACGCCACGCCATCACTTCCGCGACCCGCGTACTGACGCGTGCCGATTGCTTCGCCGGCAGTTTCACGGTCGTGATGTGATACTGCTTAAAGAAAGCTCCGTGATTCAGCAGCACGACGAGCTGCGCTTTCCGCTGCACAAAGAGCGCGAACTCCGGGTGCGCGATCCAGAGCCGTTCGCCGATTCGCAGCATCGTGCTGTCGAGACCGTTGATCTTCATGATCAACTCCGGCGTTGTTTTCATTTTCGCCGCGACCCGCGCAATCACGTCGCCTTTCTTCACGATGTATTCCTGCTTTTCCGGCGACGGATAATCCGACATCAGGATTTGCATGTTGACCTCGCCGAGCAGGTCCTTCGCCTGGTCGGAATGCTGGCCGCCCGGATACTTTTGCAGGAGGAGGACGAGCGCATCGCGACATTCGCCTAGTTTGCCGTCCTGCCGCAGCCGCGCGGCCGCCTGGAATTCCGGCAGGCTCACGTCGGGCGGCGGCGTTCTCGCGGTTTCACCGCTCTGCTCCGCGCGCATGGCGCGCTCGGGTTTAACGAACAGATCGTACGAGAAGAAAGCCGCGCCGCCAAAGATGATGACGGCAAGCAGTAGGACGATCAGCCACTTCATGAGGAACCTGCGGGGATGCGGGCTGAATCGTCGCTGCTCTCCGCAGCGGCCTCAAGCCTCGCGCGCGATTCTCCGCCTACGTCTGCTTCTGCGGTCCCGAGAAAAAACGGTGCCAGAATCGATAACGCGGAATGACCTCTTCGTTCGTCCACGTGAAGTGACAATCCTGGCAGTAGAATTCACTCGGAATGATCTTGAGCGCGCAAAGGATGCCGACCAGCGCGGGCGTGAGAAACTTCCGCGTCATCTGCGGGTATTCCACTCGGGGCGACCTGCATTGCGGGCAGCGAATCATCGCCGCTGATAGCTCCGGATCGCTGGCTTCCCATTCGACGAGAAGGTTTTGCGCCTTCTCGAAATCCTTTTCATCCACGAGCACCCGCATGTTCGCCTGGCGCTTGGCGTGCGCGGCGACCCGCTGCAGCTGACCTTCGCTCAGCATATCGGCCTGCACGCCCGATTGCTGCAGGCGATCGCGAAGATGCCGCGCTCTGCTGGGTTCGTCGAACGTCGCAATCGTCACCATAATTTCGTCGCGCGCGGCAACCGCCACGCATCCGCATCAAACATCAACTACGGAGCGGGCGCAAGATTCGGCGGCGGGAACCATTTATACAACATCAGGTAAACCAGAACACCGGTGACCGAGACGTAGAGCCAGATCGGCATCGTCCATCTGCCGATCCGCCGGTGGCGGTCCCATGTCCGCCGAAACACCGGAATAAGCGTCACGACGACCAGCGGCAGGGTGACGAACGCGAGCACGATGTGCGAGATCAGCATCGCGAAATAGAGCGGCCGCA
The DNA here is from genome assembly GCA_902810735.1 of Verrucomicrobiota bacterium. Lineage (GTDB taxonomy): Bacteria > Verrucomicrobiota > Verrucomicrobiia > Chthoniobacterales > UBA10450 > CADDYX01. The sequence goes on along the minus strand of CADDYX010000040.1, from coordinate 11,032 downwards.
CGATTCCGCCGGCGGTGAAATGCGTCGACCGCTCACCGAAGTGCGCGTGGTAAACGAGGTAGCCGGTCAGGAACAGCGTAGAGGAAACGGTCGCCGCGATCATGCAGGCGATATGCTGCCGCCAAAAACCGCGGCGGATGAAATACCAGCCTGCCGAGATGAAAATCGTGCTCAGAAAATTCAGCGACGCATTAACTGCTGGCAGGTCCGGGATGCTCATCTGCCAACCAGCGTAGACCGAACTGGCGTGTTCTAAAAATAAACACCGCTGTCCGTCGCGCTGACGCTTTTTACGGCGGCGGCGGCAGTTGTTCCCTCGTAAACAGCCTCGGCACGGCCGGTGCTAAACAGCAGGCATGCTAACGCTTTCTACTTTTGTGCTCGCGGTCGGCTCGGTCTTCACCAGCGTCCTCTGGGCGTGCAAGAACGAGACGGCGGACCAGGGCTGATCGCAGCTTTACGCGACCTGCGCTGCGGTTAGGTTCACGGCCCTCATGGCCGTGACGGACGAGCAAGTGCGCGATGCGCTGCGACGGGTGAAATATCCCGGGTTCAGCCGCGATATTGTCTCGTTCGGGCTGGTCAAAAACGTGGCGGTCACCGACGGCAGCGTGACCGTGCAGCTCGCGCTCGCGACGAATGACGCCGCTGTTCCGCGCGCGATCAAGGCAGACGCCGAGTCCGCGTTGCGCGAGCTTTCCGACGTTCGCGAAGCGAAGGTGCTGATTGATATTCACGCGCCGCCTGCCGGCGCCGGTGCCGCGGGCGCCGTCGCGACGCGCATCGAAGGCGTCAAGCACGTGATCGCCGTTGCGAGCGGCAAAGGCGGTGTCGGTAAATCAACCGTCGCAGCCAATCTCGCCGTCGCGTTGAACCAGACCGAAGCGCGCGTCGGGCTCTGCGATTGTGACATCTACGGCCCGAGCATCGCGATGATGTTCGGCTCGCGCGATCGCCCGATGGCGACCGAGGAAAACAAAATCATTCCAATCGAACAGTATGGACTGCGGCTGATGTCGATGGGTTTTCTGCTCGACGACACCTCGCCCGCCATTTTGCGTGGCCCGATGGTGACGCGCTACACGCAGCAGTTCCTGCGGCAGGTCGAATGGGGCGAACTGGATTATCTCGTGCTCGATCTTCCGCCAGGGACCGGCGACATCCAGCTCACGATTGTTCAGACGGTTGCGCTCAGCGGCGCGGTTATCGTGACGACACCGCAGGAAGTGGCGCTGATCGACGCGCGCAAGGCGGCGACCATGTTCGAGAAGGTCAACGTGCCGGTGCTCGGGCTGATCGAGAACATGAGCTACTTCGTCTCGCCGGACACCGGCAAACGGTTCGATATTTTCGGCAGCGGCGGCGGCGAGCGCGAAGCGAAGCGGTTGCGCGTGCCGTTGCTCGGGCAAATTCCGATCGACATTGCGACGCGAGAATCCGGTGATCGCGGGATGCCGATCGTGGCCGAAGCGCGCGAATCAGCAGTGACCGCCGAGTTCGTCCGAATCGCCAGCCAACTACGAGCGCAGTTGAACTAGTTCGGGATCTGCGCATCTCGCGACAAGGCGTAATAATTCGGCGGCCTGCGTCCGGTTCAATAGGTACGCTCGATGCTACGTCATACAGTGGAGCAGAATGGGCTAACTGATTGACCCAGCTCTGTTCCTATGAAAGAGAATTTGGAAATGCCTGCTACGGAACCAGCAGAGTCGCAGTTCGTGAAGAATTCCGTCCTCTACAAAGAGTTCCTCGCCGAGCGCGAGGAGATTCTGAAGCACAAGTGGATCGAGAGCGAAAAAGCCGGCACCGACATCGGATTTGAGAAAGCGCTCCTCGATTGGATCGTGAAACATCGCTCGAGCTGGCGCGACAGGCGCCTGAAGGAGGCCAGGACGGAAGAAAAGCCCGCCTCCTGAGCCGAGCGTTTCCTTTAACGCGATCCCGCGAGGTCGCGAAGGAACAGATGAGTTCACCGACTTCCACTTCTCCTCAGCCGCGTACCTGCGTCATGGACGCGGCGGCAATCCGTCGCGCGCTGCGGCGAATCGCGCACGAGATCATCGAGGCGAATCCCGATCTCGCCTCGGTTGTCCTCGCCGGAATTCCATCGCGGGGAATTGAGATTGCGCACCGCGTCGCGAGCTTCGTCCTGGACATTGCGCAAACTCCGATTGCGAGCGGCGTAATCGATATCGCGATGCATCGCGATGATGTCGGCACGCGCGCCGAGCTGCCCATCGTACGCGAAACACGGCTGCCGTTGCCGCTCGAACGCCGCACCGTCATCATCGTTGACGACGTGCTCTTCACCGGCCGCACGATTCGTGCGGCGATGGATGCCATCAGCTCATTTGGCCGGCCGGCGCGCATCCAGCTCGCTACGCTGATCGACCGCGGCCATCGCGAGCTGCCGATTCGCGCCGACTACGTCGGAAAAAATTTACCGACATCGCGCAGTGAAAAAGTACGCGTCCGGCTGGAGCAGACCGACAACGAGCCGGACGCCGTTTGGCTGATCGACGCGTGAACTGGACGCGCAAAGATCTCGTCGGTCTGCACGAGCTTTCGGCTGACGAAATCAATTTCGTGCTCCAGACCGCGGATGCCTTCAAAGAGGTCGGCACGCGCGAGATCAAGAAAGTGCCGGCGTTGCGGGGTAAGACGCTGGTTAATCTTTTTATCGAACCGAGCACGCGCACGCGCATTTCTTTTGAGCTCGCCGCGCTGCGTCTGAGTGCGGATGTCGTTAACGTGACCGCCGCGGCCTCGAGCCTGACAAAAGGCGAAACGCTGCTCGACACCGCGCGCAATATCGAGGCGTTGCATGCCGACATTCTTGTCCTGCGTCACAACTCGGCCGGCGCTGCGCACTTTCTCGCGCCGCGTCTGCGAACCAGCATCGTCAACGCCGGCGATGGCGCCCATGAACATCCGACGCAGGGCTTGCTCGATCTCTACACGATTCGCGAAAAGAAAGGACGAATCGACGGCCTGCACGTGGCGATCATCGGCGACATTCGTTTCAGCCGCGTTGCGCGCTCCAACATCTTTGCGCTGACAAAGCTCGGCGCGCGCGTCACGCTGGTCGGCCCAAGCACGCTCGTGCCGCGGGAATTCGAACAGCTTGGCGTCACCGTCTCGCACACGATTGATGACGTTCTGCCCAGCGTGGACGTGGTTAACCTGCTGCGCATTCAGCACGAGCGGCAGAGAAAAGAATACTTCCCCGGACTCGGCGAGTACATCCGGTTATTTGGCCTGACGAAACGCCGCGCCGAATTGCTGAAGCCCGACTGCCTCATCATGCATCCGGGTCCGATCAATCGCGGCGTCGAAATCGACAGCGCCGTCGCCGATGGGCCGCAGAGCGTCATTCTCGACCAGGTGACCAACGGCCTCGCCGTCCGGATGGCCGTTCTTTACCTGTGCGGAGGTGTTCCGCGATGACAACCCGGATCCGCAACGGCCGCATTATCGATCCGGCGAATGATCGCGACGAAATCGGCGATCTCCTGATTGTCGACGGTAAAATCGCCGACGGCATCGCACGCGAAGCGGATGAGGAAATCGACGCTTCCGGGCTGATCGTCGCGCCGGGGTTAATCGACATTCACGTCCATCTGCGCGAGCCCGGATTCGGCTGGAAAGAAACAATCGAGAGCGGTGCTCGCGCCGCCGCCGCCGGCGGATTCACTACCATCGTCTGCATGCCGAACACTTCGCCGGTCGCAGATTCTCCCAGCACCATCGCCTGGATCAAACAACGCGCGGCGCAGGTCGCGTCTGTGAACGTGCTGCCCAGCGGCGCCATTTCCAGGAACATTGCCGGCGAAGAACTCGCGCCCATCGCCGCACTCGCGCAAAGCGGCGCGGTGGCAGTGACGGACGACGGCAAATGCATCCAGAACCACGAGCTGATGCGCCGCGCGGTTGAGTACGCGCGCATGGTCGGAATCCCAGTGCTCGATCACTGCCAGGATTACCACCTTGTCGGCGACGGCGTGGTGAACGAGGGCCGCTGGAGCACGTCGCTCGGTCTGCCGGGCTGGCCATGCGCGGGCGAGGAAATGATTGTGATGCGCAACATCTTGCTCGCCGAGCTGTGCGATCATGACATCCACTGCCAGCACGTGAGCTGCGCCGGAAGCGTGCGGCTGATGCGCGAAGCGCGTGCGCGCGGCGTGAAGATCACGGGCGAAGTTTGCCCGCACCACATCGCGCTGACTGACGACGCGGTTCGAAATTTCGACACCAACGCGAAGATGAACCCGCCGTTGCGCAGCCAGCAGGATCGCGACGCGCTGATCGAAGGAATTGCTGACGGGACACTAACGATTCTCGCGTCGGATCACGCGCCGCACGCGACGTTCGAGAAAGAGGTGGAATTCGACCGCGCGCCATTCGGCATCGTCGGTCTCGAAACCGAACTGGGATTGTTCCTCGACCTGCTCGTTCACAAACCGCGAGCGATCGATCTGCCGCGCGTGATCGAGATGTTCACTGTCGAGCCCGCAAAATTGCTCAAGCTCAACTCGGGGGCGCTCTCCGCCGGCGCGCCCGCCGATGTGACGCTGATCGATCCCGATCTCGAGTGGACGGTCCAGCCGGAGAGGTTCCACTCCGCATCGCGGAACACGCCGTTCTCCGGTTGGCAGCTGAAAGGCCGCGCCGTCCGAACAATCGTAAGCGGCCGGACGGTCTGGCAACTAGAGCGCTAGCGATAGCCGCCCGTAATGTAACTCTCGAGATGCTCGAGCGCGGCGCTCTGGCAGGAAATGACGTGCTTCACCAGATCGCCAATCGAAATCACGGCGCAAACTCGGTTGTCCTTTAACACCGGCAGATGGCGGATCCGCTTTTCCGTCATCATCCGCAGGCAGTTTTCAACCGATTCCTGCGGGTGAATCACGGTCAGATTGCTCGACATGATCTCGCGCACCGGTGTTTCGCGCGAGCGTTTGCCGTGCAGTGTCACTTTGCGCGTGTAATCGCGTTCGGAGATCAGCCCGACGACCTGCTCGTTCTCCACCACGATCAACGCACCGACGTTTTTGTCGGCCATTAACTGCACCGCATCGAGGACGGTCGAATCCGGCGAAATGGAATACACTTCGCCGCTCTTCTGGCTGAGGATCGCGTCGATCGTGCCGCTTACGTCCATGGTGCGCCCGCCGCCAAACCTAGGGAATGGCGGCAGACGACGCAATCATTCTCTCGCGGTTACGCACGCCGCGGCAGCGCGAAGTTGAACTCCCGCTGCTGCGGCCGAGCGCTGGGCGCGCTCGACGCGGCGAGCGAAAGGCGGAGCGCGCGCAACATGCGCAAGCCGCGCTCGATGCGGTCAGGCCGGGTCGAGTACGGGACGGGCAGCAGCGTGCGACGGTGATATCGGGTTGACGTTGTTTTCATGCGCCCGATCATGATCGGCCGGGTCGGACATCGGCTGTCCGACCGAAAAGAAATTTGAAAAAAACTTCACCTACTGTTGCCCGCGATCGCGGGCAGTCGCGTCCGCCGTTGCAGCGAATGATGCAATTGCACGCGCACCTGAAAGCCGAACGGTTTCCGAACTGTCGCAAGCTCGCCGAGGAGCTCGAGGTCTCGTCGAAAACAATTCAACGCGACATCGAGTTCATGCGCGACCGGCTCGGTTTGCCGATCGAGTACGAGCCGCTCCGCTTCGGTTATTACTACGCCGAAGCCGTCACGAGTTTTCCGAACATCGAAGTTTCGGAAGGCGAAATCGCAGCGCTCTTCGTCGCGCAAAAGGCGCTCGCGCAATACAGCGGGACGCCGTTTGAGAAGCCGTTGCGGACGGCTTTTCGCAAGATTACCGACGGCCTCACTGACCGCATCTCCTTCACGTGGAGCGAACTCGACGACGTGATTTCGTTCCGGACCGCCGGCGCGACGGTCGCCGACCTGCAGCTGTTCGAGACGCTGAGTGAGGCCGTGCTGCAATCGGTCGAGATCGAATTCGATTACCGGAAGCTGAACAGCGCCGCGCATGAGCGGCGCGTCGTGCAGCCGTATCACCTCGCCTCGATCGAAAATCAGTGGTACCTGTTCGCGTTCGACATCGCTCGCAAGCAATTGCGGACTTTTGCGCTGCCGCGGATGCGCAATGCCACTGCCAGCGCGCGGCATTTTCGCAGGCCGGCAAACTTCTCCGTCGCCGCGATGCTGAGCGAAAGCTTTGGCGTGTTCTCCTCGAGCGGCAAACATCGCGTGCGCATTTGGTTCGACGCGTTCGCGGCGCGGCTCGTCGCTGAGCGCAAATGGCACGAGTCACAGCGAATCCGCTCCGCCGCCGAGGGAGCAATCGTGGTCGACCTGGAACTCGGCAGCCTCGAAGAGATCGAGCGATGGGTCCTCAGCTGGGGCACTCATGCTCGCGTGCTCGCGCCGGAATCGCTCGTTGACCGGGTGAAAGAAGCCGTCGAAAACCTGGCGGCAACATACGGAGCGAGTGCGCGTTCGACACGACAGCGCGCGCGCAGTTAAGCTGCCGCGACAAACTGATGAACCATTCTGCCGACGTTCTCCGCGCCGCGATTGCGGACGCCACCCGCGGACTGAACGCGACGGCCGCGCTCGACGAGCAGGTCGCGCGCGCCGCGGCTTTGGTTGGCGATTGCCTAATGAACGGCGGCAAGATCCTTGCCTGCGGCAACGGCGGCAGCGCCGCCGACGCGGCCGACTTCACGAGCGAGTTGGCATGCCGGTATGTCGAAGATCGGCGCCCGTATCCGGCGCTCAATCTCTCACAAGGCGGCAGTCTCCTGACCGCAACTGGAAACGATTACGGGTTCGACCAAGTCTTCGCCCGGCAGGTCCGCGCATTCGGCCAACGCGGCGATCTGCTGATCGCGATTAGCACGAGCGGCAGGTCGGCAAATATTGTTCGCGCATTGCAGGAAGCAAAAGAGCGCGGACTGAAAACGCTCGCGCTCCTCGGTCAAAACGGCGGCGATTGCGCAGGCATTGCCGATGTGGAGATCATCGCGCCGGGGAAGGCGACGGCGCGCATCCAGGAGATCCACAAATTTCTGTTGCACGTGCTTTGCGAAATCGTCGAGGGACGGCTGGCAAATGCACCAGGCTGAAATTGTTTTCGCGCTGCTCTGCGCGGTCGCTGCGCTGGCGATCGCGGCAAAAAAATTCGCGCTCCCGTACCCGGTCGTGCTCGTTGTTGCAGGGCTTGCGCTTGGCTTCGGTCCCGGGCTTCCGCCGATCCGGCTGAGCCCCGAACTCGTCTTCTTTTTCTTCCTTCCGCCGCTGATTTATCCGGCGGCGCTCTCCACATCGTGGCGCGACTTTCGTTCAAACCTGCCGCTCATTCTGTTGCTGGCGACCGGATTAGTGCTCGCGACGATGTTCGGCGTTGCTTGGATCGCGCACCATTTCGTGTCGCTGCCGTGGGCGGCGGCATTCGCGCTCGGCGCGATCGTTTCGCCCACCGATACCATCGCGGCGACAACGGTAATCCGTCGCCTCTCTGTCCCGCACCGGATCGAAGCGGTGGTCGAAGGCGAAAGCCTCGTCAACGACGCGACCGGATTAGTTGCGCTGCAGTTCGCCGTCGCCGCAGTGATGACTGGGACATTCTCGCTGCCGACGGCGACGTTGCAGTTCGCGTTGGCCGGGTTCGGCGGTGTCGCTGTTGGCCTGATCGTCGGCGCGATCAACCGAATGATTCAACGGCGGCTGGATGATCCTCCGGTGCAGATCATGATCTCGCTGCTTACGCCATTCGCCGCATACCTCAGTGCGGAACGGCTGCACATTTCCGGCGTGCTCGCCGCGGTCGCGGCCGGAATGTTTGTCGGCTGGCATTCGCCGGTCACGCTGAGCGCACGCACGCGGCTCCAGGCGGCAGCGTTCTGGGACATGATGGTGTTCCTGCTCAACGGCGTGGTCTTCATCCTGATCGGTTTGCAGTTGCCGCAAATCCTCAGCGCGCTGCGGGGAGTGCCGTTTCTGCGGCTCGGAACGTACGCGCTTGCGGTGTGCGCGGCGGTCATTGGAATACGTCTCCTGTGGGTGCTCGCCGCAACCTGGCTCGCGCGTGTTTTCGTTCCACAACTGTGCCGCTTTGTTCCGCCGGCCCGGCACGCCCTGCTGATCGCGTGGGCTGGAATGCGCGGTGTGATCTCACTCGCCGCGGCGTTCGCGCTGCCGTTCGCGTTGCCGAATGGCCAACCGTTTCCCGGCCGCGAATACATCCTGTTCCTCACCTTCTCGGTGATCTTCGTCACTCTCGTGCTGCAGGGCCTGACCCTGCCGCTCGTAATCCGCTGGCTCGGGATTAGTGACGATGGCGTGACCGCGGAAGAAGAACGCCGCGCGCGGCTCGAGGCGAACACCGCCGCGTTGCATTTTCTCGATCAGGCTGTTGCGCAGGAGAGTGCGCCGAAATCGCTGATCGAGCGGCTCCGGGTTGAATACGACGACCGCCTCGACCAACTGCGCGCCAGGTGTGACAACAACGAGGAAGCAGGTGGCGGCGTTGCGACCGGCGATTATCAACGCCTCCTTTATGAAGCACTCGCCGTCGAGCGCGGCACGATCATTCGTCTGCGCAACGAGCATGTGATCAACGACGAAGCGCTCCGTCGCATCCAGCGCGATCTTGATCTCGCGGAAGCGCGGCTTACTGGCGGGTAGCCATCGCCGCACGTAAGTTGCGCGCTGGTGAAAGGCTCGCGCATTTTTCTTCTCTCGCCCGCGTATGCCGGCGGCCAGCGCGCGCAGATGATGATGAACGAACGCGCCCAATTCGATCTCGCGCGCCGTCTGCGCAGCGATGATCCACCCACACTCGGCGAGGTGTTCACGTTCCTGAGCGGGCTCTATTTTCGTGGGAAACTTGCTTACGCAAACGCGTTCGCGCGGCCGCAGCATGACAGCGCGGTTCTCGTCATCACGCCAAACCGCGGGCTCATTCCCGCCGCGACGCCGATTGGTCTAAAGGAGCTGCGCGCGTTCGGCGAAGTCGATATCGACGAGGACGATCCGCGTTATCGCAGACCGCTCGAGCGGGACGTGAAGAGAATTGCCAAGGTGCTGACACCCGATTGCCGCGTCGTCTTGCTCGGGAGCATTGCGACAGGCAAATACGTCGATGTGCTCGTCAGCGGATTCGGCGATCAGCTTCTCTTTCCGGCCGATTTTGTCGGCCGCGGCGATATGAGCCGCGGCGGTTTGCTCCTGCGCTCCGCCGTCGATCGCCGCGAGCTCAACTACATTCCTGTCGCAGGCGCGGTGCGACACGGCGCGCGGCCGCCGAAGCTCGAGCCGCGGCGTTACACCAATGTCGCTGCCGATTAAGCCACCGCTGCCGCCGATGGAGGCGAAGTCGGTGGACGAAATTCCAGCCGGAGACGCCTGGCAGTATGAGCCGAAATGGGATGGCTTCCGCTGCATCGCTTTTCGAGATGGCGCCGACGTTTACCTGCAATCGAAGGCGGGGCAGCCACTCGCGCGCTACTTTCCCGACGTCGCGAGTGCCGTTGCGGAGCTGAAGCCAAAGCGATTCGTCATTGATGGCGAACTCGTGATTCCGGTCGGCGGCGTGTTGTCGTTTGACGAGCTGCAACTCCGCCTTCATCCCGCGGCGAGTCGCGTGCAAAAACTCGCCGCGGCGCACCCTGCGATTTTGATCGCGTTTGATTTGCTTGCGGACGAACAGGGCGCGTCGCTGCTGAAATCGCCGCTCCGCGAGCGTCGCGCCGCGCTGGAAAAATTTGCGAAACAGAACCTCAGCGCTCGCGGTGCAGTTCGTCTTTCACCCGCGACGACGAGACTGGAGCAGGCGCAGAAATGGTTCGCGAAAGTCGGCGGGAATCTCGACGGCGTGATCGCGAAGCAACTCGACGCGGCGTACGCGTCGGGCGAACGGACCGCGATGGTGAAAGTAAAACAAATTCGGAGCGCGGACTGCGTGGTCGGCGGGTTCCGTTACGCGACAGATTCGAAGCTGATCGGCTCACTGCTGCTCGGATTGTACGGCGATGACGGCCTGCTGCATCACGTCGGATTCAGCTCCGCGTTCAAAGCAAGCGAGCGCCGCGAGCTGACGAAGCGGTTCGAGGCGTTGAAAAAGGCGCCGGGATTCACGGGCAACGCGCCTGGCGGCCCGAGCCGCTGGAGCACCGAGCGCAGTGGCGAATGGGAGCCGGTCGATCCGATCACCGTCGTCGAGGTGACTTACGACCACTTCACCGGCGGCCGTTTTCGTCACGGCACGAAAATTCTGCGATGGCGGCCGGACAAGGCGCCTCGCCAATGCACCTTCGAACAGGTCGAGCATCGCGAAGGCAAATCGCTCGCATTGCTGTGACGCAGGGACGGACCGCTGGGCCGTCCGATCTCGCGGTTGACGAACGGGGCTAGTCTTCGGGGTTCAGCTCAAAATTGATGGTGACGTCGTAATGCGCGCCACTACCGACACCATTCGGCAGCGGATCGACCTGCGTCACACGGCCGGCTACCGCGCGCACTGACTCGTCGACGACGACGTTGCCGGAAGGCTTCACGACTTCGAAACGCGAGACGCGCCCGTCTTTCTCGATCCGCACCTTCGCAACAGCCGACATCTTCGCGCCGGTTGTGACGACGCTCGTCGGCTGGTCCCACGCGTTATGAAAACGATCGTGCAACATCCGCCCGTACCACTGCACTTCGGAGGCGCGCGTGCTCCCGCCATTTCCATGGCCGCCGCCGCTGGAATGTGCTGCGCCGCCGAGCTTCGCGACGGTCTCTCGCGCTGCATCAACGTCAGAATCGTCGGCATCGTGCTCGTCTGCGGGCGCTGGCGTACGCTTCGGCTTCGGCGTGCTCCTGGTAATCACTTTCTTCGGTTTCGCGGTGGGTTTCGGGGAAGCTTTCGCGATCGGCAGCAGCTTGGGCGTTGTGCTCGGCCGGACGCGAGGGGTCGCCACAGGTATCGCTGTCGCTGACGGCGTCGGGGTCGGCAGTTGAATCTCACTCTTCAATGGCGCCGCCGGTTGCTGCTCCTCCGACTCCGGTA
>CADDYX010000039.1 GCA_902810735.1 Verrucomicrobiota bacterium | reverse complement strand
GTGCTCGTGCCCGAAGGCTCGCTCTTTCTCAACGTCGGCGCCGCGCCGTCGAACCCGCTGCTGCCGCACGAGATCGTTCTGCAGCTTCGCGACACACTGGTTCTGCAAAACACCATCCACTGGATCAAGTCCATCGCGCTGCCGAGCGACAACGGCGGATGGAATTCGCGCGGCCATTTCAAGCCGATCAGCTCGCGCCGTTTCCTGAACGACGGCCATGAATACGTTTTCCACCTGACGAAAACAGGACGCGTTGAGCTCGATCGGCTCGCGCTCGGCGTTCCGTATCAGGACAAGAGCAACATTGCGCGATGGTCGCACACGCGTGGACGTGATGTGCGCTGCCGCGGCAACACCTGGTTCGTCCCCTACGCGACCATCAAAAGCCGCGACAAACAACGTCCGCATCCCGCGACTTTCCCGGTCGAGCTGGCCGAGAACTGCATCAAGCTCCACGGCGTATCGCGCGTCAAAACCATGCTCGATCCATTTCTCGGGATCGGGAACTCAGCCGTCGCCGCGCAACGTTGCGGCGTGCCGAAGTTCATTGGCTTCGATATTGACGACACATACGTCGCCGAAGCGCGTCGTCGTATTGCGTCCGAATAGCGCGCGCGTGTGGCGCGGCCAAACACAGAACGTCTAGCAATCGCCGCGGTGTTCGACGCGGATCGTAACGTTCGGTTTCACGCCAGCTACGGCGGGCAGCAGATGGTTCAGCACTTGTTCGGCAGTCATGCGGAACTGCCGACCACGCGCGGAGATCTTCACCCAACCGTTTGCGTCGCGATAATACCGCTCGGTGAAATTCTTTGTGCCGAGCAGAATGAGATAACGGTCGTTCGAGAGCTTCATGCAATTTAGGCGGTTGGCCCAACCGCCTCTCCAGGCACCTACAATAGCTCGCCTGGTCTAAGCAGGACCGAGCCATGGCCGTTATCCTGCGGCGCGAATTTCTCCAGCGGCTTGACCAGGTTACCCGGCAGCGGGCGGACGCGGTCGAAGATCCGGTCGGCGATTGGTCTCGCGACGAGGTAACCGGCGGCGAACATTTCCATCCGGGCATCGAGATTATCGATGTAGTTGAGCGCCATCGCTTCGGGCGTTTTCGGCGCGACGGGCGAACCGAACTGCGGCTCGCCATGATGTGCGCTGATCAGATGCAGCAGGTGCAGCCGGCAATCCTCAGAGGATGGCGTCAGGCTCTGCCATTCGCGCGCGCGCTCATCGCTCAGCAGTTTGCGCCAGAGCGAGTTGACCAGCTCGAGGCCGATGGAGATGTGGCCCATCAACTCGCCGCGTTCGTCGTAGCCCATGGTGAATCCATCTTCCGGCAGATAATTTTCCCAGAGCTTTCCGGCGTCGTGAAACAGGATGCCGGCGAGGAGCAAATCGAGATTGAGCTGCGGGTAGAGCGGCGCGATCTCGCGAGCGACGCGCATCATCTGCGCCGTGTGCTCGACGAGTCCGCCGCGGCGCGCGTGATGATAACTCCGCGCGCCGGCCGTTCGCTTAAAGCGTTCGCCGTAGTCGCTCAGGAACGCCTGCGACAATGTCCGCAGTCGCGGATCGCCAACTCGCGCGACCGTTTCGCAGATGAACTGCCAGTCCGCTGATTGTCGCGCACGTAGATCGGCCGGCCCGGCGAGGAGCTCCGAGATCTCCTGCTCCACCAGCGGACGGACGTTCCAGCTTTTCGCGTCGAGGCCGAACTGCTGGTGTTGGGTGAACTGCCCGGCCAGCTCAATGAACGATCCAATCGTAAGGGACTCGCACGCCTTGTACGCGACGTGATCGCTCCAGACGCGCAACGTCATCCGATCGCACGCGTCGGCCAGACCGAGCTCGCAATACGGTTTGCCTTCCCGCGTCGATTTCGGCGCGCTGGCGTCCACCTGCACGTGCACTCGCGCAGTCACGGTGTCTTTTTGGGCGCGGCGCCGGATTTCCGTCAGCGTCAGCAGGTCCATCTAAATTCGGCGTTCGGCGTTGGGCGTTTGCTGCTAGCTGCTACGACTTGCCAATCCCGATCACCCCGCACGCAACCCGTCCGCCGGCGTCACCGGTCGGCTGCGTCTTCAGGTCGTCGGCTTTTTCGTGGACGATGACCGCGTGGCCGACGATTGAGTCGGCACCCGTGAGTTTCATCACCTTGTCAGTCAACTCCAGATGCGCCTTGCCACTCGAATCCGCTTCGATGTTGCCGAGATCACCGGCGTGGCGATTCTCCGCATCGGGCGAACCGTGCTGGTGGTTCGTTGGATTAAAATGGCCGCCGGCCGATGCCGCTTTCGGATCGGAACAATCGCCGAACTCGTGAATATGAAACCCATGCTTTCCTGGCGTGAGGCCGGTGATGTCCGCGACCACCTTCACCTGATCGCCGGATGCGGTGAAGGTCACTTTGCCCGCGACGTTGCTGCCCTGCGTCGGGTGCAGGACGGCGATTGCTTTCGTTGTGTCGCCGGCCAGCGCAACCGATGCGGCAATGATTGAGCCAAACAGCGCGAAGAGAAGTGTCTGTTTCATGGGGAACGCTACTACCGCAATGGCGTTGTTGTAAACGCGCGGTCATCCCGACGCGAGCGGCGTCAATCAATCAGTCGCTGCTGGATGCCGACGTACGCGTCGATGCGACGATCGCGCAGGAATGGCCAGTGCGTACGCTGCTCGTTCACCCGTTCCCATGCGACATCCGCAACGACCAGCTCTTCGCGGTCGATGCTGCCTTTGGCGATGATCTCGCCGCTCGGTGCGCAGATAAAACTTTGGCCCCAAAACTCGATGCCCGGTCCGCCCGCCGGTGCTTCGTGGCCGACCCGATTGACCGCAGCGACGTAGCAGCCGTTCGCGATCGCGTGACTTCGCTGCATCGTCTCCCACGCCGAGTGCTGCGCCGCGCCGTATCTCTCCTTCTCGGCCGGGTGCCAGCCGATGGCTGTCGGATAAAATAAAATTTCCGCGCCGCGCAACGCCGTCAGGCGCGCGGCTTCGGGATACCATTGATCCCAGCAAACACAGACGCCGACATTTCCGTGCGGTGTGTTGAAGCTCTGGAACCCGAGATCGCCTGGCGTGAAGTAAAACTTCTCATAAAACGCCGGGTCGTCCGGGATGTGCATCTTGCGATATTTACCGACGATCTCGCCGTTAGTCCCGAGCACGACCGCGGTGTTGTGATAAACGCCGGCCGCGCGCTTCTCGAACAACGACGCGACGATCACGACACGCAGCTCGCGCGCGAGCTGGCCTAACGAATCGGTCGAAGGCCCGGGAATCGCCTCCGCCAGCGCGAAGTTCGCGTGATCTTCCGATTGGCAGAAGTATTGCGACCGGAACAGTTCCGGCAGGCAGACGATCTGCGCGCCGTGATTCGCTGCATCGCGGATGAACTCGAGCGCGCGCGCAAGGTTTTCGTCGGGCTCGGGCGCGCAGCGCATCTGAACGAGCGCGACCTTTGTCATTCCAACCGAAGCCGAGGAATCTCCCATTTAGCCCGACGGAGATCTCTCGACCGCGCTCGACATGACAGCGAGCGCTGTCACTTCACCTGATCGCGCGGCACGATCTTGACGCTTTCGACCGTGATGCGCTTCGTCGGCTTGCTGTTCTCGCCGCCGGGTCCACGCTCGACGGGCGTGTCGCCGATGTTTGTCAGCACGTCTTCGCCTTTGATCAGTTTCCCGAACGCCGTGTATTGCCGGTCGAGGTGCGGCGAGCGGCCGAGCATGATGAAAAACTGGCTCCCCGCCGAATCCGGATCAGCCGAGCGCGCCATCGAGAGCACGCCCTTTTCGTGCAGCTTTTCGTTGAACTCCGCCTTGATCTTGTAACCGGGACCGCCCGTTCCGTAGCTCGACTCCTTATTCAGGTCCTTCGTGTTCGGATCGCCGCCCTGAATCATGAAGCCTTTCACAATGCGGTGGAACGCGGTGCCATCGAAAAATCCCTGGCGGGCGAGCTTCTTGAAGTTCTCGACCGTGTTCGGCGCCACGTCTGGCCAGAATTCGGCGACCATTTCGCCTTCGCTGGTTTTGATCACGGCCACTTCGTTGTTGTTGGATGGAGTCATAGTTGGTGTTGCGCTTGGTTCCTCAGCTGCAGCGGTGCCAATGGAGAGCGCAAGGCAGCAGACAAGAAGCAGTTTCATTGGAAGCAAACGTCGAACGCCGAACGCCGAACGTCCAACGCCGAATTATCAAACCGGCTGCAGTTCGGCCTTGGACGTTGGGCGTTCGATGTCCGGCGTTTCCCGCTCTTCGCCAGACGCGTGGTACTCCTGCAGGCTGCGAACCCGCAGCGGCGAACGCTGCAGCGATCGAATCCCATTAATGCTCGCCTGCGCCGCGCGGATCGTTGTCATGATCGGGATCTTTTGCGCGAGCGCGGCGTTGCGGATCACGACCTCGTCTTCCCGCGGGATTTTCCCACTTGGCGTGTTGATAATGAAGTTGATGTCGCCGTTCTTCACCCGGTCGAGCACGTTCGGCCGCCCTTCGCGGATCTTGAACACCTTCGTCACGGGCACGCCCGCCGCTTTCAACGTCGCGTAGGTGCCGGAAGTCGAGATGATCCCAAAACCAATTTCCACGAACTCCTTTGCGACAGGGATCACGCTCTCCTTGTCGACGTCCTTGACGCTGATGAATACGTTACCGCTCTTCGGCAGCGGCGGCGGCGCGGCCATCTGCGATTTGGCGTAGGCGAGGCCAAGATCTTCGTCGATGCCCATCACTTCGCCGGTCGATTTCATCTCCGGGCCTAACGAGATGTCCATGCCCTGGTAGCGGAGGAATGGGAACACCGCTTCTTTGACCGAGAAGTGTTTCGGCACGATCTCGCGCGTGAACCCCAGCTCGCGCAGCGTTTTCCCCGTCATCACTTTCGCCGCGAGCTTCGCCAGCGGAACCCCAATCGCTTTGCTTACGAACGGCACGGTCCGCGATGCCCGCGGATTCACCTCGAGCACGTAAACGTCGTCGCCTTTCACGGCGAACTGCACGTTCATGAGTCCGCGCACGTTCAGCTCGCGTGCCATCGCTTTCGTCGCCGACGAGATCTCGTTCAGCACGCGCGCCGACAACGAAAACGTCGGGATCACGCAGGCGCTGTCGCCGCTGTGAATGCCGGCCTGTTCGATGTGTTCCATGATCGCGCCGATCACCGCCGCCTCGCCATCGGCAATGCAATCGACATCCACTTCGACTGCGTCTTCGAGAAAACGATCGACCAGCACCGGGCGATCGGGGCTCACATCGATCGCCGTCTGCATGTAGCGCCGCAGATCCTCGGCGTTGTAAACGAGCTCCATCGCGCGCCCGCCGAGCACGAATGATGGCCGCACGAGCACCGGGTATCCGATTCGTTCTGCGATCCCGATCGCCTCCTCCGCGCTCACCGCAGTGCCGTTCGGCGTCTGGCGCAGGCCGAGCTTGTCGAGCATCGCAGCGAACAGCTTCCGGTCCTCCGCCATTTCGATGCTTTGCGGTTGCGTACCGATGATCGGCACGCCCGCCGCCTGCAAGCCGTCGGCGAGATTCAGCGGCGTCTGCCCGCCGAACTGCACAATCACGCCTTCCGGCAGCTCCTGGTCGTAAATGTTGAGCACGTCCTCGAGTGTGAGCGGCTCGAAGTAGAGCTTGTCGCTCGTGTCGTAATCGGTCGAAACCGTTTCCGGGTTCGAGTTGACCATGATCGTTTCGAACCCAAGCTCGCGCAGCGCGAACGCCGCGTGAACGCAGCAGTAATCGAATTCGATTCCCTGCCCGACGCGGTTCGGTCCGCCGCCGAGGATCATGATCTTGCGGCGCCCGCTCTCGCGTCGCTCGTTCTCGGTGCCGTAGGTCGAATAATAGTACGGCGTGTATGCTTCGAACTCGGCGGCACACGTGTCGACGAGCCGGTACGTCGGCACGATGCCAGAACGCTTCCGCTGCTCGCGGATTTCGTTGTCGTTTAGCCGCCCGGTGAGCGCGATCTGGCGATCGGAGAATCCGAGCTTTTTTGCGCGTCGCAGGTTCGCCGTCAGACAATTCCGCGCGTGCACGATCTCGCCGATGTTATGCAAAAACCAGCGATCGATCTTCGTCAGCTCGAAGACGTCGTCGATTGACATGCCGCCGGCGAGCGCCTGTGCGGCGTAAAAGATTCGCTCGGCGTTCGGGATTGCGAGCTTGAGGCGCAACGACTCGGAATCGACCGGCCGTTCCGCGCCGTCGCCGATCAATCCAAAGCGTTTTACCTCCAGGCTGCGCAGCGCTTTCTGGAGCGCTTCCTTGAACGTGCGGCCAATCGCCATCGCTTCGCCGACCGACTTCATCTGCGTGGTCAGCGTCGCATCGGCTTGTGGAAATTTTTCGAACGTGAACCGCGGCACTTTCACGACGCAGTAGTCGATCGTCGGCTCGAATGACGCCGGCGTCTCGCGCGTGATGTCGTTCCGGATCTCGTCGAGCGTGTAACCGACCGCCAGCTTTGCCGCGATTTTCGCGATCGGAAATCCCGTCGCTTTCGACGCGAGCGCGCTCGAGCGCGAGACGCGCGGGTTCATCTCGATCACCACCATTCGTCCGTTCTCCGGATTGACCGCGAACTGGATGTTCGAGCCGCCGGTCTCGACACCGATCTCGCGGATCACCGCGAACGAAGCGTCGCGCATCATTTGGTATTCCTTGTCGGTCAGCGTTTGCGCCGGCGCGACGGTGATCGAGTCGCCGGTGTGCACGCCCATCGGGTCGAGATTTTCGATCGAGCAAATGACGACGCAGTTGTCTGCGCGATCGCGCATCACCTCCATCTCAAATTCCTTCCAGCCGACGAGCGACTCCTCGATCAGCACTTCGGTGACAGGAGAAAGCCGCAGCCCGCGATCCGTGATTTCGTCCAGCTCATCGCGATTATAGGCAATCCCTCCGCCGCTCCCGCCGAGCGTGAATGCGGGCCGGATGATCAACGGAAACGCGCCGATGTCGTCCGCGATCCGCTGCGCATCTTCGACGGAATGCGCGATGCCCGATCGCGGCACGTCGAGCCCGATCCGCAGCATCGCCTCCTTGAACAACTGCCGGTCTTCGCCCTTCGCGATCGCCTGCGCGTTCGCGCCGATCAGCTTCACGTTGTGCCGCACGAGCGCGCCATTTCGATTCAGCTCCATTGCGGCGTTGAGCGCCGTCTGACCGCCCATTGTCGGCAGAATCGCGTCCGGTTTTTCGCGTTCGAGAATCGCCTCGATCACCTCCGGCGTAATCGGCTCGATGTAGGTGCGATCGGCGAACTCCGGATCGGTCATGATCGTCGCCGGATTCGAGTTCACCAGCACGACCAAGTAGCCTTCCTCGCGCAGCGCCTTGCAGGCCTGCACCCCGGAATAATCAAATTCGCAGCCCTGCCCGATCACAATTGGACCGGAGCCGATGAGCAGGATTTTTCTCAGCTCGTTGTTCCGCGGCATCTGCGCGGCGCGAACTTAGACGAAAACGTCAGCGCGTCACGGCGAAACGCCGGATCACGCGACCGCAGCCATTCGCTGCCGGTCGAGCCACACTTTGCAAATCCCTTTGATCCGCGAGAGCACGTAGTAAGTCGTCTGGCTGCGGACGCGCACCAGCTCCGCCCCGACAATTCTTGTGACGAAGTCGCTCGGCAGATCGAGGATTTCTTGCGGCGTAGCGCCGTCGAGGCCTTTGCATAGAATCGCCGTCATCGCGCGCGTGAGCGTTTGCACCTCCGGACCGAGCGTCATGCGAAAATGCGCCTTTCCTTGCTCGTCCACGTGCAGGTAAACGCCGACGGTGTCGGCGCATTCCTGGTCCTTGCGCACGTCCTCCAGCTCGAAGTGTTCGCCCGGTTTCGGCTCCTGCTTTTTCGCCGCGTCCGCATACGACACGAGCGTTTCGCGGCGCTCATCTTCCGGCAGCGTCTGGAAGAGGTTGATGATGTTGTTCAGCTTCGGCGGATAATTCACAGCTACGTGCTCTTCTCAATCGGCATTCCAACGCGGTTGCCCCATTCGGTCCATGACCCGTCGTAATTGCGTACGTTGTCGAGCCCGAGCAGATACGTGAGCGCGAACCACGTGTGGCTCGAACGTTCGCCGATCCGGCAATAAACGATCGTCTCCGTCTCCGGTTTAACGCCGCAGCCGTCCACGTAAATCTTCGCCAGCTCCTCGGCCGGTTTGAAGGTGCCGTCGTCATTCACGGCGGCTTTCCAAGGGACGCTTTTCGCGCCGGGAATGTGGCCGCCGCGCAGCACGCCTTCCTGAGGGTACTCGGGCATGTGGGTGATCTCGCCGCGGAATTCGCCGGGCGAACGCACGTCGATCAATGGTTTTCCGCTCTTGCTCTGCGCGAGCGCATCTTCCGCAAATGCGCGAATCTCATGATCGAGCCGTTTCGGCGGCACCGGGTAATTCGTCGCCGGATATTTCGGCACCTCGCGCGTCATCGGCCGCCCCTCAGATTTCCATTTGTCGCGTCCGCCGTTCAGGATCTTGACTCGCGTGTGGCCGAATAACCGGAATACCCAGAGGGCGTAGCAGGCCCACCAGTTCGCCTTGTCGCCATAAAAGATGCAGGTCGTTTCGGGTGATATTCCTTCACGGCTACAGACCGCCGCGAACTGCTGCGGCGAAATGTAATCGCGAATCGTTTGGTCCTGCAGGTCGGCGCGCCAGTCGATGTGCACCGCGCCCGGGATGTGGCCGGTGTCGTAGAGCAGGATGTCCTCGTTCGATTCGATGATGCGAATCGCCGGGTCCGCGAGATGCTCGGCGAGCCAGCCGGTCTCGACCAATACTTCCGGGTGCGCGTACGACTTCGATGCGTTCGCCATTTGTAAGCATCCCCGCCGCAGACGCCAGCGCAAGCGGAGCGGGCGTTTGGCCGGACAGCGCTTCGCACCAATAATGCAGACATGCGCGCGATGGTGCTCGACAGGCCGGGTTTTCCGCTCGAATTGCGCGATCTCACCGATCCATCGCCCGGTGTCGGAGAGCTGCTCGTCCGTGTTCGCGCGTGCGCGGTTTGCCGCACCGATTTGCACATCGTCGACGGCGAACTGCCCGCCGTCAGGCTGCCGCTCATTCCGGGCCATCAGATTGTTGGCACGGTCGAAAAAATTGGCGCCGAAGTGCAGGGATTTGCGATTGCCGATCGTGTCGGCATTCCATGGCTCGGCTGGACCTGCGGCGACTGCGCGTACTGCAAATCGGATCGCGAGAATCTGTGCGACCGCGCGAAGTTCACCGGCTACACGTGTGACGGTGGATACGCCGAAGCCGTCGTCGCTGACGCGCGGTTCTGCTTTCGCTTGCCGGCAAACTACGACGATGCGGCTGTCGCGCCGCTACTTTGCGCCGGGCTGATTGGTTATCGCGCGCTCCGCAAAACCGACAGCGCGGAACGACTCGGCATTTACGGCTTCGGTAATGCCGCGAGGATCATCACGCAGGTTGCGCGGGCGCAGGGTCGCGAGGTCTGCGCGTTCACGCGTCCCGGGGATGTGGCTGCGCAACGTGCTGCAATCGACATCGGCGCGGTTTGGGCCGGCGGGTCGGATCAAGCTCCTCCGCGTCGACTCGACGCCGCGATCGTGTTCGCGCCCGTTGGTTCGCTCGTTCCAATCGCGCTGCGGAACCTGGTGAAAGGCGGCCGGGTGGTGTGCGGCGGCATCCATATGAGCGACATCCCGTCATTTTCGTATCGCGATCTCTGGGAGGAACGCAGCATCGAGTCGGTCGCAAACCTCACCCGACGCGATGCGACTGAGTTTCTCGAGATCGCTGCACGTCTGCCGTTACGGATCGAAACGGAGACTTTCTCGCTCGCCGACGGAAACGAGGCGGTCGCGCGGTTTCGCGACGGCACATTGCGCGGCACTGCCGTGCTTGTGCCGTAACCGGTTATCGGCGCCGGCGGCCGAACGAGTAACCGCGATGCGTTCGGCCGCCGCCGATCGCGCGTTTGCCGCCGGAGGTGGACTCGGGCTCGAAAAGCGCGGTGTAGAGATACGGAAAATTCTCGAGCTTCAGCCGCGGAATTTTTTGTCCAATGAACCGCTCGATCGCGTGCAGCGATGAAAGCTCCTCGCCATTCATCAATGTGAACGCGTCGCCGACTTTCTGCGCGCGGCCCGTTCGACCGATGCGATGCACGTAATCTTCCGGATGCTCGGGCACATCGTAATTAATGACGTGACTGACGTCCGCGATGTCGAGCCCACGAGCGGCGATGTCGGTTGCCACCATGATTTCGTATTTGCCGCTTTTGAAACCATCGAGCGCTTCGACGCGCTCGCGCTGGGTGCGATTTGAATGCAGCACCGCGACCGAATGCTTCGCCTGCTTCAGCTTGTGCGCGATCCGATCCGCGCCGTGTTTCGTGCGAGAGAAAATCAGCGCGCTGTCGTAATTCGTCCGCTCGAGCAGCGCCATCAGCAGGTCGAACTTCTGCTCCGCTGCGACCGGGTAGACGGCGTGAGTCACCGTTTCCGCTGGCGAGCGACGTGCGCCAATCTCGACCACCTCCGGATTGCGCAACACCCACGCAGCCAGCCGCTCGATCTCCGGTGGCAACGTCGCGGAAAACAGCAGCGTCTGCCGATCGGTCGAGATATGTTCCACGATCCGCCTCACGTCCGGGAGAAACCCCATGTCGAGCATTCGATCGACTTCGTCGAGCACGAGGATGTGCACCTTGTCGAGCCGCATCGTCCCTTGCTCGAGATGATCGAGCAGCCGACCCGGCGTCGCTACGACGATGTCATTTCCGCGTTGCGCCTCTTCGCGCTGTTTGCCGTAACCGACACCGCCGTGGACGAGCGAAACGCGCAGGTCGGTGAAGCGGCCGTAGTCGCGGAACGCTGTCTCCACTTGCGCGGCAAGCTCGCGCGTAGGCTCCAGCACGAGGCATCGAAATGCCCCGTGTTTCGCGAGCAGGGTCAGAATCGGCAGCGCGAACGCCGCCGTCTTGCCAGTGCCGGTTTGCGCGGTGCCGATCAGGTCTTTGCCGGCGAGCACAATCGGAAACGCACGCAGCTGGATCGGTGTCGGCTCGACGAACCCCATCGCCTGCGTGCCGCGAACTACTTCGGTCGAAAGGCCGAAATCTTTGAAAGACATCGCCGCTAACGTAATGTCATTCCGGGCGCAGTCGAGGAATCCTCCCGCACAAGCGAAGATGCCTCCACTGCGCTCGAGATGACCGCTCGCCCGTTGCGCATCTTCGTTCTGGCAGATACGCACAACAAGCTGCCGCAAAATCTTGCCAGCCTTGCTGCCGGCGCGGACGAAATTTGGCACCTCGGCGACGTCTGCGCGCCGTCAGTGCTAAACGTAATCGAAACCTTCGGCCCGCCCGTCACGCTGGTCCGCGGTAATTGCGACAGCGAATTGGATTGGCCGCTCACGCGCGATCTGGTCCGAAACGGCACGCGTTTTCACCTCGTCCACATTCCGCCGGGCCGCGCGCCTGAGAACGCGCACGTCGTGCTGCATGGCCACACGCACGTGCCGCGGAATGAAACGCGCAGCGGCGTCCGTTTTCTGAATCCGGGCTGCGTCACGCGGCCGAACCGCGGCGCGCCGCCGAGCGTCGCGATCCTCGAGATCGCAGCTGACGGCACCGTCGACTGGCGACTGCAGCCACTCCGCTAGCAGCCGGCGTCGGCCGTGCCGCAAACGTTCACGGCGAGCGTTGCCTCTTCGTTACCGATGTGCGTTCGCACCGGGACGGGCTGCTGCACGAACTGCCAGACGGCGACGACTCCGCAGAGAATGAACAGCGCGTAAATCGCGGCTTCAAACAGGTTGCGTTCCTTTTCTTCCGAGCGAACGAGCAGCGCGTAAGTGGATTGGCGCGCAGGGGTTTCGTTGCTGACTTCGTTGTTTGTTAGGTTAGGTGTCATATTCTTTTGGTTGGTTGTGGCATCTCTTATTGCAAACGTCGTGCCAAGCGCCGCATTCGATCATAAACACCTGGTAAATTGCCACTTAGCCCTTTTAGGGGCCGAGGAGGCGAACTGCCGCTGAATCGCGCTCGGGATTTTGCCGTTCCACTTTTGGGACGCTTCCCATCCCCACCAGTACAAGAGAAAGGCGGGGTCAATGACCCCACCCTAAACTCCACTGCTCCGGCCTAACGAGTTACTCGCCGGCCGCTGGTTCGCTCTTTTTGGACTTGCTGCTCTCCGCGCCGGACTTCTTGCCCTTCCGCCCCTTCTGCTCGCCAGCGGTTTCCTCCACCGCCTCAGGCGCGTCGACCCACTCGATGAACGCGACCGGCGCCGCATCGCTCTTGCGCTGCCCGAGCTTGATAATGCGCGTGTAGCCGCCGTTCCGGTTCGCCGCGCGCGGCGCGATTTCGTCGAACAATTTTTTCACCGCGTCCTTCTGCCGCAGAACGGCAAACGCGGTTCGCCGCGCGTGCAGCGAATTTTTTTTGCCCAACGTGACCATTTTGTCGGCGAGTGGCCGGACCGCTTTCGCCTTGGCCAGTGTCGTCTTGATGCGCTGATGCTCGATCAGGCTGCAAACCTGGTTTGAGAGCAGGGCTTTCCGGTGCTCGGCCGTGCGCCCGAGTTTCACCGTCTTCTTTTGGTGTCTCATCGGTTAACTCCGCGGCTGCCTAACGAGTGATCAGGCGTTCTCGCCATTCGAGCCGTTCATGCTGGTGCCGTCAACCCCAGCGGGCGTTTCGACCAGACCGACATCGAACTTCATGCCGAGCCCGAGGCCGAGCTGCTGCAGTTTGTCCTTGATTTCATTCAGCGATTTTTTGCCGAAGTTCCGGTACTTCAACATCTCGGCTTCGCTCTTCTGCGCGAGCTGGCCGACCGTCGTGATGTTGGCGTTGTTCAAGCAATTGGCCGCGCGCACGCTCAGCTCGATCTCGTTCACGCTCATGTTGAGAAGCTTCTTCAGCTTCATGTTCTCTTCGGAAACACCGGCTGGCGTTTCGTCGAACTCGATCACGTCTTCATTGAAGTTAACGAATACGTCGAGGTGATGACGCAAGATCGCGGATGCCTGGAGCAGCGCGTCGTCCGGCGTTAAGCGACCGTCGGTCCACACTTCGAGGATGAGTTTATCGTAATCGGTTCGCTGGCCGACCCGCGTGTTCTCGACCGCGTACTTCACCCGCGTGACGGGCGAGAAAATGGAATCGATCGGGATGAGGCCGATCGGCTGATCGGCACGCTTGTTTTCGTCGCCGGTCGCGAACCCGCGGCCCACGCGGACTTCGAGCTCAGCGTCGAATTTGTGCTTCTTGTCGAGCGTGCAAATGAGCTGGTCCGGGTTCAGGACTTCGTAGCCCTGGATGAGCTGGATATCGCCGGCAGTGACCTCGCCTTCCTTGTTCACCGAGAGGGCGAGCTTGCGCGGCTCGTGGCCATCGTTTGATGTGAATTTGATGCGCTTGAGGTTGAGCACGATGTCCGTGACGTCTTCGACGACGTTCGGCAACGTCGCGAACTCATGCTGCGCGCCATTAATTTTGACTGCGGTGATCGCCGCCCCTTCGAGCGACGAAAGCAGCACGCGGCGGAGTGAATTACCGACGGTGTGACCGTAACCGGCCTCAAACGGCTCGGCGGTGAATTTGGCGTAGGTATCTGTCGCCGTGCTCTCATCCTTCGTGAGAGTCTTCGGCATTTCGAAACGACCGTAATGAACTGGCATGGGATCAATTAAGAAGGCTAAATGACGAATTAAGAACGCGCCTCTGACGACGCTTCTGCGTTCTGACTTCTGCCTTCTTCCTTTCAGACCGCGCCGGGTTTCCCGTGACGAGTGCGGCTTCGCGTCCAGCGACGGAAACCCACGGACCAACGGCGCAACTTAGTTACTCGTTGCGGAGTGGGAATGAAGCGCAACCGCCGCGTTTTGCAAGCGCCGACTCCGCCGCTGGCGCGCGGCGATTCACCGGCCGCGCGAGTACATTTCCTGCTCGCCAGTGATGGACCCAATGATGCGCAAGCACTTGCCGAATTTCGCCGCCATTCTCATCGCGCTGCTCCACGGCGCAATGGGCCTCACTGCTGCGATGCACGAGTCGGCGACGTTCGATGAGCCCGCGCATTTCGCGGCCGGATACAGCTACAGCCTGCGCAACGATTACCGTCTCGATCCGGAAAGCGGCAACCTTCCCCAACGCTGGGCGGCGCTTCCTTTACTGCTCGAGAAGCCGCGCCTCATCGCCACCGACTCGCACGAATGGCTGAATGCCGAGACCGGAAACGCCGGCGTCGAGTTCCTCTACGATCTCGGGAATGACGCAAATCATCTGCTCCTCCTCGGACGAGCCATGATGACGCTGGTCAGTACCGGCGTGTGCCTGCTGGTTTACTTCTGGTCGAAACGTCTCTGGGGCAGCGCCGGCGGACTCATCTCGGTCACGGTCGCGGCTTTTTCGCCCACGCTCCTCGCGCACGGAGCGCTCATCACCTCCGACGTGTCGGTGACGCTGTTGCTGTCCGCAGCGCTCTGGAGTTACTGGGCGTTGCTGAAGCGGGTCACGCTCATGCGCTTTCTCATCTGCGGTGCGTGTCTCGCCGGCGTTTTCGTCGCGAAAATGTCCGGGCCGCTCGTGTTGCCAATGATGGCGCTGCTTCTCGCCTTCCGGGTTTGGAATGCCGGCCACGTGCGATGCCGCCGCGCACCCCTCTTGCTCGCCGCCACCGCGGCCCTTGCGCTGCCGGTCGTTGCGGGCATTTGGGCGACCTACGGCTTCCGCTATTCCGCGCTCGCAATGGAAGATAGTTACCGCGCGGAGCTGAATCACCGATGGGACGATCTGCTCGGCGATCACACGATCGCGTCGGCGGCGACGTCGTTCGCGCGCGAGCACAAACTGCTGCCCGAGGCATATCTCTACGGGCTAAACGTCGTGCGCCACGACTCGGACCAGCGTCAGGCTTTTCTCGATGGAAAGTGGAGCTTCATCGGCTTCGGCGACTTCTTTCCGCGGGCGTTTCTCTACAAAACGCCGATTGCGTTATTGCTGCTAATCCTCCTCGCCACTGGGGCGGCAGTTTGGTGGCTGCGCCGCCGCGCCGGCGCGGCCGATCGTTTCCTCGACGCGACGCCGCTCGTCGCGCTCGTGCTGGTGTATGGCGGGTTCGCACTTGGCACCGGGCTCAACATCGGCGAGCGCCATCTGCTGCCGATGTATCCGGCGCTTTTTATTGCGTGCGGCGGCAGCGCACTGTGGTTGCGCGAACGACGGGTGCGCGTCCTCGCTGCTGCTGCGGTGGTTTTGCTGTTGGGCTGGGACGTCGGCGAATCGCTTCGCGTCCGCCCGCATTATTTCGGCTACTTCAGCCAGTTCGCCGGCGGACCGCGTGAGGGTTGGCGCCACCTCGTCGACAGCTCGTTGGATTGGGGCCAGGACTTGCCTGGGCTGAAACGATGGCTCGATCACAATCGCCCAGACCGGCCGCGCCCGGTTTATCTCGCCTATTTTGGCGCCGCGCGGCCGGAGTGGTACGGCATCGACGCGACGGCATTACCGCAGCCGAGCGATACGCCGCGGCCGCTGCAGCCCGGGCTGTACTGTTTCAGCGCCACCGCACTGCAGCAGGTCTACTCGCTCGCGATGGGTCCCTGGTGTGGAAAATACGAGGCGGTTTACCACGAGGTCGTAAATCAACTGCGTGCGCGCGATGCAGCCGACCCGCATCCGCCGGATTACTGGCAGCAGCGGGTGGAGTTGTTTAACAGCCTGCGCCTGGCGCGGCTCTGCGCAGCGCTCCGGCACCGCAAGCCCGTGGCGCAGATCGGCTATTCGATTCTGGTCTATGATCTAAACAACACCGATCTGCGGGAGGCAATTGCCGGCCCGCCCGCGGAGTTGTTTCAATTGCCGCAGGTTGCCGGCCGGTGAGCCGTCTTTAATCGCAGCTCAGCTTTCGATCGGCTCGTCCGGCAGTTCGTTTCTGTCGTCGGCCCGCCGCGGAAAATGCGCCGCGAGCAGCGCGCCTGTCTCGCTGATGCCGTGCACCAGGGCTTCAGTGAAATTCGTCTCCTTGAAATGCTCACGCATCGCGTCGACGAGCTGCTGCCAGAACGCGGAGCCGCATTTCGCATGCACGCCCTCGTCTCCGATGACGGCAAACTTCTGCGCTCGCGGTGCGACGAATATCAGGACGGCGTTGCGCTCGCGCGTTTTGTGCATGCCGAGGGTTTGAAACTTCCGTTGCGCATGGCCCATGACGTCGTCCTTCAGTTCGCCACGATGAATGAAGATCCGAATCTCGCCGGAAGTTTTCGCTTCCGCTTCCTTGATCGCCGCAACGATGCGGTCGTGATCGAGTCGATCGAGAAATTCGCGCGTCTGCATGTTACCAGCTCGATCCGGCGCCACCGCCGCCGAAACTCCCGCCACCGCCGCTAAATCCACTGAAGCCGCCGCCGCCACCACCACCGCCGCTTGACCAACCGCCACCACCGCCTGACCAGCCGCCGATAAACGGGCCGCCCCAGCTCGAGTAGCCGTAGCCGGATCGCCGTCGACTGCGGATGATCATCAATAGGATCAACACGAAGATGATCACCACCAGCACGCTGCAGCCGCCGTTTTGCTCTTTTCCCGAGCTCTCTTTGACCGTCTTACCGCTGCCCTTGTACTCGCCGCGGATGGCTTTCATCATCAGGTCGATGCCGACGGCAAGTCCGCCTTCGTAATCGTTCGCTTTAAAGCGCGGCTTAATGTGCCGTTCCGTGATGTCGAACGCAGTCACATCCGGCAGCGTGCCCTCGAGTCCGTAGCCGACCTGGATGAACATCTTGTGATCGTCGAGAAAGACGAACAGCACCGCGCCGTTGCGCCGGTCCTTCTGACCGACACCCCAGCTCTGCGCGATCCGCCGCGTGTAGTCGGCAATGTCGGAATCCGTTTCCATTTTGTGGTAAACGGCGACGAGCACCTGGTTTGAAGTCTCGCGCTCGAATTGCGCGAGCTGCTCGTTGAAGCGCAACGCCGCCTGCTTAGAAACGACGCCGGCGTAGTCGTTGAAGTAGCGGTCCGGCTTCGGTGGAATACGCTCAGCAGCGAACGCGCTCCCGACCAGCGCGAAGAACAACAGCGCCGTCATCCCGAGCGAAGTCGAGGGACCTCGTTGCTTCACGTCGGCTTAATCGCGAGGTTCCTCGACTGCGCTTCGCTCCGCTCGGAATGACAACGGTCGTTACGGCGTCGGTGCCGTGCTTGCCGCAGGTGTGACGAGCGGATTGGTGGTCGGAGTCGCCGCAGGAGCCGGGCTGCCGAAATTGAAGTTCACCGTCGGCGCGCGCTCCGACCCCGCCTGTGCCTGGAAATAAGGCCGCGGTTGGAAGCCAAACATCTTGTTCAGCATGTTCGTCGGGAACGTACCGAGCGCGGTGTTGTAGTCCTGCACCGCGGTATTGAAATTATTCCGCTCGACCGAGATGCGGTTTTCCGTGCCCTCGAGTTGCGCCTGCAGGTTCTGGAATGCTGCCGTCGCGCGCAGCTCCGGGTAGCGTTCACTCACCACCAGCAAGCGGGACAAGGCATTGCTCAGCTGCCCCTGCGCTGCCTGAAACTGCGCGAGCTGCGCCGGGTCGGTCGGCGCTTTCGTTGGATCAATTCGCACTTGTCCGACGCTCGCGCGTGCGTTGATGACGTCGGTCAAGGTCGATTTCTCAAAGTTCGCCGCGCCTTGCACGGTGTTGACGAGATTCGGGATCAGGTCCGCCCGCCGCTGGTAAACCGACTGCACGTCCGCCCATTTCTTGTTCACGTTCTGCTCGAGCGCGACCAGGCGATTGTAAGTGCCGCAGCCGCTGAGGCTGAAGGCGAGAGCGCAAAGCACCAGCACCCCGAGGAGTTTCGCGATTGATGTTTTCATAGGCGAATGGCGGATGCTTTCGCAGCCGCACCGGCAAGTCAATGCTCGGCCGAAGCCGGTTCGGCCGGCGGAGTCTCAGCAGGCGCGGGCTGCGCGACCGGCAGGTAACGTTTTCGCAGCTCTTCCGCGTTCGGCAGCTCATCGAGATTGCGCAGCCCGAAATGCTCCAGGAAAAACTCCGTCGTTTCATACAACAACGGCCGGCCCGGCACCTCGGCGCGGCCGCCAATTTTCACCAGGCCGCGTTCCATCAGCGTTTGCAGAACGCCTTCGATCGTCACGCCGCGCACCGCCTCGACGTCAGCGCGCGTAATCGGCTGCCGATACGCAATGATCGCCAGCGTCTCGAGCGCCGGTGGCGTCAACCGCGCCGGCTTCGCCGCTGGAAATAATTGCCGCACCCAGCGCGCATACGCCGGATCGCTGGTGAGCTGCCAGCCGTCAGCTTTTTCGACGAGCTGAAAGCCGCGCTGTTGCTGAATGCAATCAACTTTCAGCTCCTCCAGCGCGGCAGCAATCTCCGCTTCTGTCACGCGCGCGAACTCGTTAGGCGCGAGCTCATCCGCGTCGCCCGCTCCTTTGATCGCGCTCCGCAATTCGGAAGTGCTCAGCGGTTTTTGCGCGCTAAATAACAGCGCCTCGACAACTCGCGTCAGCGTCATCAGTTCACACCGATTGCGCTTTGGATCGCGTCGGCGATCCGGTTTGCCTGCCGGTCGATCAGCGCCGGCTCGCGACCTTCGAT
>CADDYX010000038.1 GCA_902810735.1 Verrucomicrobiota bacterium | reverse complement strand
GGCGACGAGCTGATCCTCGAGAAGGCGATTGATTTCGAGCGCGAGATTTCTGTCATCGTCGGACGCGGCGTCGAGGGCGAGGTCACGACGTTGCCGATTTCAGAAAACATCCACGTCGCTCACATTCTGGACGTGACGATTGTGCCTGCGCGAATCGAGGACACCGTCGCGCAGCGTGCGGCGCAACTCGCCTGCGACATTGCCGACCAGCTCGGCGTGATCGGTTTGCTGGCGGTCGAGATGTTTCTCACGCGTGACGGCAATCTGCTGGTAAACGAGCTCGCGCCGCGACCGCACAATTCCGGCCACTGGTCGATTGAAGGTTGCGCCACGAGCCAGTTTGAACAGCACGTCCGCGCGGTTTGTGGGCTCTCACTTGGCGCAACGGAGCTGCTCGCTCCTACCGCGATGGCGAACCTGCTCGGAGACATTTGGCATAGCGGTGAGCCGAATTGGGCGGCGGCGCTTTCCGTGCCTGGTGTGCACCTTCACCTCTACGGCAAACAAGAGCCGCGGCCCCGTCGCAAAATGGGCCACCTCACCGCAACCGCGACTTCGGTCGATCTGGCTGCCGATGCAGTTCGCCGCGCGCGTGAAACGTTGCGCAGCCAGTGAAGACGACCGTGCTCGCCGCGGGGTCGGTAGCGGACAGGGAACTCGCCGTGGCGACGGCTGTCCGCACATTGCGCCGCGCGCAACCGGTCGCCGTGCCGACCGAAACGGTTTACGGTCTCGCCGCGGATGCGTTGAAACCGGCGGCTGCGCTAAAAATTTTCGCTGCGAAGGAACGGCCGCGCTTTGATCCGCTCATTGTGCATTTGCCCACCCGCGAGTGGCTGCACGAGGTGACGGTCGTCGAGGGCGCGGTGACCTTCGTGGTTGAGCGGCTGGTCGCGGAGTTTTGGCCGGGGCCGCTCACGCTTGTTCTGCCGCGCAGCGAAATTGTTCCTGATGTCGTCACGGCCGGGTTACGGACGGTCGCGGTGCGGATGAGCCGACACGAGCTATTTCAGCGAATCATTAGCGCGTTCGGGCGGCCGCTGGCTGCGCCGAGCGCGAACCGCTTCGGCAAAATCACCGCGACATCAGCAATGGACGTTCTCGAGGAACTCGGCGGGCGCATTCCGCTGATTATCGACGGCGGTCCGACACAACTCGGAATCGAGTCGACCGTGGTTGCCGTTCACGCGGGCGAGATCGAAATCCTGCGGCGCGGGCCAATCGCCGCTGAGCAACTGCGCCGAGTCGCGCCGGTGACATTCGCCGGCTCTTCAAAACGGCCGAAAGCGCCCGGCCAGCTCGCGTCACACTACGCGCCATCGAAGCCGTTGCGCATTATCGAAAACGCCGACTCGTTCAAACGACCAAAGAACAAGCGTTGTGGCCTGCTGTCATGGCACGCCACCAAAACGGACGGATTCGCCGAGGTGCGGCGATTAAGCGCGAACATCGATAACGCGGCGGCGAATTTCTTCCGGCTGCTGCGCGAGCTCGATCACTGCGCAATCGATTTGATCGTCGCCGAGCAGGTGCCGGATGTCGGCATCGGCAGCGCGATCAACGACCGGTTACGCCGCGCGGCTGCGCGCGCTTAGCTTTGGTGCGCCAGGCACGCCTGGATGAAGCCTTTGAACAGCGGGTGCGGCTTGTTCGGCTTGCTCTGAAACTCCGGGTGATACTGGCAGGCGACGAAGTAGGGATGATCACGCAGCTCGATCAGCTCGGCTAACGCGCCGTCCGGTGAGGTGCCGGAAATCGTGAAGCCTTTCTCCGCCATCTTGTCGCGGTACTTCATGTTGAACTCATAGCGGTGACGATGCCGTTCGAGCACCTCGTCATCGCCGTAGACTTTCTCCGCGACTGTTCCGCGCTGGATCTTCGTCGGCCACGTGCCGAGGCGCATGCTCGCGCCCTTGTTCTGCACCTCGCGTTGCTCTTCGAGTAACGAGATCACCGGGTCGGGCGTATTTTTGTCGAACTCGGTGCTGTTCGCTCTTTCCAAACCGAGCACATCGCGCGCGAATTCGATCGTGGCGACCTGCATTCCGAGACAAAGCCCGAGGTACGGCACCTTGTTCTCACGAGCGAACTGCGCGGCGCGAATCTTTCCTTCCACGCCGCGTTCGCCGAATCCGCCCGGGATCAACACGCCGGCCACGTCCTTCAGCTCACCGTTCACTCCGGCATCGAGCGCTTCGGCGTCGATTAACTTCAGATCAATGCCGCAATCCTGGCTCGCGGCGGCGTGCGTGAGCGATTCGTAGATGCTCTTGTACGCGTCCTGCAGGTCGATGTATTTGCCGACCACTGCGATCTTGACGCGCTTCTTCGGGCTGACGATCCGCTCGACGAACTTGCGCCAGTTCGCGAGGTCCGGCGGACTTGATTCGATATGCAGCAGCTCGCAGACGAGAGCGTCCAGCCCTTCATCGTGCAACATCAGCGGCATCTCGTAGATCGTGTGCGGCACATCGCGCGCTTCGATAACGGCTTTTGGCGAGACGTTGCAGAACATCGAGAGCTTCTGCCGAATCTCAGCGTCGAGCGGATACTCCGTCCGGCAAAGCAACACCTGCGGTTGCAACCCGATCTCGCGCAGGCGCGCGATGCTTTGCTGCGTCGGCTTCGTCTTCAATTCGCCGGCCGCGCGGATGTACGGGATCAGCGTGACGTGCATGTCGACCACGTTTTCCGCACCGGCTTCCAGAATGAATTGCCGAATCGCTTCGAGGAATGGAAGACCTTCGATGTCACCGGCGGTGCCGCCGATCTCGGTAATCACGACGTCGTATTTCGATTCGTCGGAAAGCTCGCGGATCCGGTTCTTGATCTCGTCGGTGACGTGCGGAATCACCTGCACGGTCTTGCCGAGGTAATCGCCCCGACGCTCTTTCGCAATCACGCGCTCATAAACCTGGCCGCTGGTCAGGTTGTTGTGCCGTGAAAGAACGCAATTGGTGAACCGCTCGTAATGACCAAGATCGAGATCGGTCTCCGCGCCATCATTCAGCACGTATACTTCGCCGTGCTGAAATGGGTTCATCGTGCCCGGGTCAACGTTGAGGTAAGGGTCGAATTTTTGAAAGACGACGCGCAGCCCGCGTAGCTCGAGCAGCGTCCCGAGCGAGGCCGCGGCGAGCCCTTTGCCTAACGAGCTGACGACGCCGCCGGTCACGAAAATGTACTTCATCGGCGGCGGTTCCTCCGTTGCGCGCGAGCGAGGACTTGCTCCAGCGCGGCTGCGTCTTCGGGCGTGTCGATGCCCGGCGTTCCTGTCTTTGTGACGAGCACGTGAATTCTTACACCATTCTCCAGAGCGCGCAATTGTTCGAGGGACTCGGCGCGCTCGAGCGGCGACGGCTTCCACTTCACGAGCTGCAACAGCGTTTCGCGCCGGTAGCCGTAAATCCCCTGATGACGCAGGTAGCGCGGTTCTTCGCCGCGACGAAACGGGATCGCGGCGCGGGAAAAATAAAGGGCGTCGGCGTTATGATCGACGACCACTTTCACCTGATGCGGCGAAGCGGCATCGGTCGGCTCGGGGAACGGATGCGCCGCTGTAACCATCGCGATCCGCCGCTTGCGTCGCAATGTCGCGACGAGCGAGTTGATCAACGCCGGCTCGATCAACGGCTCGTCGCCCTGGATGTTGATGATGATCGAGTAGTTTCTCGCCTTCGCGGCGACTTCCGCGATGCGATCAGTGCCGCTGGTGTGTTGCCGCGAAGTCATCGCGACCTCGGCGCCCCACGACGACGCTGCTTGCGCGATCCGCAAATCGTCCGTCGCCACGATCACGGCGTCGAGAGAGTTCGCGCGGCGACTCCGTTCCCAGACGTGGTGGAGGAGCGACTTGCCCTCAATTGGGTAGAGCGGCTTTCCGGGAAAGCGTGTCGAACCCCAGCGCGCCGGGATGATCCCCACCGCTTTCATTTCGCGTTCCGCAGGATCGCCTCAGCCGCAGCTTCTAAATCGCCGGCGACGAGATCAGCGGCGGCAGAATCTGCCGCATTGCCATAGCCGGTGCGGACGAGCACAGATCGGAGTCCGGCGTTCCGCGCGCATTCGACATCGGTCGCTTTGTCACCGACGAAGTACGAGCGCGACAGGTCGAGCCGGTGTTCGCGCGCCGCGTTCAGCAGCATTTGCGGCGACGGTTTGCGGCATGCGCAGTTTTGATCGGGCGTGTGCGGACAGTAGTATGCGGCGTCGATCAGCGATGCGCCGAGCTGTCTCAGGAATTCTTCATGAACGGCTCGATATTCCGCTTCCGTGAAGTAGCCGCGGCCGATGCCGCTCTGGTTCGTGATGACGAACAAGCGAAAACCAGCACTCTTTAACTGGCGCAAAGCGTCGGCAGCGGCCGGGAATACGTGTACATCGAGCGGATCGCCGCAATAATCGACGTCCTCCATCAGCGTGCCGTCGCGATCGAAGAAAACGGCAGGCGTGCCAGCTTCACGGGTGTTCGTCATTCGCGAAGCTCGCGAGCAATTCCTCGCGCGTGACCGTCGCTGTGCCGAGCTTGCCGACCACGACCGCGCTGGCGTGATTGGCGACGTCGGCCGCTTCAACCGGTGATGCGCCACAACACAACGCAAGTGTGAAGAGCGCAATTGCGGTGTCGCCAGCGCCTGAAACATCGAACACCTGCCGCGCTTTGGTCGGGATGTGATGCGGCTGGTCGCCGCGCTGGAAGAGCATCATACCTTGATCGCCAAGCGTGATGAGCAGCAGCTGTGTCTGCCATTTGTTCAGCAGCGTCTCACCGGCCCGTCGCAGCGCGCCGTCGGCTGCTGGTGGATCAACTGGATCTTGCCATTGCTCGCCGGCGGCGAGAAAGGCTTCGCTCCGGTTAGGCTTCACCGCCGTGACGTTCTGCCAGTCGATCGCATGCCGCGGGTTCGGATCCGCCGCAACCACTTTGCGCGCGTCGCGCGCGATGGCGGAGATTTCACTGACGAGGCGCGGCGTGAGGAAGCCTTTGCCGTAATCCTCAAAAATGATCGCATCCACTTCGGCGATTCGTCCTTTGATGTGCTGAACAACGGAGTCGATCTGCGCATCGGTCGGGGTCCGAATCTGCTCGCGGTCGACGCGCACGACCTGTTGCTGGCGCGCGATAATGCGCGTCTTCACGATCGTGCAAAAGTCCGCGCTCGCGACGCTGTGCGCGACGTCGATTTGCTCCTGTCGCAGCAGCTCGCGCAACTGATCGCCGCCGCGATCCATTCCGATCATTCCGACGACCGAAACTCCCGACGTAAACTGCCGCAGGTTTCGGGCGACGTTGGCCGCGCCGCCGGGATAGAAACTTTCGCCGGTGACTTCCACCACCGGCACCGGCGCTTCCGGGGAAATTCTGCCCACTTTTCCCCAGACAAACTCATCCAGCATCAGGTCGCCGACGACAAGCAATCGCCGGCTCGGCGCCTGGTCGAGAATCTCCTTCAGCCGCTCTTGTTTCATTCCGTCGCCGAAGCGCGAAAAAGATTTCCGGAACGATGCCGCCGCACTTCAGGTTTGCCGCGAATCAGCAGAGTCAAAACAGTGAGGTGGTGAGGTTTGTGCAGTGAAGAGTTCTGCCTAGACTTGGCCATTAATTCCTGAATACGAACGCGAAATCAACAGTCGAAGTCCCGATGATCTCACTGCCCAGACTTTTGAAATTCACTGCCGCGGCGACGGCTGGCCTGACGCTTTGCGCGCATGCGGCCGAGGCGCCGAAGCACATCGACGTGAAACAGCTCTCGCGGAATGTCGAGGACGTCGTGGTTCCGTTGCCTAACGAAATTTTTGGCGCACTGAACAAGCTCGGCGGCGTGAACTGGCGCGAGTACGTGCGCAACGACAAAGGCAATAATTTCACGGAACGCCCGCGCATTGCATTGCTGCTCGGCTCGGTCATTGCCGATGGTTTCATCGCGGTGCAGGCGGAAGATGCGCCGACAGTCAAGGACATCGGGCAGCGTGTGCTCAACCTCGCGAAAGGGATCGGGGTTGGGAATTCAATTACGCCGCACGCGAAGGCGATCACCGAAGCGGCCGATAAGCGCAACTGGGTGAACGTGCGTCAGGAGCTCGACCGGACGCAGAACAGCGTGCAGAAGGCGATGAACGAGGTCGGCGACCAGAAGCTATCGCAACTCGTTAGTCTCGGCGGCTGGCTGCGCGGCACGGAGGTGCTGACTGCGGTCGTGAACCAGCGGTTTTCGGAAGACGGCGCGGAACTGTTGCGCCAGCCGGACCTGCTCAGCTACTTCCACACTCGTCTCCAGGGAATGCCGGAGTACAACATGAAGCTTCTGACGGATATCCAGGACGCGCTCGTGCAGGTGAAGCCGATGATTGACGTCGGCCAGGGGAAAATCTCGCCCGATTCGGTCAAACGGATCAACGAGATCACGACGCGCCTCGACGGCGAAATCGTAACACGATAGGGCATGAGACGAATGAGGGATCTGTTACGACCGAGCGGTGCGGTTCTCGCCGTTGCTATTGCTCTCGCACTCAGCGCGCGGGCATCGGTGGACGACGCGCAGAGCTTCGCGCTGCAGGCCGCCGAGCCGTACGTGAAGGAAGGCTTCCAAGTCCGCGAAGATTACTGGGGCGGCGATCTTGGCGCGGGCGAGAAAAAAGCGGTCCGACAACAGTTGTTCAAAGGGAACGAATACTGGTTTTGGCTCGGCACCGAAGTGGAGAAGGCGAAGGTCTCGGTGCACATCTACGATTCCGAGGGCAAGCTGATCGAGCAGCCGGACAGCTGGCAGAAAGGGCACTTTGCCGCCGCGCATATCGTGCCGAAAGCCACCGGTAGCTACTTCATCATTGTGACGGTGGAGGATTCGCCTGAAGAGCGCACGCATTGGGCTCTCGTCTACGGCTTCCGTTAGGCTCACGCATAGCGTGAGCTCCGCATGAGCGAAACGCGCACCCTGGAATTTGAGAGCGCCCGCGCATTGCAGTCGCTCTACGCCAACGATCTAAAGCTGCTCAAGAACCTGGAAGACTCGTTAGGCGTGAAGGTCACGACTCGCGAAGGTTGGGTGAAGCTGGAAGGCGAGCCTGAGAAAGTCGATCGCGCGCAACGCGTCTTCGATCAGCTCGAGCAGGCGCGCCAGAACGGCGTCGATATCCAAAAACACGAATTCAACTATGCGCTGAATTCGGTGGCAGAAGCGCGGCCCGACAACTTGAACGACGTGGTCGACCTCAAGATCGCTACTTCTTCGCGCAAGCCGCCGGTAGTCGCGCGCACGCTCGGTCAGCGCAACTACGTCGATGCCATTCAGAAAAATGACGTCGTCTTCGGCATCGGGCCGGCAGGTACGGGCAAGACGTATCTTGCGGTCGCGATGGCCGTGGCTGCGCTGAAGAAAGAACAGGTCAGCCGGATCATTCTCACTCGACCGGCGGTGGAAGCGGGTGAAGCGCTCGGCTTTCTCCCCGGCGATCTGCAGGAAAAAATCACACCGTATCTCCGCCCGCTTTACGATTCGCTGCGCGACATGATGGAAGCGGAGGAAATCGAGCGCGCGGTTTCGCGGCAGACAATCGAAGTGGCGCCGCTCGCCTACATGCGTGGGCGGACGCTGAGCAACGCGTTTGTCATCCTCGACGAAGCACAGAACACCACGACGGAGCAGATGTTCATGTTGCTGACGCGAATCGGCGCCGGATCGAAGTGCGTCGTCACCGGCGATGTCACGCAGATCGATCTGCCGAGCAACAAGCGCTCCGGCCTGGTGGAAGCGCTGCAGGCGCTGAAAAACGTGCAGGGGATTTCGGTTGTCTATTTCACCGAACGAGATGTCGTGCGCCACGAGCTTGTCCGTGCGATTATTAGCGCCTATCAGCAACATCGCTCGCCTGCGACAGGCGGCGCTCCTCGCAAATAGCCGATGTTCGATTTCCTCAAGCGCAATCGCCTCGTCAAACGCGGCTTGTCGTCAGGCAAAAGCCGGCGTCGCCGGACGCGGAACGAATTCCTCCAGGCGCTGGAGAGCTCGGCCTGGACGCGGGCGCTGATCTTCGTCGCGTTCATCGCGGGACTTGCCGCACTGATTTTCAGCGGTCAACAGCCCGAGCCGACGAAGAACTTCGTGATCGCGCTGCTGTTTTTCGTCACGGCGGTGACGCAGCTCTGGATCAACCAACCGCATACTTTTCGTTCCAGTTCGCGCGTGCTGCTGGTCTTCGGGATCATTTTTATCCAGCTCGCCGTCACCAAGCTCGTCCTGACTGTCGCAAGCGCCGGCACCGTTACGTTCGTTAGGCCAGAGACCGGCGCGCTCATCGTGCCATACGCATTCGCGCCGCTGGTGTTAAGCGTTCTACTCGGCCGCACGCACGGATTATTCGCGGCGGTCTTCGGCAGTTTGTGGGGCAGCGTTCTTTTCGGACGAATCGACGCGCCGCTGCTTGTGATCGGACTGATCAGCGGGTTCACCGCGGTTGCGTTTACTTTGCAGGTGCGAAAACGCAGCCGGCTGGTTCGCGCCGGCGCGGGCGTCGGTGTCGCGATCTGGCTTCTCGCTCTCACGTTCGGGCTGATCGGGCCATTCGATCTGTTCACTCCGGCGGCCAACAACTGGAAGATGATCGGAATGCAGAGTGCCTTTGCGCTGATCAACGGAATCGTGACCGCGACCATCATCGGCGGCATTTTGCCGATTCTGGAACACCTGTTTCAAATCACGACCGACATCTCGTGGCTCGAGGCTTCCGATCTCAACCACCCGCTCTTGCGGCGAATGACAATCGAAGCGCCGGGCACCTACCACCACAGCCTGGTGGTGGCGAACCTCGCTGAGGCCGCGGCCGAGTCGATCGGTGCGAACGCGACGCTCTGTCGTGTTTGTTCGTATTTCCACGACATCGGCAAACTGGTGAAGCCGGAGTATTTCACCGAGAACATGAATTTCGAGCGCAATCCGCACGACGACCTCGCGCCGACCATGAGCGCGTTGATCATCATCGCGCATGTGAAGGAGGGCGTGGACCTCGCGCTCAAGCACAAGCTCAATCAGCGCATCATCGATATCATTCAGGAGCATCACGGCACGTCGCTGGTTTACTATTTCTACAAGCGCGCGTTGCAGCAGCATCAGGACGCCCGCGCAGGCGGGAAGATCATGAACCTGCGCGAGGAAGACGTGCCGGAAGTCGCGGAAGAAAACTTCCGCTATAGCGGGCCAAAACCGCAGACGAAAGAAAGCGCGATCGTCAGTCTCGCCGACATGATCGAGAGTGCGTCGCGCAGCCTGGAGAAGCCGACGCCGCAGAAAATCGAGCAGCTCGTCAACGACCTGATCGCGCAGCGAATTGCCGACAAGCAGCTCGACGAGTGCGATCTCACGCTCGCCGATGTGACAAAGATCGCGGAGCGCTTCCGGTTCACGCTGACAACCATGTTGCACACGCGAATCGCTTATCCGAAGGCGGACACCAAACCGACGGTGCTGCGCGACGAGCCGCTGCGGCCGGACGTGATGGCGGCGAACAAAAAACCCGCGTCGGCTCCGCCGGTTTCCGCGGCGTAGCTGGTGAGCGATCAGGCGCTGGAGCGGCTGCGCAGCTGGCGCGCTGAAGTCGCAATCGTCCTCGGCTCGGGATTGAGCTCAATCGTCGGCGATCCCGATCGCGATTCGCAGATCGCCTATTCCGATTTCGCCGAAATTCCGCGGCCAGGCGTTGAGGGCCACGCGGGACGTTTTGTTTTCGGGACGCTCCAGAGGACGCGGGTGATCTACGCGCAAGGCCGCTCGCATTTATACGAAGGACATTCCGCGCAATCCGCCACCGCTGGCGTGCGCCTGCTGGCCGCGGCAGGCGTTCGCCGGTTAATCCTGACAAACGCCGCCGGCACCGCGAATCCCGAGTTCACGCCGGGTTCGTGGATGATGATTCGCGATCACCTCAATCTGACCGGAACAACGCCGCTGCTGGGGCAGCCGCAATTCATCGACATGAGCGACGCGTATTCGCAGGCATGGCGGCGGCAATTTCGCGCGGCCGCTGAATCGATCGGTGTGACGCTGCACGAAGGCGTCTACGCGGGTTTGCTGGGCCCGCAGTACGAGACGCCCGCTGAAGTTCGGATGCTGCGCACGCTCGGCGCCGATGCGATCGGGATGTCGACCGTGCTGGAAGCGATTCAGGCACGTGCGCTCGGGCTCGAAGTCGCCGGGTTTTCCTGCCTGACAAACTGGGGGGCCGGTGTCGGGAATCAACCACTCAGTCACGCCGAAGTGCTCGAGACGGGACGCGCTGCGGCGTCGGGATTTTCGCGCCTGCTTGCCGCGGCGTTTCGCGGCTAAGGGCGAATTTCGATTGGCGTTCCGTCTGGCACCGCGCGGAAAATCTCCTCGATCTCTGCGTTCGTAACTGCAATGCAGCCGGCCGTCCAGTCGTGCAGGCGATGCGCAGCACCGATCGCGCCGAGGCCATTGCGTAAACCGTGAATCATGATGTCGCCCCCCGGCGCCACTCCACGCGCCGCTGCTCGCCCGGTGTCGTCGGCGTTCGGATACGAGATATGCAACGCGAGATGAAAGTCGCTGTCCGGCTTGTGAAAATCGATCTGGTAAACGCCTTCCGGGGTGCGGCCGTCGCCTTCCTGTTGTTTGTGCCCGCGCGGCGAGCTGCCAAGCGCAACGGCATACGTTTTCAGGACGCGGCCATCGCGAAGCAGCGTCAGCCGCCGCGCGCTTTTTTCGACCAGCACGCGATCAGCGGTCAGCTTTAGCGGTTCGCGTTTCGAGACGACGATGAACGCAACCACCGCGACCGCGGCAAGCGCAAGAAGACCAACGAAGTAGCGCAACGCGAGCGTTACGGCTCCGCCGGGCGGCGTGCGCGCGGCTCACGATCTTTTGTCGTCGCCGTGCTCGGCACGGTCACAAACGGACCGCCTTCCATCGGCGCCGAGCCGCTGAACGCGACGTCCGGCATGTCGCTCGGCAAACCTTCGATTGGGAATTCCTTCCGCAGCGGAAAGTACGGATAGCCGTCCCACATCAGAATGCGCCGCAGATCGGGATGCCCGGCGAACCGAATGCCCATCATGTCGTAAACCTCGCGTTCGTGCCAGTTCGCCGTCGCCCAAATGTCGGACACTGTTGCGACTTCTGACGTTTCCTCCGGCACCGAGAGCTTCAGGCGAAGATGGACCGCGAACGTCATCGAGTAGAGTTCGTAGACGATCTCGAACCGCGGC
The DNA here is from genome assembly GCA_902810735.1 of Verrucomicrobiota bacterium. GTDB lineage: Bacteria > Verrucomicrobiota > Verrucomicrobiia > Chthoniobacterales > UBA10450 > CADDYX01. The sequence continues at coordinate 7,802 of CADDYX010000038.1, read as the reverse complement.
TCCTCGCCGAAATTATCGATGCTTGTGATGTCGAGGAGGTAATCGAACGAGAGCTCGTCGCGGCAAAACCTTGCCACTTCATGCAAATCGTTCGACGAAATGGTGAATGTTGTTTCGCCGCGAAATTCGGTGCGCTTGAGCAGCTTTTTCCCGAGCAGCTCGGCGGCCGAGCCGAGTAATTCCTGGCCGGTCATGCGAGCACGCCGTCCAGATTCGCGAGGAACTCGCGCTTCTGCTCCCGGAACGAGCTCTCGCCCGAAATCTTTTCCTGCAGTTTCATCAAGCCTTCGAGCAGTGCTTCGGGCCGAGGCGGACAGCCGGAAACATAGACGTCGACCGGCAGCAGCTGATCGATTCCCTGCAACACCGCGTACGAGCGATACATCCCGCCAGTGGAGGCGCACGCTCCCATTGCGATCACCCATTTCGGCTCGGGCATTTGTTCGTAGATTCGCTTCACCGCCAGCGCCATTTTGTAGGTGACGGTACCGGCGACGATCATCACGTCGCATTGCCGCGGCGAAAAGCGCATGACTTCGGCGCCGAAACGCGAGATGTCGAACCGCGACGCGGCGGTTGCCATCAGCTCGATCGCGCAACACGCCAAACCCATCGGCATCGGCCAAAGCGAATTCTTGCGCATCCAGTTAATCGCCGCGTCGAGCCGCGTGAAAATGACGTTGCCTTCGATTTTCGAATCGTAGGCAGCCGGGCGAACTTCAGGCACGCAACGACACTAAAGTTGCGCCTCCCGGTCGCAAGCGGAAGATAAGCGCACCGATCAGAAGATGAGCGCGCGCACACATCTCGACGCCCTTGAAAACCAGAGCGTCTTCATTTTTCGCGAGGCCTATCACGCGTTCAAAAACATCGCCATGCCATGGTCGATGGGGAAGGACTCGAACGTGCTGATCTGGCTCGCGAACAAGGCGTTCTTCGGCCGGGTGCCATTTCCGGTGCTGCACATCGATACCACTTATGAGTTTCCGGAGATGCTCGAATTCCGCGATTGGGCGGCGAAACACTACAGGCTCAAGTTGATCGTGAAGATCAATGAAGAAGCGCGAGCGCGCGGCGTTGGCTATGAAAGGCACGATCCCGTCACCGTGACGCACGAACTGAAGACAGTCGCGCTTCAGCAGGTTTTGGCCGAACACAAGTTCGACGCTCTGATCACAGGGATTCGACGCGACGAGGATCCGACGCGGGCGAAGGAGCGCTACTTCTCGCCGCGCAACGCGCAATACGAATGGGATTACAAGGACCAGCCTCCGGAGTTTTGGGGACAATTCGCGAGCAATCCCGCGCCTGGCGAGCATGTGCGGGTGCAACCGCTGCTCGACTGGACGGAGGCTGACATCTGGCGCTACATCGAACGCGAAAAAATTCCGATTCCTCAGATGTATTTTGCGCGGAACGGACAGCGGTTTCGCTCGTTAGGCTGCAGCCCGATCACGAAGCCGGTGCCAAGCCACGCGGCAACGATCGCGGAGATCATCGCGGAGCTCGACCAAACGAAAACGAGTGAACGCGCCGGCCGGGCGCAAGACCATCACGAGCGCAACGCGATGCAAAAACTCCGCGCACGAGGGTTCATGTGACGGCGGAAGCCGAGCGCCTCAAGATCGTTTTCGTCGGGCATGTCGATCATGGGAAATCGACGCTGATTGGGCGCATTCTGCACGACACGAACTCGCTGCCCGAAGGAAAACTCGACCTGATCCGGCAGGCATGCGCGGCGGAGGCGATGGAGTTTGAGTACGCCTTTGTGCTCGACGCGTTGCTCGAGGAGCAGGCGCAAAACATCACCATCGACACGACGCAGATTCCTTTTCGCACGGCGGAGCGGCGTTACGTCATCATCGACGCGCCAGGCCATAAGGAATTCCTGAAAAACATGATCACTGGCGCTGCAAATGCGGACGCGGCCCTGCTCGTCATCGCGGCCAATGAAGGCGTGCGGGAACAAAGTCGCCGGCATGCCTACCTGCTCAGCCTCCTCGGCGTGAAGCAGATCGTGGTTGTGGTGAACAAAATGGATCTGGCGGGATATTCGAAAGATCTGTTTCGCGAAATCGAGCGCGAGTACCGCGCCTTTCTTGCCACTCTCGGGATGGAGCCGCGGCTGTTTGTTCCCGCGTCGGCAAAACAGGGCGAGAACGTCGCGAGGCCGGCGGACGCGGTGATGCCGTGGTACTCCGGCCCAACCGTCTTGCAGGCGCTCGATCAGCTCGACGGCAGCCGCACAGCGCACGAGCAGCCGCTCCGATTTTGCGTTCAGGACGTCTACCGTTTCGATGAACGCCGCATCATCGCAGGCCGGATCGAAAGCGGGACGCTCAGAGTAGGGGATGAGATCGTTTTCTCGCCCGCGAACAAGAGTTCAGTCGTCGCGACGATCGAAACCTGGAACGCTCCGTCCCGCAGCAGCGCGACAGCCGGCGAGTCGATCGGGATCACGCTTCGCGAGCAGATTTTTGTCGAACGTGGCTATGTTGGGTCGCACCAGCAGGAAACACCGATCGAGACGAACCGTGTGCATGCCGATGTCTTTTGGATGGTCGACTCGCCGTTGCGGAAAGGCGCGGCTTACACCCTTCGGCTCGCGACGCAGGAGGTGCGTTGTCAGGTGGTCGCGATCGAGCAGGTGATGGATTCGGCGACGCTCGGCATTACTCCAGGCGAGCGTGATGTGGCACGAAACGAAGTCGCGCGCGTGACGCTGCAAACGCGCGCACCGCTCGTGGTCGATAACCATGATCGGATTGCGCACCTTGGCCGTTTCGTGCTCGTCGATCAGCGGCGAATCTGCGGTGGAGGCGTCGTGTTCGGCGGCGTCTACACCGACCGGACGTCGGTCAAAAGCCAGAACATTTCCTGGAGCGAAGGCAAAATCACAGCGCACCAGCGGGCGACGCGAAACGGCCATCGCGGCGCCGTGGTCTGGCTCACCGGTTTGTCAGGCTCGGGGAAATCGACGATCGCGCGCGCTCTGGAAGCGGAACTCTTTCGGCGCGCGATTCACGGATACGTTCTCGACGGCGATAATATCCGGCATGGGCTGAACTCGAATCTCGGCTTCTCGCCGGAAGATCGCGTCGAGAACATTCGACGCGTGAGCGAAGTTGCGAAGCTGATGGCAGACGCCGGCACAGTGGTGATCACCGCGTTCATTTCGCCATACCGTGCGGACCGCCGCCGCGCTCGCGAGATCGCGCTCGAGTCGAAAGCGGAATTCATCGAGGTGTTCGTCGATGCTCCGCTGCCGGTGTGCGAGCAGCGCGATCCGAAGCAGCTGTATCAAAAGGCGCGCGCCGGAAAGATCCGGGATTTTACCGGCATCGACGCGCCGTATGAAGCGCCGGAGGATCCGGAGATCGCAGTCCGCACCGATCAACAAACCGTCGAGGAATCAGTCTCGACGATTCTCGAACAACTGCTGCCGCGCTTGCGGCCGGAAGAGTAGGGGACTAAGCGACGCGCGTCGCGAGACGGCCGCCTTCGTAGTCGTCGACGAGATTGACGTGGCTCGACTCGATGACCTCGTGGACGATCTTGCCCAGCTCGGCCGCTTCGTACGGTTTCGCTATCACGCCGCGGAATCCGAAATCGCGATAACGACTCATCGTGGCGTCCATGGCATACCCGCTCGAGACGATGGCGTTCACGGTTGGGTCGATTTCGATCAGCTTCTTCAGCGCTTCCTTGCCGCCCATGCCGCCGGGGAGCGTGAGATCGAGAATCACGGCGTCGAAGCGCTCGCCGGCCTCGAGTTTTTCACGGTAAAGGTTCACGCCTTCAAGAGCGCTTTCGGCCTGGTAAACTTCGTATCCGAGATTGCTGAGGGTAAATTCGACGAGCGCGCGGATCGCTTCCTCGTCGTCGACGATCAACACACGCCCGGAGCCGGTGATGATCTCATTGAACTGACGCGGCGGTTCAGCCGGGACTTCGTGATTGCGCAGAGCGGGCAGATAGATCGTGAAGGTGGAGCCGTGGTGAACGCGCGAATCCACCGTGATCAGGCCGTTGTGATTCTTGATGATCGAATAAGTCGTCGCGAGGCCGAGACCGGTGCCTTTCGGTTTCGTCGTGAAATATGGATCGAAGATTCGCTTCAGACAATCGGGCTGAATTCCGACACCCTGGTCCTTCACCTCGATGCGGATGTAATCGCCGGGCTGAAGGTCGGGAATAAACTCGGAGGAGCCGAGATCGTAGCAGAAGTTATCGCATTTGACCGTCAACGTGCCGCCGTTCGGCATCGCCTGGTCGGCGTTCACGACGAGGTTGCCGATGACCTGGCTGATCTGGCCCGAATCGATCTCGGCCGGCCAGAGGTTCGCGCCTAACACGAACTCGCTCCGGCTGTGGGTGCCGCGGAGCGAGAAGCTCACCGTGTCCTGGATCAGCTTGCCGATCGAGGCCGTCTTCTTAATTGGCGCGCCGCCGCGGGCGAAAGTGAGCAGCTGTTGGGCGAGATCGCGCGCGCGCATCGAGGCGTTCTTCGCGTCGTTCAAACGCGTCGTCATCTCATTGTTCGGCGGCAGCAGGAGCGACGCGAGCGAGATATTGCCGATGATCGCGGTGAGCAGGTTGTTGAAATCGTGCGCAATGCCGCCGGCGAGCAGACCAAGTTGTTCCAGGGTCTCGGCCTTGCGTCGCTCGGCTTCATTGCGTTGACGTTCGGTAATGTCGCGGAACACGAGCACCACGCCCGCGACTTCGTTTTTGCTGTCGCGAATCGGGGAGGCGACCTGCTCGATCACACGCTCGGTGCCATCGCGCGACTTGAGGGTTGCGTTCTCCGGCAGAGTCGCGAGAAGCGATTGTGCTTCACTGCGATAGCCGCTGCGCTGCGCGCGAGCTTGCGTGGCCAGATCCGTCGCCATGTTGAAAACCGTCTTCAACGGCTGACCGATCGCTTCCTTCGAATTCCAGCCGGTTAGATTCTGGCCGGCATTGTTCATCATGATGATCCGGCCCTGCACATCGGTCGTGATAACGCCGTCGCCGATCGAGCGCAGGGTGACCGCGAGACTCTCTTTATCCGCTGCCATCTCCTGCTCGAAGCGTTTCCGCTCGGTCACATCGCGCACCATCGCGACGTAGAGCTTCTTGCCGTCCACGAGCATTTCGCTCAGCGAAATTTCGATTGGGAACGTGGCGTGCGTTCGGGTGCGCCCGACTGCGAGCGTTGTGCTGCCGGTTTTTTTCGCGAGATCTTCCCACGCGCAGGCGGCCGGCTTCGCTTCCGGATCTTCGGCGTAGGTTTTCGGCACCAGCTTCGTGATTTTGTGGCCGACCATTTCGTTGTTGATACAGCCGAACATCTTCTCCGCCGCCGGGTTCATCGAACAGATGAGGCCCTGTTCATCAACGGTGATCATACCGTCGAGGATGTTTTCGATGATCGAGCGAATGCGCGTTTCGACGCCTTCGAGCTTCCCGAGCTGCCGGCGAACCAGAACGAAGCTGTAGCTGTTTGAGACGATCAGCAGGCCGACGGCGAACACGCACAGCAATGCGAGACCCGATGTTTTGACGATTCGCTCCCGGGTCGCCGCTTCCGAACGCATTTCGTAGAGCGCCAGCGCGTCGCGCTGAAAATGATCCAACATCTGATGAATTTCGGTCATCAGACCTTCGCTATCCTTCGCCGACGCGATCGCGATGTTGTCTTTGCCCGCGCGTTTCGCCTGCATCTGCGGCGTCGCCGTGGTCGTCATCCATCGCTCAACCGCGTGGCTTACTTTGGTCAATTCGGCGGATTGCTCCGGCGAGTTTGCCACCAGAATCGAGAGATAGCCGTTGTAGGTGTAGAAATCGGCGGCCGCATGCCGGTAAGCATCTGCATAGGCGACGTCGCCGGTCAGCAGATAGCCGCGCTTCTCCTTCTGCATTTCAATCGTGGCGCGATCGAGCTTCGTTAAAAAATCGAGAATCTGGGTCGATTGTGCCGCCCACTCCTGCTCGCGCATGCGCTGGTTGAGGAGAATCTGCTCCTCGTTCTGGATGGAACGGAGAATTTCGCGCGCTTCACCAAGCAGCGCATTGCCGAGCTCCGTCTGCTTTGGAGCAGCGGCCGATGGTGCAGTGGTTGCGGCGGTGGAATTCGCGCCGAGTTGCGGAAGCGCAACGGTTTGCGCCCAGCGCTGGACAATCTCCTGCACTCGCATCACGCGCTTGCGCTGCACTGGGCTGCCGAGAATCAAGTGCGTGAGCTCTTCGACGCGCTTCTGCAGGATGTCGCGCCGGCGTTCGAACGCCTGCCGATAATCCTCCTGATGAGTAAGCAGGAATCCACGGTGACCCATCTCGAGAGCCGCGATGTCGTTCTCAACGACGCTGCTCAGGCGAATTACTTCGATGGTGTGAGCACGAAGCGTCTCCTGGCTATGGTTACGAACCGTCACGAACAGGAACAATCCTGCCAGGAAAGTGATGACAACGATGCCGGCGGCGGTTCCCGCGAGGAGCTTAAAATGAAAGTGGTTTTGGCTGAACAGCCACGAGGCGGCTCGGCGTAAAGCGCTACGCCGAGGCGAGACGTGCGGGAGGGACTCGGCGTTTTGCATTATAAAAGCTAGAAAGCAGGTCTCCTGCCAACGGCGCGAAACCGGCTCTGCGCACGCCGCGGCGATCTGCTAAAGCAAACTTAGTACCGGACGCGGACGAGAGTTAGTCCGGCTGCCGGTGCAACGAGGCGACGGCGGAGGATTGCCGGTGCGTGTCCGCGGCGCAGTGCACGCCGGATTGCGTCTTCTGTTTCTTCGCCGCGCCCCACCAAAACGAGCGTTCCAACAATCAGCCGCACCATCTTGTAGAGGAAACCATCGCCGTCGAAAGTGAGTGAAAGGCGCTTCGCCCCGCTGCGGACGGTAACCGCGCGAATCGTACGGATCGTCGTCTCCGGATGTTTCCCGCGACGGGCGGCGAACGCCGCGAAGTCATGTCGACCCTCGAACAACGCCGCCGCGCCGCGCACGGCGTGAATGTCGATCGGCGCACGTACATGCCAGGCTCGATCGCGCTCGAACGGCGGCAGGACAGCGCCTTGCCAAATTTCGTAACGGTAGACCTTCCCGATTGCGGAGTATTGCGCGTGAAAGGAGGCGCTGACGTAGCCAGCTCGCAGAATGCGAATCGCGGCGGGAAGGTGTTGGTTCAGCGCGGCGACCCATTGCGCTGCAGTGAGACGCTTGTGCGGGACATCGGCATGCGCCGACTGCGCAAGCGCGTGAACGCCCGCGTCGGTCCGGCCGGCGCCGTGCACGCGTATGCGCTCTCCACAGATCGCCGCGAACGCACGTTCGACGTGATCCTGCACGGCGTTGCCGTTGGCCTGCGACTGCCAGCCGGCAAATGGTGTGCCGTCATAGGCGACGATCACCTTCAGCCGCGACGGCATTACTCCGCCGATGTCTGCTGCTGTCGATCGAGAAACGTCTGTAGAATCACCTGCGCGGCAACCTGGTCGACGTATGCGCGCGTCTGGCGAGTTTTGCGTCCGGACTGACGCAGCGCGCGATTCGCCGCGACCGTGCTGAGGCGTTCATCCTGCGTGATCACGTCGCATGTCACCAACGACCGAAGACGCTCGGCAAATGCGAGCGCCGCGGCTGCCGACGCTCCCACGCTGCCGTCCATGTGCCGGGGCAAGCCGACCACAATCGTGCCGGCCTGTTTTTCTCCAGCGATCTGCGCAACGCGCTCCGCTGCATTGTTTGTCGCGGCAATGGTCTCCACCGGATGCGCCAGCAACCCGAGTTCATCCGAAACCGCGACGCCGATTCGCGCAT
>CADDYX010000037.1 GCA_902810735.1 Verrucomicrobiota bacterium | reverse complement strand
GACGAACTCGCGCCAGCCGTCGCGCTGCGCGGCTAGAACCTTTTTCCCGGCTCGCGTCAGTCGATAGTATCGTCGCCGGCGCTGTCCCGGTTTTTCAACCCAGCGACCGCGAATCCAGCCGCGTTTTTCGAGGCGGTAGAGCAGGGGATAAAGTGAGGCGACGTTGAACCGCAGCGCGCCGCGAGATCGCATTTCAATCAGCTGCCCAATATCGTAACCATGGCGCGGCCGATCCTCGACCAGAGATAGAATCAACAGCTCGGCACTGCCTTTCTTCAGCTCGCGATCCAGCAGTGGTGTCCGCATATATTGCGAAGACATATATCGTGATGGCATCGAGGCACAAGCTATAAATCGGGCGAGATTATTCGCGGAGCTACATCGCCCAGGCGAGCAATGCGAAGGTCCCGGCGAGTGCCACGATCAGAATGGTGTAGACAACGAGATCCTGCAGGCGCGCGCGCCGTTCGGCATGCGCGTAGGGGATTCGCGTGAAGGTCACCATCGTGTAGAGCGGGAGATAAGTGCCCGGTAGCGTCGCTTCGAGGAAGTGATCGAGCTTCTTTTTCGCGCGGAAAAGGCGAGACGCGGTTTTGTCGCGCATTTCGATGAAGTTCTGAACGGCAAGATTCGCCAACGCATCAGCGTTCGCTTTGCGGCGGCGATAGTATTCCGCAAAGGCGTGCTGCCGATCGCTTGCGAATCGCTCCAGGCATTCATCGAGCACGACGCAATCTTCGAATGCCGCGTTCATGCCCTGGCCGTAAAATGGCACGACCGCGTGCGCGGCATCGCCAACCAGCGCGACCTTGCCGCGGTAATACCACGGCGCGCAGCGGATCGTCACGAGCGACCCGGTCGGATTGCCGTGAAAATCATCGAGCAGCGTCGGCATAAGCGGTACGGCGTCCGTGAACTCCTCCTCGAAAAAGCGGCGGATCGCGTCGTCTGTTTTGATCGATGCAAAGCTACGCCGGCCTTTGAATTCCCAGAACAACGTGCACGTGAACGAAGCGTCGGGATTCGGCAGCGCGATCATCATGAAGCTTTTGCGCGGCCAGATGTGCAGCGCGTTTTTCTCCATCGGCCACGAGCCGTCCGGCGCTGGCGGCATCGTCAGCTCCTTGTAGCCATGTGCGAGATAACTCTCGTCGTAATCGAACTCCGCTAACTTCTCTCGCAGCGATTGACGCACTGCGGAAAACGCACCGTCCACGCCGATGATGGCGTCGCCGGACGCGCGATGTGTTTCCTGTGTTTGCGCGTTCAGCAGGTGCACGGCAGGCGTGTCGAGGCTGACGCCGGTGCAGCGTTGGTTGAACCGGACGCGCACGCTCGGGTGACGAAGCGCGGCGTCGATTACCACGGTATTGAGCGCGCCGCGGCCAATCGAGTGAATGCACTTCTTCGGATCGACGTCGTAGGGCGCGAAGTGAAGGTCGCCTGATTTTTCATGAATCATCCGGCCGCGCATCGGGATCGAGTGCTCAAGCACCTGATCTGCGATGCCGAGCTGCTCGAGCGCGTGAATGCCGCGCGTCGACAGCGCGAGATTGATCGAGCGACCACCAACGAAATTGCCGGCCCGCGGATCTGCGCGCCGTTCGTAGAGTTCTACTTCATCGCCTCGGCGGCCGAGGTAACCGGCGAGCAGTCCACCGGCAAGACCGCTGCCGATGAGCACGAATTTCGCCACGGCGGTAGATCGGCTCCGTCGTTATCGAGATCAGATCTCGAAAAGCGCCGGGAATTTGTAGCGGTAAACCCAGAGCAGAAAGAGCGACAGCAGCGACACGAGGATGCCGAGCGGCAGCCCGCTTCGGTCGATAAAAATGTGGTAGAGCATGATGTTCACGATGATCGGTCCGAGGAGCATCAGTCCTAGAGCGACGAAGCGGGATCCGATCAGCAAACATAGCCCGCCGACGATTTGTAGGATCGCGATCGGATACAAGTAGCCGCTGTGGAAGAGCGCTCCCATGAATGCGCCGGCATCGCCCTGCAACGGCGGCATGCGGATGAAGTGAAGGAACGCGTTTGACCCGAACACCGCAAAGACGAGGCCGAGCAGAACGCGCGTGATGTGGATGAGATATTTCATATGAGGAGGTCAGCGGTGTTGTGACAGAATTTGAGCGAAGCGCCAAACTTCGTGAAACGTGTTGTAAAGTGGAGTGGGCGCAGCGCGGATCACATTCGGCTCGCGGAAATCGCAGCGCACGCCGGCGGCCTGCAGTTTTTCCAGGAGCTCCTTCGGATTTTCGTGCGCCATGATCGATAACTGGCACCCGCGCTGTGATGGCTCGCGCGGCGTGATGACGGTGAACCGCTCCGAGCCGATCTCGTCCAGCAGGAATTCCAAGTAGGCGGTTAGCTTCACTGATTTTTCGCGGAGCGGTTTCATTCCGCCCGCATCGTCGAAGATCGCGAGCGACGCGCGGATCGGCGCCATCGAGAAGATCGGCGGGTTGCTAACCTGCCACGCGTCTGCGGAGGGAACCGGAATAAAGTCTGAGTCGAGACGGAACCGTGTCTTCGGATCGTTGCCAAACCAGCCGGCGAGGCGCGGCAATTTCGTGTTTGTGGCGTGCCGTTCGTGGACAAATGCTCCGGCGACTGCACCCGGCCCCGAGTTCAGGTATTTGTAAGTGCACCAGACCGCGAAATCGACGTTCCAATCGTGCATCGCGAGCGGCACGTTTCCGATCGCATGCGCCAGGTCAACCCCGACGGTGATGCCGTGTTCACGCGCTGCTGCGCTGATCGCCTGAATGTCAAAAAACTGGCCGGTGATGAAATTCAGCGCGCCGACAGCGATGACCGCGACACTGTCGCCGTGTTCGGCAATTGCCGCTTCGAACTGCTCCTGCCGGATCGTGTTCTCACCTTCGCGCGCAGCGACAAGCAACAGCGCGTCCTTCGGATCGAAGCCGTAATGCGCGATCTGTGATTTGATCGCGTACACATCTGAAGGAAACGCCGGCGTCTCCATCACGATCTTGAAACGCGTTTTTGTCGGCCGATAAAACGACGCCAGCATGAGATGCAAATTCACCGTCAGGGTATTCATGCAGACGACTTCGTGCGGCCGCGCGCCGACGAGTCGCGCCAGCGGTTCGCGCAGCGGCTCGTGATACGTGTACCACGGTCGATCAATGCCGTGATGCGCTTCGACCGCGAATTTCGCCCAAGCGTCGAGTTCGTGATCGACGGCGCCGCGCGCAGTTTTCGGCATCAGGCCTAACGAGTTGCCGCAAAAATAAATCAGCGGCTTGCCGTCCGCGCCGCGCGGCAGCTCGAAGCGATCGCGAAATTCGCGCAGCGGATCTTCGCGATCCAGCTGCAACGCGAACTCTTCGTCGGTCGAGAACTGCATGATCAGCGCAGAGCCGCGATCACCTTGAGCTCAATCGCGATCGGCGTCGGCAGCGCCGTTACTTCAACTGTCGTACGCGTCGGGTTTGGCTTGCCCTCGCCGGCGAAGTATTCCGCGAACAGCCGGTTGTACGACGCAAAATCATTCCGCATGTCGGTCAGGAAGACCGTCACATCAGCGATGTCGTTCCAACTTGCGCCGGCATCTTCCAGCACGAGCCGCACGTTCTCGAACACCGTCCGGCATTGCGCCTCGATTCCCTGCGGAATTTCCTTTGTCCCGCGGACTCGCGGCCCGATCCCGGAGAGAAAAAGAAAGTTGCCGGCACGTTTCGCGTGAGGAAACGCGCCGACCGGCTCCGGAGCGCGCGAGCTTTGAAAGGACTCGCTCACCGCGCTAGCCTCCCGCGATCGCGCCCATGACGATGAATGGTTCGGCGCCACGCGCGACCTGCTCGGGCAGCGGCGAGTCGGGCTGCTCGTGCGACAAGTCCTCGCCGCAGGCAAAGAAGCGGAGGAACGGCCGGCGCGTTTGCGTCGCATGATCGCGGATTGTGCCGCGGAGCATCGGGTATTTCTTTTCTACCGCATCGAGGATGCTGCGCTGTGTAACCGGCGAAGCGACATCGACTTGAACTTCTTCGCCGACACTCGCGAGCGTCCGCAGATGATGCGGCAACACGACGCGAATCACGGCAGCGTTTGCACTTCCACCGAGAGCACGGCTGGGAGGTCGCGCACGATCGGCTTCCACGTGTCGCCGGCGTCGCTCGATCCGTAAACCTGCCCGCCGGTCGTGCCGAAATAGACGCCGCACGGCTCGAGCGAATCGATCGACATCGCGTCGCGCAACACGTTGACGTAGCAATCGCGCTGCGGCAGCCCGTTCGTCAGCGCCTCCCACTCGTTTCCGCCGGTGCGGCTGCGGAAAACGCGCAGCTTGCCGTCGGGCGGGAAATGCTCGCTGTCGCTCTTGATCGGCACGACGTAAATCGTCTCCGGCTCGTGCGCGTGCACGTCGATCGGGAAGCCGAAATCGGTCGGTAAATTTCCGCTCACTTCGCGCCAAGATTCGCCGGCGTCGTCGCTTCGCATCACGTCCCAATGTTTCTGCATGAAGAGCGTTTCGGGTTTCGACGGATGCAGCGCAATCCGGTGAACGCAGTGGCCGACTTCGGCTGTCGGATCGGGCATGAAGTTGGACTGCAAACCGCGGTTGATCGGCTTCCAGGTCTCGCCCGCGTCGTCGCTTCGGAACGCGCCCGCCGCGGAGATTGCGATGAACATTCGGCCGCGGTTTTTTGGATCGAGCAGGATCGTGTGCAGGCACATGCCGCCGGCGCCGGGTTGCCAGCGCGGACCGCTATCGTGCTTGCGCAGGCCCGAAAGCTCGCGCCACGATTTGCCCCCGTCGCGCGATTCGAAGAGCGCCGCATCCTCGACTCCGGCGTAGACGTGATCGGCATCGTCGAGCGCTGGCTCCAGATGCCAGACGCGCTTGAACTCCCATGGGTGTTGCGTGCCGTCGTACCACTGATGCGTGCCCGCCACGCCGTCATACACGAACATATTGCTTTCGCCCTTCGGCATCCCATCGGGGCCGCGCAAATCTTCTTCGCTCGTGCCGGGCGTTTGCCACGTTTTGCCGCCGTCATCAGAGCGTTGAATCACCTGGCCGAACCAGCCGCTCGATTGCGACGCGTAGATCCGGTTCTGATCAACCGGTGAACCTTTGAGGTGGTAAATTTCCCAGCCGGCAAAGTGCGGTCCGCTGACCTGCCAGTCACTGCGCTTGCCATCGGAGGTGAGAATGAACGCGCCTTTGCGCGTGCCGACGAGAACACGAACGCTGCTCATGCCGGTATTCGAGCACGATCTCGCGAGAGCGCGAGCATGATCATTTCGCGATGCAGATGTTCTTCGGTTCGGTGAAAAAGCGGAGCGCTTCGTTGCCGCCCTCACGACCGACGCCGCTCTGTTTCATTCCGCCGAACGGGACACGCAGGTCGCGCAGCAGCCAGCAGTTCACCCAGACGGTGCCGGTGTGGATCTGCTCGGCGACGCGGTGAGCGCGGCTCAAGTTTTGGGTCCAGACGCTCGAGGCGAGTCCGTAGTCGCAGTCGTTCGCATGTGCGACGACTTCCTCTTCGCTGTCGAAAGGCGTGATTGACACGACCGGGCCGAAGATTTCCTCGCGATTGGTTCGACAGGAAACCGGGAGGCCGGTGATGACGGTCGGCTGGAGAAAATAACCGCTGCGGCAGCGATGGTTGATCGTGTCAGGCGCGGAGCCGCCGAGCGCAATCCGGCCACCTTCCTGTTGCGCGAGCTCGATGTAAAATTTCACCTTGTCGAGCTGCGTCTTGGAGACGATTGCGCCTTGATCGGTTGTCGGCTCGAGTGGATCGCCGACGCGCAGCTTCGCTGTTTTGTCGATGAAGCCGTCGACGAAATTCTGATAGATCGGCCGCTCAACAAAGATGCGCGAACCGCAGAGGCAGACCTGACCCTGGTTTGCGAATGATGAACGCACCGCGCCGGGGATCGCCGCGTTCAAGTCCGCATCGGCGAAGACGATCGTCGGATTTTTCCCACCGAGCTCGAGCGATACTTTTTTGAAGAGCGGCGCGCACGCTTCCGCGACTTTGCGACCGGTGACAGTGCCGCCGGTAAACGAGATCGTGTTGATTTTCGGATGCGCGGTAATCGGCGCGCCGACGTTCGGCCCAGTGCCGTGGACAATGTTCAGAACTCCAGCGGGAAGCGCGGCTTCGTCGCAAAGCTCGCAAAGCATCGAGGCAGTCATCGGTGTGAGCTCGCTCGGTTTCGCGACGGCGGTATTCCCGCAGGCGATTGCCGGTGCGATTTTCCAGCTCAATAGGTAGAGGGGGAGATTCCACGGTGAGATCAGGCCCGCGATGCCGCGCGGCTGACGGAGCGTGTAATTGAGCGCCAGATTGTCGGTCACGTGCGCCTCGGTTTCGGTGTGAAGAATTGCGGTCGCGAAAAAGCGGAAATTGCTCGCCGCCCGCGGAATGTCCAAGGTCCGCGCAAGCGAAAGGGGCTTGCCGGTATCCACCGACTCGGCGCGCGCTAGTTTCTCGATGTCGCGTTCGATCAGATCGGCGATCCGGAGCAGGATGCGCGAACGCTCGGCCGCCGCTGTGCGCGACCAGCCGGCGAATGCCTCTTCCGCGGCAGCAACGGCGCGTTCAACGTCTTGAGCGTCGCTATCCCCGACCTGCGAGTACGGCTCGCCCGTCGCGGGCTCGACGTTATCGAGATAATTCCCCGCGACTGGAGCGACGAACCGGCCGCCGATGTAATTGTTAATTCGCACGCCAGAACGGGCCACAAAGTCGGTGTACTTCGCGACCGCGGCGTTGTCTACTGCGGCGGCTCGCACCGCGGGGATGTTCTTGCGAAGTGGGGCGATTGCTGATTTCCTCGCCCACATCAAATGAAGCTCCGCTCGTTCGCCATTTGCGTGATCGCCGCAGTCTTGTTCACGGCGTGCAACTCAACGCCTTCCGATTGGAAGCACGGGAAGCAGTATCGCTGGGTCGGGCCACAAACCGGCTCGAACGTTGGGCGCTGGGTGGAAGTACCCGGCAGCGGGTCCGAGGCAAAACCGAAGAGCAAAAACAAGTCGGCAGCGAAGAAGGAAGAAAAGAAGGAGCGCGACTTGCCTCCTGCGCCGCCGGCCGATCGGTTCCGCTAATTCAGCGCGGTGAGGGAGGGATTCGAACCCTCGGTACCCTTTTGGGGTACGGCGCTTTAGCAAAGCGCTGCTTTCGACCACTCAGCCACCTCACCCGAGTCGAATGGCCGAGAATATGGGCGGCGTGTGGACGCGTCAACAGACGCAGCACGCTGCCGCTGCCGCCGCGGCCGGTTGACACTGAGTGTGAGCACCTTAGCTTAGCCGCGTTGAATACGGCAACGGTTACGCCACCTGGCGCGACACAAGCTGACCCGCTGCGGGCCGATGCCGAGCGTTTGTCGCACATCATCATGGAGATGCAGCGATGTTTCGTGCTGCATCTGTGCAAGGAGCTCGCGCCCGGCAACGTTTCGTTTCCACAGTTTTTCCTCCTCGCCGCCTTGGACCAAAAAGAAGTGCTCACGATGTCGGCCATCGCGCAGAAGATGGGTCACACGACGGCGGCCGCGAGCGGTTTGGTCGCGCGGCTCGAAAACCTCGGCTACGTGGTGCGTTCCAGCGCGCCGGAAGACCGCCGCAAAGTGATGGTGTGCATCACGCCGAAAGGGTCCGAGTTAGTCCGGCGGATCCGCGAGGAGATGATCAGCAATTTGATCAAGATGATGGGCCACCTGACGGCGGATGAGCAAAAGGGGTGGCTGCAAATTTACAGCAAGATTTACAATCTCTGTCAGGTGCGCGATCGCGCGGTCGCGGCGCCCGTTTTACGCGCGAGCACGGCATCGCTGGTCGGCTCTCCCGGTGTCTCGCAAATGGAACGTCCACGTCCCAGAGGCGGGACAGCGCGCCGGTCCACCACGCGCGAGTACGTCGCGTAACCAGCTGCGGCCGCTCGAGTTGTGGATTCTTTGCTCTCGCGGCATAACGCTTGCATAGCAAGCCGCGACAGTTTCAATTCCGCGGCATTCGCGAGGCACTCGTGCGCGTGAGGTCGCAGCTTTTCCTAAATGCGTAAGTCTTTTTTTCAGTTGATTGCGATCTGCGCCGCGCTCGTGTGCTGCGCCCGCTCGGTTTTTGCGGGAAGCGAAGACGGCACTGGTGCGACAACAAGGACGAGGTCCGCCACGACGCTCAGCAGCAACTCGCGGACATTCACCCTCGATCGCGCGATCGTCACAGCGCTCCAGCAAAATCCCGACATCCAACGTGCCCGCCAGGAGATCGAGCGGACCAAAGGAATCTATATCGAAATGCGTGCCGAAGCGCTGCCGCGCATCGACGCGACCGGCGACTTTGCCGATACCGATCCGCATCTCCGGGCGAACCACGGCGCGCCGACTGAGACAGTTATCGATCCGGTAACCGGCCAGCCAACCACCGTGTCGCTCGGCGGAAGTTCGGGGCAGGCGGAGCGGGCCTACAGCGTCAATTTGCAGGCGACGCAGGTCGTGTTCGCCGGCGGCCGCATTATTTCACAGATTCGCGCCGCCGATTTTGGCCGCGATTCGACCTATTTTGCGTTTCGCAATGCGATCGATTTGATCGTCTCGACCGTGCGCCAGCAGTTTTACCAGGTGTTGCTGAATCGCTCGCTCATTGGCGTGCAGGAGGAATCGGTGAAGTTGCTCGAGAGCCAATTGCGCGACCAGCAGAACCGGTTTGAAGCCGGCACAGTCCCGCGATTTAACGTCCTCCAGGCGCAGGTCGCGTTATCCAACCAGATTCCGAACCTGATCACGGCGCGCAACAATTACCGCATCTCGCAGCTCCAGCTCGCCAAGACCATCGGCCTCGACTTTGATCCAAACCGCGGCGACAGCTCGCCGATCGAGGTCGTCGGAGACCTGCAATACCAGGACCGCAAGATGCCGCTGGCGGAAGCGATTGACACGGCGAAGCAGCGTCGCCCGTTCCTGAAACAGCAGAAGGCGAACATTCTTTCGCAGTCCGAGCAGGTGCGCGTGGCGCGCTCCGGTTTTTTCCCGCAGCTTAACGCGACCGCAGGCGAGCAAGTTCGCAGCTCCGCCTTCAGCGACAATCCGCGAGATGTCAGCAATGGCTACGTGTTCGGCGCGACTGGAACGTGGGCCATCTGGGATTGGGGACAGACGTGGGGACGCGTCAAGCAGCAGCGTGCACTGTTGCAGGAATCGAAGATCAGCTACGACGACGCCGTGCGGCAGGTGGAACTCGAAGTTCAGCAGGCATACTCAAATCTCGGCCAGGGCCGCGAACTGATTCAGAGCCAGGTGAAAAACGTCGAGCAGGCGGAGGAGGCTCTGCGACTGGCGAGCGCGCGCTTGGCGGCCGGTGCGGGCACGCAGCTCGAGGTTTTGAATGCGCGCGTTGAAGTGACGACGGCGCAGTCGAATCAGCTGCAGGCGCTCTTCACATACAATACTGCCGTCGCAGAATTCGATCGGGTCACGGCGACTGAAGTGACCTATTCGACCCAGCTCGATGACCCAGGCACGCGCGCCAAGCTGAAGACAGACGCGGTGCCTACGCCCGCGCCGAAGCCGACGCCGCTCCCGCTCAATGGCCGCCGAGAGAGCGAGACTGTCCGCACGAGCACGACGACGACGAGAACCACCACGTCCGGGAAGTAGCGTGCAGACGCGCGATCTGCCGCTGGAGCAGTTTGCTGCACTCCGGAACGTCGCGGGCGTTCGTCACGCCTTCACGACGCGTGTAGAAGGCGTAGACGTCACTCACGATAAGGCGACTGCACTGCAGCGGCTCGACGCGGTGCACCGCGAGGTGCGCGACGCAATCGGAGTCGGCGAAATGCCGTTTATCACCGCGGAGCAGGTGCACGGGAATCAAGTGCAGGTCGTCACCGCGACGACGGCGGATAAGTGCTGGCCGAAATGCGATGGGTTGGTGACAGGTCAGCCCGGCATTTGTGTCGGCATCTACGTTGCGGACTGCTGCGCCGTTTATCTCGTCGATCCGGTGCGACACGCGATCGGGGTAGTCCACTCAGGGCGCAAAGGAACCGAGCTCGCGATCGTAGCGAACGCCATTCGACTAATGAGGAACGAGTTCAAATCTCAGCCCGCCGATCTGATCGTGCAGCTCAGTCCCTGCATTCGTCCTCCGCACTACGAAGTCGATTTCGCTGGCGCGATTATCGCGCAATGCCGAGCCGCCGGTGTTCAGCAAATTAACGACAGCGGCACGTGCACCGCTTGCGATCTGAAGCGCTACTATTCGTATCGCGCCGAGAAAGGCCGGACCGGGCGAATGCTTGCGCTCCTGGCGCTTACCAATTCTTAATTCCAGCTACCGCGCGTGCATCATCGCGTCGCGTTTGGCTTTGAATTCGTTGCCGGGTTTCCATTCGGGAAATTGGCTGCCGTTTGCGACTTCGTAGCCGACTTCGAATAGCAACTGCGCATCTTGCGCGGCGCCGGAAAGGTCCCAGTCCGGTTTGATCTGGTCGCTCGCCTGGTGGTAATCGTGCGCAACATATTCGTCGCGCTTTTGCTTACCGTACTCGGCAGGTTTGCCGACGATCTCAATGCCGCGCGCGGTGTAGAGCGACGGCAGACCGACTTTCGAAAACTCGAAATTATCGGCGCGATAAAACGTTCCTTTCTCCGGCTGCGTGTTCGGATTCACGATCCGGCCCTGCTGCTTCGCCGCGTCCGCGAGCAGATCGTCCAACGTCGAATTGCCGAAGCTGATGTCTTCGATGTCGTGCGATTTTCCGATCGGATTGACCCCGTCGACGTTGATGTCGGCTAAAGTTTTGTCGAGCGGGTAGAGCGGATGCTCGGCATAATATTTCGCTCCGAGCAGGCCTGCTTCTTCTGCCGTCGTCGCCAGGAAGAGAATGGATCGTTTCGGCGCTGGATCTAATTTGGTGTAGCCCTTCGCGATCGCGAGGATCGTGGCCACACCGGAAGCGTTATCGAGCGCGCCGTTGAAAATCTGGTCGCCTTGCAACTCAGGATGGCGACCAAGATGATCCCAATGCGCGCTGTAGATCACGAACTCATCTTTGAGTGCGGTGTCGCTGCCCTCCAGCTTTCCGATCACGTTGTGTGATTTGAACGAACGCACCTGCTGCTTCACGGTGAAGTTCGCCTTCGCATTGATCGGCACCGGCTTGAACTCCTTGCTCAACGCCATCTTCTTCAGGTTGTCGAAATCCTGACCGCTCTCGCTGAGCAGCTTCTTCGCGACATCGAGCGTGATCCACGATCGCACCTGCACTGCGCCGGCGTTTTTGTCTGGCGCATCAATCTCGAAGTTCTCTTTCGACCAGCTTGTTTTGACGACCGAATACGGATACGCCGCCGGTTCCGTTTCGTGAATAATGACTGCCGCTGCGGCGCCTTTTGCCGCCGCGATTTCGTATTTATAGGTCCAACGGCCGTAATAGGTCATCGCTTTACCTTTGAACATTTTGTCGTCGAGCTTTGCCGGATCGTTCGGATCCGGAAGCGGCGGATCGTTAATCAGCATCAGGATCGTTTTGCCTTTGACGTCCACGCTTTTGTAATCATCCCAGCCGTATTCCGGCGCGACGATCCCGTAGCCGACAAACACCATGTCGGAGTTCTGTACGGCGATGTTGTCCTGCAGCCGCGCCGACGACGCGACGTAATCGTCCGGAAACTGCAGCGGCATCGCCGGTTTGCCGTCGATGGAAAACGACGCGGTCGGCGTGCTGATAATTCCGGCGAGCGGGACCTCCTGCGTGTAGCTGCCGTTTGGATTACCCGGCTTGAGGCCGAGCGACTTGAACTGCTCGGTGATGTATTTGACCGACAGCTCCTCGCCTTTCGATCCGGGCGCGCGTCCTTCGAATTCATCCGAGCTGAGCACTTTGATGTGCTTGAGCAATTCATCCGCCGTGATTGCGTCGAGCGCGGCCTTCGGAGCGGCGGCAGCGAGAAGCGACGCACACGCAGCAGCAGTGGCGAAGAGGATGGTACGAACGAGAAAGCGCGAGGTGCTCATAATTCGGTGAGGCTGATGCAGTACAATCGAAGCGGACAGAGGATTCACGTTTGAGACGCGGCAGAAATTCGGCTATCGCCCTTTCACTCCGATCTTGTTGAGAAACGCCCGCGGCGACGGCTTGCGTCCGAGGAATTTCTCGACAGAAACATTCACGTCACGCGATCCGCCGGGCTCGAAGATTTCCCGGCGCAATCGCATTCCGGCGGCACGATCGAGATAGCCGTTCGGCGCATTTTCGAAAACGCTCGCCATATCGCTGGCCAGCACATCTGACCACGCGTAGCCGTAGTACGCGGCGTCATAACCGTTCATCCCGCGAAACGACGCGATAAAAGCGGTGTGCGGAGCGGGAGGTAAAAACGTGTTTTCGAACACGCGATTGGCGGTCGTCACGCAGTCGTATGGCCGGCCGCGATCGTGCGGCGCGTGCAGCGCCAGATCCGTCTGCGCAAACGCGCATTGGCGGCGGTAGAACAGTCCAGCGGCGGCAACTTTCGCCTTGCGCATCTTCTCGACCACCGCGGCAGGAATCTTCTTTGATGGATCGCGATAATCCGCGGCAAATGTGTCGAGCACGCGTTTGTCCCAGACCCAGTTCTGCAGCATCTGCGATGGCGCTTCGACGAAATCGCGCGGCACGTTTGTCCCCGCGAACTGCGCATATTTCGCCCGCGTCAGGATCGCGTGCAGCGCATGGCCGAACTCGTGAAACAGCATCTCGACTTCGTCGTGGGCGAGCAGTGCCGGCGTCTCGCCAGCGGGAGGCGCGAAGTTCAGGAGAATGGCGACCGCCGGGCATTGCCTTCGGCCGTCCGGCAACAGTTTGCCGCTAATGATATCCGATGTGCCGCCGACGTTTGTTTTTCCTTCGTGGGTAAAGAGATCGAGGTAAATCAATCCGAGCGGCGCACCCGTACCGGAGTCGCTCGCGACGTACAGCTGCATCGGACCGCTCCACTTTTGCGGCGGCGCGACTTCATCGAACTCTAAACCGAAGATTCGGCTGTAGATCGCGAGCATTCCGTTGCGCACGCGCTCGAAAGGGAAGAAGTTCCGGAGCTCATTCCGGTCGACGGAAAATCTCTCCTGTTCAGAGCGCGCGCTGTAGTAGCGCCAGTCCCACAGCGAGATCGTCGCCTGCGGATCACCGGTGTCGCGCGCTTTGAGTTTTCGCAACTCGGCGAGTTCAACCGCAAACGTCGGCTGCAGTTTTGCCGCGAGGTCATCGACGAACTGCTGCGCCGTTGCGGCGTTTTTCGCCATTTGCGTTTCGGTCTGGTAATCCGCCCATGATTTATAGCCGAGCCGCCGCGCCAGCTCATTGCGCACAGCGAGCATCCGGTTCAAAACCGGCACGTTCTTCTCTGCTGCGAGGTTGTCGTGCGCGACTTCTACCTTTCGCCGCGTCTCTTCACGCCGGGCATTTGCTTCGATTGCGTTGAATTGCCACATCACGTTCGCCATGACGGTGAACTCGTCGTCCGTGGTTTTGCTGCGGGTTTTTTCCAGGAAACCCTCGGGCATTCCTTCAAGCTCGGCGCGCTTCAAGGTCAGCGGCGCTGCCGCTTGCGTGATGTTGGCATCGAACCGCGACCCGAGTGGCGCGAGTTCGCCGCGTAAGTTGGCGACCGCGTCCGCTGATTCGGGGTAAAGATCGACTCCCGCGCGATGGAAATCGCGGAGCAGCGTCTCGAGCAGCCGTTGATCTTCGTCCGTCATTGCCGTCCGCTTTTCCTTCAACCGCCGGAGTTTCAGGTAAACGTCTGCGCGGTGCGCAACCGCGGCATCCCAATCGTGCAACGACTTCAACGCCGCCGCCGCCGCATCTCGCATCGGAGCGTCGGATGTGGTTTCAGTGAGGAGCGTTGCAACATTCGCGGCGGTTTGGATTTTCCATCGAAGGTGATCGAAAGCTCCGGCGGTGCTTTGAAACGTGAGCTGCGCGTTAGGCTGGCTGACGAGCACCTTTAAGTCGGCCTCAGCACTGGCAACGGCATCGCGCGCTAACTGCCGGACGCCATCCGGTGATTGCGGCCAATCGGGAATTGTGAGCGAAGCCTCCGCCTTCGCCGCGCGCGCCACGAAATCACTCGCCGGCGGCAATGCGCCTGCAGGGCGAGCACAACAGGCGCAAAGCGCGGCAGAGAACGCGATCGATAACCGCCGTCTCACGAGTTGCTGCCGGCTCGCAAATTGTGTAGAAGCGCTGCGCCGCAGACGCAGCCGTCGCGCGGCGGTCATGCGCCACCTTGCCGAACAATTTCTCGTAGCGTTCATTCCGATTTTTGTCGCGATCGATCCGATCGGGCTTGTCGCCATTTTCCTCGGTCTCGGCGGTCGCGTCGAACTGAAGCGGCGTCGGTACGAGGGGACGCTGGGGCTGCTAACCGGCCTGGCCATTTCCGTCGGCTTCATATTTCTCGGTCGGCTGATCTTCCGCGCCCTTGGAATTACCGTCGCGGATTTTCAGGTCGCAGGCGGGTTGATCCTTCTTGGCATCGCCGTCCGTGAGCTCCTCGATCTCGGGAGCAGGGACCGCTACGCGGGAGAAGACTTCGGTGTCGTGCCGCTCGGGATGCCGCTGATTGCCGGCCCTGCGTTGCTGACCGCGCTGCTGATTTTGGTCGACACGGTTGGCGTCATGTTCACGCTCGCAGCCCTGGTTGTGAACCTGTTTCTCGTCTGGGTCGGCTTTCGCAATGCCGACCTGTTCATGCGCTGGGTCGGGCGTCGTGGAATGAGCGGCGTCTCCAAGCTCATCTCGCTGCTGCTCGCCGCGATCGCCGTCAGCCTGATCCGGCGCGGCTGGCAATCAGCCTAACGAGTCGCGCGCGCGAGAATGGTGATTCGTCCGCCCACCGCTTCCAGCTCACGCGGATAGGTAAACCGCAGCCGCGGCGGTGAATCCTTGTCGAACACTGCGGCGTAACCGGCGTCGCCGCTCAGGAGCAGGCGGTAGTACTCGCGTTGTGCGACCACAGGTGCCGTGCAATCCAACGAGTGAACAGCAACGAGCGTCGGATGTCGCCGTTGCAAAGCTTCCATCGTAAACAACTGCTGATCAGCGGCACCCTCGATTCCTCTCGCCGCAGCCGCGACGAGTGCGTTGTCGTGGAAAAGCTCGGCGAAGAGCTCGGCGCGGCGATGCAGGTACGGCATTCGAATGTCGAGCACCGGCTTGGCTGAGGCGTGGGTCGGTTCGGGTTGGCCAGCCTGGATCTCGGTTCCATCCACTCCGGCGAGCTTTGCCCAATGCGGGCTGCTGAAGCTCGATTCAATGCGCCCGATCGGCGAGCCGTTCGATACAATCCAATCTTGTGCGGCCAGCCGTGCGTCTGAGGCGAATCGCGTACCGACGAGCCACGAACAGGTCGCGTTGTAGATCAGGAGTGGAAGGAGCACCGCTACCGCGAGCCGCTTCCATTTTGAAATGCCGCTCAGCGCGGGGCCGATCAACAGCAGCGCAAACGGAATGACCGGCAGGACAAAACGCGTTTCGGTCCGCGGGAACTGCCCGATCTTTGCGAAATACAAAAGCGCAACCGCAAGAGCAAGCAGCCACACCGCGCGCGCAGGTCTGCTGCTGCGATCGGAGCAGATCGCGCGCAGCGAAAGAGCCGCCGCGATCGCCAGGAAAATCGCACCAGGCCAGCCGATCAGCTCTGGCACGCGTCCGATGAATCCGAAATACCCGCTCCCGGATTCGCCGCTGTATCGCGGGGTGACAGCGTAGTTGTAGAGGAAATCGGAATAAAATTTCCGCGGCTCGAGCAGCACCGAGGGAGCGCCGGCGAGGAAACCAATCGGCACCATAATGAGACCCGCAAGCAGCCGCCGGTCGAGAACGGCTGTCGCAACTGACCGGTAATTTGACGAAAGCAGGTGCGCGATCGGGATCGCGATTCCCACAGCGAGGCCGTTGTATTTGGTCGCGGTCGCGAGGCCGGTGGCGCATCCGGCGAGCAGATAATTCGACGCTGCCGGCGAGGAGATGATCTGCTGCGAGCACCGGAACGCGAGCAGCATCCAAAACAGAAGCGGCGAATCGGCCGTGAGGAAATGGTTATACGCGATGAGGCCAGCGCTCGTCGCGAGCAACAACGCAATCGTCCTTCCCGCTGCCCGGCCAAACGCCTCTGCTGCGATTGAGTAACCAATGGCGACGGTGCCGAGAAATAAAGCGATCGTGAGTGCATGCGCGCCGACGAACTTGATTCGCTCGATGCTCGGCGCGCGACCAGTCACCGCTTTGCCCACGGCACGGAGGCGGTTGGCCGGCCAGACGACGAGAACGTGCGTCAGATTCGTGTGAAACGGCGGCTTCAGGTAGCCGCTCGCCGGACGCAACCCATTGAGTCGCCGCAGCGCGATTTGATCGGGGTTCCAGCATTCGACGCGGCCCCAATTGCTGCCGTGAACACTGAAGACGAGCGCAGCTGCCAACGCGGCGCCGAGGACGGGATCGATTCGGCGCAGCTTCGGCAGCAACGTCACTGCCGGTTAGTAACTCAGAACGTGCCGCTTTGCAGCATCACGAGTGTGCAATCTTCGACGACTTCGATTCCGTCTGCTTCCGCCCGCTCGGCGAGATCGGCGTTTTCCGCTCCGGGGTTCATGATGATTCGGCGAGGTTGGGCGGCAATGATCTCGTCGATCAGCGGATCGGAGCGGGCTTTGCCGAGGTACATTGTAACGGTGTCGATCGGCTTCGGCACTTCTCGGATGTTGTCGTAACAGCGTTCGCCCAGCACTTCGTCGAACGCCGGATTTACCGGCACCGCGCGATGCCCGAATTCGCGCAGCATCTGCATTGCGCGACAGGCGTAGCGGTCCGGCTTCGGAGACGCGCCAAGCACGGCGACGGTTTGCGGCCGTCGTTCTTTCATGAAATTACAGAGCGCCTAGCCGCTGGATTGCTGGCTGTAGGGCGGCACTTGCGGCGCGGCCGGCGAGAAGTACGCCGCACGATCGCCATGCGAATAGCGCCAGTTCAGCTCGCGCTCGATCAGCACGATCTCGTCCTGTTCGGGCAGCGGACCGCCATGCGTTTCATAAGTGGTGGTGTAATGCCGCGAATCGTAACGTTTCGCAAAGCGCGGGACGCGCTTGTAAAGTTCGAGCCGGCGTTCCTGCAATTGCACGGTCGAGAGTGCCGCGAGACGCGAGTCGCGCGCGCCAGTCTGCTGCGCTCCAGCCGCCGAAACCGGCGCTGCGCCCGGGGTGAGCGACTGATATGACGTCGGGGCGCACCCGACCAGCACGGCAGCCGCGAAAGTCAGTGCAACTAATTTGTTTATCATAGGTGATACGGGGTTGGCAGCCGCCGTGGTTCGGACCGCAGCGGCTGCGGATTTGGTCGCAAATTAAACCCCGGCGCATGTGACGAGTTGCGGCAGCTGGACGAGGCCTCGGCGGGTTGACACTCCGAGGCTCGTCGTTAGTATCGTCGCCTCTATGAGGTTCCCTCTTGCCCTCACCGGGAAAATCGCTGCGTACATGATCGGCCACCGTCTTCGCGGGACGGGCAAGTTCGCGACCGTGTTGCAGCTGGAACCGTTGCACACGTGCAATCTGACCTGCACCGGCTGCGGGCGAATTCGCGAATATTCGACGTCGCTCAAAGACATGATGTCGCTGGAGGACTGCCTCGGAGCTGCCGAGGAATGCGGCGCCCCGATGGTCTCGATCTGCGGCGGCGAGCCGCTGATTTACCCGCACATCGAGGCGCTGGTGGACGGATTGTTGGAGCGCAAACGAATCGTCTACATCTGCACGAACGCGATGTTTATGCGCAAGAAGATGCGCGAATGGCTGGCGGCGGAATTTCCAAAGCGCCGCGAATTCGTCGAGGAGAAAATCACCGCACTGGTGGGCGCGAATCTGATTTCGGAGAAAGACGCCGGTGAAATCCGCAAAGGTCCCAAAGACGCCGCCAAGCCAACGATCGGCCCGAGCAAGTGGATGTACTGGAACGTGCATCTCGATGGGTTGGAACGCACGCACGACCTGATCGTTGAGCGGGAAGGCGTGTTCAAGGAATGCATTCTCGCGATTCGGATGGCGAAGATGCTCGGCTACCAGGTCGCGACGAATACGACGATCTACAAAGAGACCGACATGGACGAAGTCGAGCAGATGTTCGATTTCCTGAGCGATCTCGGCGTGGACGGCCACACGATTACGCCGGGCTATGATTACGACGCCGCGAAGCGCGACATGATCCAGCGCTTGAATCTGCAGCCGGAGAATTTCTTCCTCACGCGCAAATCGACCGTGGAGAAGTTTGCGAAGATGGATGAGTGGATGAACCGCTACACATTCTTCGGGACGCCGGTTTATTTTGAATTCCTCGCCGGAAAACGGGAGCTAACGTGTTCGGCGTGGGCCATCCCGACTCGCAACATGCGCGGATGGAAAGCGCCGTGCTATTTCATGACCGATGCGGTCGGCACCAACGGCACCGGCCATTATAACAGCTACGCGGAACTGCTCGCGAACGTCGACTGGGACAAGTACGGCGTCGTCGACGGCGTCGCGCGCGATCCACGCTGCGAGAATTGCATGACGCATTGCGGGTACGAGCCGACCGCAAGCCTCGGCCTCCAGGCGCAGCGCGGCGACACGTGGAAGACGATCAAATTCAATTTCGGCGCTCGGCCAAAACCGACCGGTCGCGGAAGTGAGACGCTGGCGTTCAATGGCGTGACTTCGGGCAATGGACACTTAACCGGCAAACGGGCAGAGCCGGCCGTGGCTGAAGCTTCGTAGTCGCATGGCTCCGCCCGCCGCAGGCAACGTTATCTCTCTGGCGAGCGTGGTTCCGCACGCCACGCCGGCTGTTGTTCCGGAGACCGATCAGATCTCCCACGCGATCGATCGCGCACAGCAGAATCTGTTGCGGCAACAGCGCGCCGACGGCCATTGGTGCGGCGAGCTGCTCGTCGATAGCACGCTTTGCTCGGATTACGTGCTCTTCATGCATTGGACGGGCGAAGTGGACGACGCGATCCAGCAGCGCTGTGTCCGGCAC
>CADDYX010000036.1 GCA_902810735.1 Verrucomicrobiota bacterium | reverse complement strand
CCGTGATCTTCCACCGACCGGAACTGCTCCCGCTCGTCGGTGTCGCGCCGGTCGAGAACGATCACGACTTCGCCGGTCGCGCCGCGCGGCCCCCATAGATAGTAATTCTGGTGACCTGAGATCGCATGCGGCAGACCGTACTTCGGCCCGAAGAAATCGATCGCGCCCGCTTCGCCATAGTTCTGGCAGTAAATCGCGACGCGGCGCTGGTCCTCGGCTGGAAGAGCGGCGTAGACGCGCGCCACCGACCGCACCAGCTCTTCCCAGCCGAATTGATCGGCGAATAGCTGCGGCAGCGCGGCCGTGTGCGACGTCTCGGTTCGCGGCGGCTCGAAGTGGATCGCGTGCATGTAAGCAATCAGCCGTGCCGGCGAAAGAATCGGAATCACGGTCGGTGCGAGCAGCGCGGCGACGCCGACGATTGCGGCCGCCAGCGCGGGTTTGATCCACGCGAAACGCAGCGCAAATGCTCGTTCGAATGCGACGCCGCCGGCCGCGAAGAGCATTGGATAGATCGGTGCGAGATAATAGTGCTTGCCGTGAAGGAGGATGAACACGGCCAGCGTAGCGAGATACGCGAGACCAATTGTGCGGTAGCGGCGCGACGCAAGCAGCCAGACCAGACCGCCAAGCCACAGCGGCAGCATCGCCGGGTTCATGATGAGGATCTGCTGCGCGATAAACTGCGCGGGCCCGAGCACGACGTTTTTATTGCTGTGCGCGATGTTGTTGAGCAGTTCCCAGGTGGGCCAGTGATGCTGCATTTGCCAGAGCAGATTTGGCAGCGCGAGCAGGAACGCGACCGCTCCGCCGAGCCAGATCCATGATCGCGCGAACTGCCGTCGCTCCGGTGTGAGCAACAGCGCGACCAGCAGCCCGGCACCGAAGAACGCGATCGAATGTTTGTTTTCGAGTCCGAGACCGGCGACGACGCCGACGCCGAGCCAGAGTCGCTGCGAACCGCCGTTGATGATCCGCACGAGAAGGTAAATGCAGCCCATCCAGAAAAGCGGCTCGTACGCATTGAGCGAGTAGAAATTTCCAATTGCGAGATAAACCAGCGCCGAGAGCGAGCCGACGCAGGCGAGCGCCACCGCCCAAGCGCTTCCGCCGAACTCGCGCGCAATTGCGCCGGTGAGCAGTACCGTTACCGCCCCCGCGAGCGCCGGAAAAAGCCGCAGTGCAAACAGCGATGTGCCGAAAAGTATCGTCTCAATGCGCAACAACACCGCGCTCAGCGGAGCCAGATCGACATACCCGAACGCGAGATGGCGCGAGCAGGCGAGGTAGTAAAGTTCGTCGCGGAAGTAGCCGTAGCGGCTGTTCGTGGCGAGATGGACGAGCAGCGCCACCGCCGCGAATGCGAGCGCGATCGGGCGTGTCCGGCTGTTGCTATTGTGCAATGTTTCCGTCATTCCGAGCGGAGCGAAGCGGAATCGAGAACTCCGTAACAGCGTCATTAATTTGCGCGGGATTCCTCGACTTTGCTCGGGATGACAGCACCTGGGTGAGCGCGTGAACACCAAAATCTTCGGCCAGCACGACGCTGCGACCATCGCGCAGATCGAGCGCTGCGTGGCGGCAGGCGGCGATCGCGCGGTCCTGTGCGCCGATGGCCACAAAGGTTACGCGCAGCCGATCGGCGGGGTCGTCGCCTACAAGGACAAGCTCTCGCTCAGCGGCGTCGGGTTCGACATCGCCTGCGGCAACCTTGCGATTCGCACCGATGCAACGCTCGCGGAGATCGCTCCTGCGACGGAGATCATCATGGACCAGGTGGTGCGCGACATTTCATTCGGAGTCGGCCGCTCGAGCAAAACGCGCGTCGACCACGAGCTGTTCGACGACGAGGCGTGGCAGCTGAAGCCGTTGCGCGATCTCAAGGCGACTGCACGTGAGCAGCTCGGCACCGTCGGCGGCGGCAATCATTACGTCGATATTTTCGCGGACGAGCAGGACCGAATCTGGGTCGGCGTGCATTTCGGTTCGCGCGGTCTTGGTCACAAAACCGCGACGCACTTTCTGAAAGCGGCGGGCGGGAAGGACGGGATGGACGTTCCGCCGACAGTCGTGCCGGAGGACTCAGAAATCGGTGTCGATTACCTGGCCGGAATGCATCTGGCGGGGCGCTATGCGTATGCCGGACGCGAGGCCGTAGCGCGTCACGTCGTGCGCGGCATCTTGCGGGCGAAAATCGAAGAGGAGGTGCACAACCACCACAACTTCGCGTGGCGCGAAACGCACCATGGCGAGCAGTATTGGGTTGTCCGCAAAGGAGCGACGCCGGCATTTCCCGGCCAGAAGAGTTTTATCGGCGGCAGCATGGCCGACGACGCCGTGATCATCGAAGGCGTCGACTCGCCCGTTTCGCAGGAGGCTCTGTTTTCGACCGTGCACGGCGCCGGCCGGGTCATGTCGCGCACCCAGGCGAAGGGGAAATTCGTCAAGGTGAACGGGAAACGGATTCGCCAGGACGGCCTGGTGCGGCATGACGAGATGATGAAATGGGTGCGCGATAAAGGCGTTGTTCTGCGCGGTGGCGACCTCGATGAAGCGCCGCAAGCTTACCGACGGCTGCCCGACGTGCTCGCGTCGCACGCCGGCACGATTCGAATCCTGCACACGCTCCGTCCGATCGGCGTCGCCATGGCCGGCAAAGACATTGTCGATCCCTACAAGGATTGAAGATCAGTGCGACGATGAGTGAGTCGTTAATCGACAGAGCATCGTCACAATTCGAACACGCGGAACGGCGGCGCGTGCTCGGAACGTTTGCGGAGCAGCGGCGCGCTGACGTTGTGAACGGGAATGCCGGTGGAGGTGGCGCCGTCGCCGGTGCCGTTATGCGCGTGGCCATGCACGACCATGTTGACGCGGAACCGGTTGAGCGGCTCTTCGAGGCGCGATGAGCCGAGAAACGGGAAGATCTCAGGATCCTCGCCGCGCACCGTCTCGCGGATCGGGGAATAATGCAGGACGACGACTTTTCTCTCGGTCTGCAGTTTTGCGAGTGCCTGCTCGAGACGGACCGCGTGGTCGATTGCTTCCTGCACAAATTGCTTGATCAGCGGCTCGCCCCACGCGTTTAACATTCGCCGCCCAAATCCGCCGCCAAACCCGCAGACGCCAGCGAAGCCTACACCTTCGATTTCAGTCGCCGCGCCGTCGAGCATCGTGACGCCGGCACGATCCAGAACATTGCTGATCAACTCCGCTTCGCCCGATTCGAAGTCGTGATTTCCGAGCACCGCCAGAACCGGGATATGCACGGCTTCCCGCAGATCAAACACGAGCTGTTCCGCTTCCTCGGCCAGGCCGTAATCGGTCAGATCACCGCAGAGAAGCAGGACGTCGGCGACGCGCGAGATTTCCGCGAACGCTTCGGCGAATTGTCCGCGCGAGTGTTTGCCGTAGTGAACGTCCGCCGTCGCAGCGAGACGAAGTCTGGCCATGCTTTGAGAAACGGAGCGGTGTGCAATTGCGGACGTTCGCGAGCTGATAATGCGCGCAGATTGCATGCGGGTTGCGTTGTTAATCCTGCATGACCAGGGAACGCAACGCGCTGGCCAAAGGCGACGAAAGTCTGGCGTTTTATCGTGATGCGATGCGTGTGCTGAAGGAGGGCGGCGTGCCGTTTCTCGTCGGCGGTGCCTATGCGTTTTCGGTTTACACCGGCATCGAGCGCCACACGAAAGACTTCGACCTGTTTCTCCGCGAGAGCGACCTCGACGCTGCACTGGCGGCATTCGAGGCGCAGAACTACAAGGCGGAGCGAACCTTTCCTCACTGGCTCGCGAAGGCGTATTGCGGAGACGATTGCATCGATCTGATCTACCGCGCCGGGAATGGACTCTGCGCAGTCGACGACTCGTGGTTCGAGCGCGGCCGCGATGATGAAGTGCTCGGATTGCCAATGAAACTGGTCGCGCCGGAGGAGATCATCTGGATGAAGGCCTACATCATGGAGCGCGAGCGCTACGATGGCGCCGACATCGCGCATCTCATCTACAGTTGCGCGGAGAAGCTCGATTGGCAGCATCTGCTGCGGCGTTTCGACGCGGATTGGCGCGTGCTGCTGAGTCATCTCG
The DNA here is from genome assembly GCA_902810735.1 of Verrucomicrobiota bacterium. Lineage (GTDB taxonomy): Bacteria > Verrucomicrobiota > Verrucomicrobiia > Chthoniobacterales > UBA10450 > CADDYX01. The sequence goes on along the minus strand of CADDYX010000036.1, from coordinate 15,258 downwards.
TGTTGTTTGGATTCATCTATCCGGCAGAAAAGCATCGCGTCCCGGAGTCACTGATGAGCGAGCTGCTGCAGTGGACGCTCGAAGATCAACGCGTGAACGGCGGAGAGCGCATTTGTCGCGGCACGCTGCTTTCCCGCGCGCAGTACTTGACCGACGTCGGTGAACGACAATTGCGCGACGCGCGATTGCACCCGACCGGCAAGATGACGCGCGCAGAGATCGAGGCGTGGACGGCTGCGATCGATTCCGCGGAGTAGCGCGAACAGCGCCGCGCGTCGAAAGTTGCCGGCGAAATGGACGAAATCGTCGGAATCGATCTGGGCACAACGAACTCGCTGATCGGCGTGATGGAGGCCGGCTTTCCGGTCCTGATTGCGGATGAGAATGGCGCGCGCCTGACTCCATCAGTCGTCCATGTGGCGGAGAACGGCCCACCGATCGTTGGCAACGCGGCCGCGCGGATGCTGGCGGTTCAGCCGGCGAACACGATTGCCTCCGTCAAGCGGTTGATGGGAACGGCGAGGCGCCTGAACCTCGGCGGCCGCGAGTTTTTACCCGAGAATATTTCGGCTCTCATCCTGCAAAAACTGAAGGGCGATGCGGAGCGCGCCCTGCAACGCCAAGTGAGCCGCGCCGTCATCACGGTGCCCGCCTACTTCAACGACGCGCAGCGTCATGCGACGAAGCGTGCAGGCGAGCTGGCCGGCTTTTCAGTTGAGCGAATCGTCAATGAGCCGACGGCCGCGGCGCTCGCCTATGGGCTCGATAAGCTCGAGACGCGCGCGAAGATCGCGGTCTACGATCTCGGCGGCGGCACGTTCGACATTTCGATTCTCGAGCTCAACAACGGCGTCTTCGAAGTCCTGGCGACGAACGGCAACACGCACCTTGGCGGTGACGATATCGACCGCGCGCTGCTCGATCGATTCGCAGAAACTGGGAATCGCGGACCGGAAAAGATGGCACGGCTGCGCGAGGCGGTCGTCGCTGCGAAGCACCGGCTCTCGACCGAGGAGATGGTCACGGTCGACATTCCGTTTTTGGATGGCGGCGAGAGCTTCCATTGCGAGCTGACACGTCAAGAACTCGAGCGAATCGCGGCGCCAACCGTGGAAAAGACGCGGCAGCATTGTCGGCGCGCATTGGCAGACGCAAAGATTTCGCCGGCTGATCTCGACGACGTGATTCTCGTCGGCGGAGTAACGCGCATGCCGCTCGTGCGGCGATTCGTCGCCGAGATTTTCGGGCGTGAGCCGAACACGTCGCAAAATCCGGATGAAGCGGTCGCGACCGGAGCGACGATCCAGGCGGGAATTCTCTCCGGCGCGGTGCGCGATGTCGTGTTGCTCGATGTGACGCCGCTGTCGCTCGGGATCGAGACATTTGGCGGATTGATGAACGTCATCATTCCGCGCAATTCGACGATCCCGATCAAAGCCGGGGAAATGTTCACGACGGCCGTGAGCAATCAGCGCGCGATGACGATCAAGGTGCTGCAAGGCGAGCGTGAGATGGCGCGCGATAATTGGCCGCTCGGCCAGTTCGAGATCGATTTCGAGCCGGCGGCCAAGGGGATGCCGCGCGTCGGCGTGCAATTTGAAATCGACGCCAATGGAATCCTGCATGTCCTCGCCCGCGACACGAAAACGGGCGCGGAGAAGATCGTTGAAATCAACAGCGCGGTCGATGTGTCGGATGAAGCGGTCGAGGCGATGCTCGCCGATTCGCTCGAGCACGCGTTTGACGACATGAGTGAGCGTGGATGGACTGAAGCGAGTCTCAAATCGCAGGAGATGCTGACCGGCGTCGACTCAGCGCTGGCGCTCGTCGGCGATGAATTCGACGAGACGGAGAAGGAGGCGATCAGCGCCGCAATGGCGAAGGTCCGCGATGCGCTCGAGCGACGCGAATTGCAGCGGTTGAAGCAGGCGAACGCGGATTTGGATGCGGCGACGCAGCACCTCGCCGCCGCCGTGGTGGAAAAGGCGATGGCCGGCGATAGCCGGCGCTAAGGAGTTGCGCTCGGCGAGACGGGCGGCGCGGAAGATGGAGAAGCCTGCGCGGGCGGCGCGGGTGAAGAGCCTGGAGGAGGTGTCGGCGACACAGCGGCAGCTTTGGCCATCGATTCCTGAAGCAGCTTTTTTTCTTCGGGATAAACCGGTCCGTTTTGCGCGATCGTGACGTATTCCTGCGCGTCGGCGGCGCGATTTTCATCGAGGAGCAACACTGCCGCGTAAACCGCCGCGTGTGGATCGCGCAGTTTTTCCGGCGGCAGTTTTTTCATCACGTCGATGCCTTCCGCGGTTCGGCCGAGTCCGTAGAGCGAGAACGCATACGTGACAGCGACATTCGTGTCGTTTGGTGCGCGCTCGTACGCTTCCTTCGCCGCCCGGTGTGCTTCGGCAGCACTCTGGTCGAGCAGCAGCCCGAGGCGCGCGTAATTGGCTGCGGTATCGGGCTCGTTAGGCGAGTTCTCGTGCAGGCGTTCCGCGGTGCGGTAGAGATTCGGCAGATCGTTTGCGGATCGGTAGAGGCGAAACAGCGCTTCGAGCGCCTCCCGACGTGCGGGAGTTCCCTTCGCGACCCGCAGCCAGAGTTGCTCCGACTCCGCGGCGAGTTTCCATTTCGTCGCGAGCCGCGCGAGATTGAGCTCCCGGTCCGGTGAGTCGCTGGCGGCGCGGTCGGCCGAGCGCCAGAGTGAATCGAACTCCGCATCGGCTGACGATTGTCGCAACTGGTGCGCGGCGTAGGCCTGGTAGGCGAACCGCAGATAATCAGCATCACCCCAGGAGCTGGCGCGCGCCCACCGCCGTAGCCGCGACCAGTTTTTCTGCGCGACGAACGCGTCGGCGACTGCGACGGCCGGCGGCGGCTTGGTTGTTTCGGACGACGGCAATTTGTCCATCCAGCGGACGACCTCGTCGCTCATCCCATTTTTGTTCATCCAATCCATCAACAGCGCGAGATCGTTGGGATTGCGCGCGGCGACCGGCTTCACGCGATCGAGAACAGCGGCCAGTTTCTTCTGGTCGAGCTTTCGGTAAAAATCGAGGCAGAGCAGGTAGTCGGCGAAGGTGACCTGCGGATTCAGCTGCAGTTCCTGCGCGAGCGTGTCCGCGCGCTCGAGGTCGTTGCGTTGAATCGCGTCGCTGAGCAGCGCGCGCAACGAACCGGCACGATACGCCGAGACCGTCGCGAGCCGCTCGAGCGTTGCGCGTGCGCTCGCATTCTTCGCCGGGTCGGGCGAACGGATTTGCAGGACGGCGAGATTGAACTGGTAGAGGTCGTTGGCCGGCTCCTGTTTAACGGCGGCGGCAAAGTGCTGCTCGACCTCGGCAAAATTTCCTTCGGCGCGTGCGAGCCAGCCCGCGACCACGTGATAGGACGCCTTATCGCGGTCTTGTTGCGGCACACGCCTGAGCGCATTGCGCGCCACGTCGAGTTGCCCGAATCGCAAAGCGGCCGACGCGAGATTGAGCTGACTCTCGAGATGATTCGGCAGCAACCGTGCAATTTGTGCGCGCCATGCCACCGTCTCGGAGCGGTTCTGCTTCTCGGTGGCTTCGGCGAGCACCTGAAACGCCGTCACTGATTGCGGCTGGATTTGCAGTGCACGGCGCGCCGCCTCGATGGCAGCGTCGTAATTGCCGCGATGAAGCATCGTTGTCGCGCGATCGATCAGGCGCGACTCACGCCAGCGGCCATAGGCGCGCGGACCGTAGACAAGGGAAACGGTGCCGACGGCCAGGATCAGCAGAGCAGCTCCGCAAACCAGCGCGACGCGCCTCGCCGGAAAGCTGCGCCGCTTCCTCATTGATCGCACTCGCCGTTTACGCCGAACGCGCCTGACGTGCTGTGCCATCAGCGTCTCCTATCCTTCGCGGCGGAAGGAATCAACTGCGCGACGCGCTACGTTGCCGCAGTTTCTGTTTCCTCAACGACCGGGACGCGCTCGACCTGCTCCTCGATTGTTTCGCGAATCCGGCGGCCCCAGACGTAGCGCGCCATCAGCACTTTGATCGTGGCGGTGAGCGGCACGGCGAGAATCGGCCCGAGCAAACCGCCGATCAGCAGCCCCCAGACAAAGATCGAGACGATCACCGTCATGGGATGAAGGCCGACCGAGTTCCCGACGATTCGCGGCGCGTAGAACATCCCCTCGAGGTTCTGGATGATGAAAAAGATCACCGTGACGATCAGCGGGTGCATCCAATCGCCCCATTGCGCGGCCGCGATCAGGACCGCCGGGATCCAGCAGAGCACGATCCCGATGTAGGGGATCATCGTCAGCACCACGACGAGGCAGCCGATCAGCGGCGCGAAGTTCAAACCGAAGATGGTCAGCGCCGTCCCGATCAGAATCCCGTCCACCAGGCAGACGAGGAGCTGTCCGCGAAAATAAGCGATCACGTACTTGTTGATCTGCGACAGCACGGTCGCCACTTCGTCCTTCAATGGCGAATTGCGCAGCGGCAGATATTCCTTCCAGCGGCGGTTGATCGCCGGCCGTTCCTTCAACAGGAAGAAGAGATAGATCGGCACCATCACGAGGCTGAGGAGAAACCCGGTGATGCCGAGAAAGCCGCCGATGCTGTTTCTGATCAGGTTCCAAAGTTTGCCGGAGAAGAATGGCAACTGCCGCTCGAAGCTCGGGAGTTGCTTTTGCACCCATTGCTGAATGCGTTCGCGCTCCGCGATCGTGATTTTCGGCGGTGTCGGACTGATCGATTCGCGCTGATCCGGAGTTTCCGGCGGCGGCGCTGGTGTTTTCGGAACCTGCGGCGAAGCGCTCGCTTGCGGCGCAGGAGTAGGGGAGGAGAGGAGCCAGTTGACGAATCCGCTCGTCGCGCCCGCTTTGCCTTTTACATTCGCGATGCCGAATTTCCGATCATAGCGATACAGGACGTCGACGACGGCGTCCCGCGCTTTCTGCGTGTAGGCCGGCAGCTCTTTCGCGGCATTCGCGCTTTGCATCGAGATCATCGGCACCAGCCAGACGAGGAGTGCTGCGATTCCAAGCGCCGCGATTGCGAAAAGAACCAGAATTGACGTCGTGCGCCCCCAGCCGCGGCGCGTCAGATGGGTCACAACGGGATCCAGCAGATAAGAAAGGATCACCGCGATCGCGACCGGAATCAGGATCGGCTGAAGAAATGCGATCACATTGGCGCCGATCCAGACGACACCCGCGACGATCGCGACGAGCAGCACCACGAAGACGGCGGTGAGCGCCGCCCACATCGTTTTGCGCTGCCACGGTGTCGGGTAATTGGTCACTTGATCGGGTCACCGCCGTGCGCAGGTCCTTTGGTCATCTTCGTTTTCGTGCTCTCGACCTTGTCGGCGAGCAGCTTGTTCTTCGGATCGAGCGCCAGCGCCTTTCGCCAGTAATCGAGCGCCTGCGGGGTGCGGTTCAATTTCGCATAGGTGTCGCCGATGTGCTCGAACACGACGGGGTCGCCGCGCTGCATGTTTTGCTCGGCGCGCAGGAGTGTGTTCAGCGCATCGGTGAACTTCGCTTTGCGGTATTCGATCCAGCCGAGGCTGTCGAGATATGCACCGTTGTTTGGATCGAGCTGTAGAGCGTGGTTCACCGCATCCTCCGCCTCTTCGAGGTGCGCATTTTGCTCCGCCCACATGTAAGCGAGGTAGTTGTAGGCTTCGGCCGCGTTCCCGGGATCGAGAGCGATTGATTGCCGCAGCAGATCCGCCGCCTTGTCATGCAAACCCGCCTGGTCGGCGGCGATGGCGTAATCGAAATAAAACCGGGCATTGACGAATTCCGCCGCGACGGGCTCCGCCTCGTGCAATGCCTCCTCGAAAGTGGTTACCGCTTTGCCGGCTTGCTTCGACTCACGTTGCGCGAGCGCCAGCAGATAGGTGAATTCCGGCACATCCGGAAAACGTTTGCGCGCGTCGCTGAGCAGTTCGACCGCGCGTTCCGGCTTTTGCACCGCGCCGATCAGCAGCTGAGCGAGGCGCAAATAAGCCGTGATCTCGCCCGGATTGATCAGAATGCACTGCTCGTAATTTGCCGCGGCCTTTGCGAATTCCGTCTTTGCGCGATCGACCTGATTCTCCCGGAGCAGTGCGCGCGCATCGTCGTCGAGCACCTGCGCCAGCAATTCGTAGGGCTGAAATTTTTCCGGCTGGCGCTTGATGATCTCCTCCAGCATTTCGATCGCTTTCGACCGGTCGTGATTGAGGATGAATCCGGTCGCGAGCTTCTCGCGCGCGTTGGCATCGTTCGGCTGCAATTCGAGCACGCGTAAGTAGAGCGGGATCGCCTGCTGAATTTGTTGCGACGCCGCGTAGTAGTCGGCGATGTCCTTCAGAATCGCGGGATCGTCTTTCGCGCTTTGCCTGGCGCGATCGAAGATTTCGTTCACGCGCCGCAGATCGTCCGCCGGCGGCGGGGCATCGGACTTGAAAATAATGGAGGCGTAAAGCTTGCCCAGTCGCACCCAGAAGAGCGGATCGTCCGTCGCGACGGCCTTCGCGCGATCGAGCACCGCCAGCGCCTTGTGCGGATCGCCACGAGCGAGCTCGATATCGTAGACGCGCTGATAGCCCTCGATGTTTTGCGGGTCGAGCGCGACGGCCTGGTTCGCGTACTTCAGCGCCTGGTCCAGCTTCTTCAGGTACTTCGCGTAGAAGAGCGAGAGCTGCAGATAGGGCGCCGATTCCTTCGGGTCCGCTTTGACGGCATCTTTAAGGACGTCGATCGCGCGCGGCACATCGCCCTGTCGCGAAAGTAGCGTCGCGACGCGCGACGCGAGCTCCGCTTCGCCCGGATCGACGTTTAGCACTTTCAAGTATGCGGCGAGCGCATCCTGCATCTCGGCGTTTTCCTCGAGGCGCGTGCCTTCGACGAACGCGGCGAGCGCGTCGGCTTTGCGAGCGTTCTCGGGCCGCAACGCGAGATCGGGCGCGGGAACTGGATTGAACGAATCGTCGATTGCCCCCGCCGGCTTGCGCGGCTGAGAAACGGGCGCGGCGAATGCCGGCGTTTTTGCCGCCAGGCAAACGGCAGCCGCGACAACGCACAGATTCCCGACTACCGACCGGTTGAGCCGCGGAATCATCTTGCGACTAGTGTAGTCTACCTGAGCTGGGCGGCGCAATCGCTCCGCGCGTGGCGAACGGCTGCTGGCGGGACGGACCGCGCCTGCTGAGCTACGATTTGTAGCGGAGACGTTTCTTATGGCGATTCTCCTTCATGCGCTTGCGGCGCTTGTGCTTGGAGATTTTCGCCTTTCGACGTTTCTTGAGAGATCCCATAAAGGTGCGGCGAGCGGGGCTGGCCGGAGCGCAATGCAAGCACCGGACGCCGCCGACTGCAAACCGTTTCGCCTAACGTTGCGTCGCGCGCAGCGCCTGACGCAGCAGGTCGACGTGCTCTTCCGGTTTTACTTTGCGCAGGATCGTCGCGATGCGGCCGTTTGCGTCGATGACAAACGTGCTCCGTTCCGCGCCCATGTATTTCTTGCCGTACATGCTTTTCTCCACCCACACGCCGTACGCGTTCACGATCTTCTTCTCCGGATCGGCAAGCAGCGGGAAGGGCAGCGTGTATTTGTCGATGAACTTCGCGTGGCTCGCCGTTGAATCGACGCTGACGCCGAAGATTTTCGCGAGTGAGTGCATTTTGCTCCAGGCGTCGCGCAACCCGCACGCCTGTGCGGTGCAACCGGGCGTATCGTCTTTCGGATAAAAATACAGGACGACAGGCGCGCCGCGGAGATCGGACAGCGATATTTCACGGCCGGCTCCGTACTCACCACCGACAGCCGTCGCTCGAAAATCAGGTGCGACACCTCCAACCTCTAAATCCGCGGATGCTTTCATCGTTCGAACACGATAATCAGAACGCCGACCGAGCAAAGCAGCACGCCCATGAGCGCGCTTTCGTAGCGCTCGAGCATCGCGAGTTTCAATTTGCCGAGGCCCGCAATCGTGAGGGAAGTGAAAACCACCATTCCGGCGACCGTGCCGAGCGAGAGCACGACGGTGAGAAGAGCGAAGCCGGCCCAGCCGTAGCGAATGCCGGACATGTAGAACGGCACAAACGCCTCGCAGGGCGAGAGCGTGAGAAATGCGAGCAGGCTCGCGATTGCCGCGCGATCCGATGTGTGTTTTGGCGGCTCTGGCTCAGCCGATTCGTCTCCGTCTTCGTGCAAATGTTCATGCGGATATCCGAAGTGCACGTGCCCGCGACCGCTTAGTTGTCGCGCCAGATAGTAGCAGCCGGAGAGCAACAGCGTCGCGCCGGCGAGCCGCGGAAACCAGTTGCCGAGCTTCTCGCTAATCGCTGTTCCGAAAAATGTAATCGCGACGCCGAGCACTGCCGTCACAAGCACATGCCCGCTGCCGGCGATGGCAGTCACTCCGATTGTCCGCGCCGCGGACCACCGCTGGACACGAGCGGTGAGGACAAACGGCAGCCAATGCGTCGGGATCGCTGCATGGAAGAATGCGACCGCCAACCCGGAGAGCGCAATCGTAGTGAGGACCGCCTGATTCATCGCGCGATGCGGAGCTTTTCGCGCCGCTCCTCAACTATCAACCATCAACTCATCGGCCTCGGGCTGGTGGGATTTGAACCCACGGCCTCTGCGTCCCGAACGCAGCGCTCTACCAAGCTGAGCCACAGCCCGTTCTCGCAATCTGCCGACCGCGCGACAGCCTATCTCGCGTATTCCGGCAACGCTGGCAAGGTCAGATCGGTGGTGCGATCGGAGTCGCTGCAACGCGAGCGCGCCGGATGCAGCAGGCCGGGTGCCACAAATCGATTGACAGTTCGGGCGAGCGCCGACAAGTTCTGCGTTCTCTTTCCGCCGACGATGCTCGCTCCAGCCACCGATTTATCCACGCCTGCGGACGGCACCGCGACGATCCTTCAGTTCCCGACGGATGGCGGTCGGGCCGCTCGTTCCTTGCGCAATATGACCACTCAACTCCTGCAAGAAGCAGCTCAAGTGATTCCCAATCAGCAACTGCTCATCAACGTTGTCTCCAAGCGGGTCCGGCAGCTTGGGCTCGGTCATCGTCCTCTGGTCGAAGCTTCGCCCCGCGCCTCTCTCACCGACATCGCGCTCAAGGAAATCATCGCAGGCAAGTTGACCTACGAAGCCGTCGTGGAAGGCGCTGACAGCGAAGCCGATTCGAAGTAGCGGCACGTCGCCGCTCTAGCAGCGCGATGGCTGCCGAAACGATCCTCAATCGAAAGGCGCTGCGCGATTTTCACATCCTCGAGCGCTACGAAGCCGGCATCGAGCTGAAGGGCAGCGAGGTCAAATCGATCCGCGCCGGCAAAGCGAACATCAGCGATGCCTTCGTGCGGATCGAGAAAGGCGAGGCGTTTCTCTACAACGCAGACATTCAACCGTACGAGCGCGCCAGCCACGAAGTGCCGCCCGCGAAACGCCCGCGCAAGCTGCTGCTCCACCGTCAGGAAATCGACAAGCTCTACGGCCTCAGCGCGATCAGCGGCCGCGCCCTTGTCGTGCTGAGTCTCTACTGGAAAAACGGAAGGCTGAAATCCCAGATCGGTGTGGCCACAGGCAAGGTCGCGCACGACAAGCGCGCCGATCTGAAGAAGCGCGCGACCGATCGCGAGACGGCGCGGGAAGTGGCCCGGTTCAATCGCCGCCACGCGTAGTCATCTCGAGCGAAGTCGAGAGACCCCGCGGCATGACGCCCGACTAGCGCAGCGGGTTTCCTCGACTACGCTTCGCTCCGCTCAGCATGACGCCGCGCAACAAACGCTCACCGCTTTTCATCCTTTTCCTGACCGTGTTCATCGACATGGTCGGCTTCGGGATCATCATTCCGGTACTCCCGCTCTACGCGGAACGCTTCCACGCCACACCGGTCGCGATCGGCTGGCTGACCGGCATCTACTCCGGCATGCAGATCATCTTCACGCCGATGCTCGGCCGTTTGTCGGACCGGTTCGGCCGGCGACCAGTTCTGATGTTGAGCATTGCCGGGACGGCGCTCGGTTTCGCGCTGATGGGGATTGGCAACTCGCTCCTGCTGCTCTTCATCGCGCGGATCATTGCCGGCGTCACCGGCGGCAACATCTCCATTCCCCAAGCCTACATCGCCGATGTCACGCCGCCCGAGGTGCGCTCCAAGTCGATGGGAATGATCGGCGCTGCGTTCGGCGTCGGCTTCACCTTCGGACCGCTGATTGGCGGCGTGCTGAGTCGCATTTCCTACGGCGCACCATTCTGGTTCGCAGCCGGTCTGTCGATCGTGAACGTGCTGCTGATTTACATTCTGCTGCCCGAAAGCCTGTCGCCGGAACACCGCTCGGTCGCGCATGCGCGTGAGTCGATCGCGCAGGTATTCCGCCACGGTCGCGGTCTCATGTTCGCCCTCGTCGCCGCAACCTATTTCTTCCTCGTCTCCGGCTTTTCGATCATGACGACGCTCTTCGCGCTCTTCACCGAAAAGCGCTTCGGTTACGATGCACACGCGAACGGTTACCTCTTCGCCTATGTCGGAATCCTGAGCGTGCTGGTGCAAGGCGGGTTGATCGGCCGCCTCGTGCACGTGTTTGGTGAAACGGCGCTCGCGCGTGCCGGGCTCGTCCTCACCGCGTTATCGCTTGTCCTTCTGCCGTTCGTCGGCGGCCTAACGAGTTTGCTGCTCGTCTCGGCCGGGCTTGCCTTCGGCAGCGGTTTCGCCAGCCCGCCCCTCAACGGGCTCGCGTCGCAGATGATCGAGCGGAGCTGGCAGGGCCGCGCCATGGGCGTGCTGCAATCGGCTGGCAGTCTCGCGCGGTTGCTCGGCCCGTTGCTCGGTGGCTGGCTACTCATGTTCGATTTGCATAAGCCGCTCGCGCACTATGGCCGGACGCCGTTCTTTGCCGGCGCGCTGCTTTGTCTGGTTGGTGCGATGCTCGCCTTTTGCGTGCGCAAACCCGCGGCCGATCGCGTGCCGGAAAACATTCCGGTTGCGTCGAGCGTTTAGCCATTGACGTGCGAATCTCTTAACGTGAAACGCACGTTGCTCTTTTCGGCGGGCGGTGTGGTCGGCGCCGGCTGGCTTTTGTCGCGAGTTGCGCGCCGACGCTTTGATTTCGCCGACAAAGTCTTCCTTATCACGGGCGGGTCGCGCGGCTTGGGGCTGGTGCTGGCGCGGCAGATTTGCAGCGCAGGTGGTCGCGTCGCGCTGCTGGCGCGAAAGCAGGCCGAGCTCGACCGCGCGGCTGAGGAACTATCTGAACGCGGTGCCGAGGTTTTGACCGTCACCTGTGATCTGACCAATCCGCAGGAGATCGAACAGGCGGTGCGAACAATCATCGAGCATTTCGGCGCGCTCGACGCCGTCATCAATAATGCGGGCATCATCGAAGTCGGCCCATACCAGCACATGAGCCGTGAAGACTACGAGCGCGCGATGCGCGTCCATTTTTGGGCGCCGTATCACCTCACGATGGCCGCGTTGCCGCATCTGCGCCGCCGACCAGAAGCGCGGATCGTCAACATCACCTCAATCGGCGGAAAAATCGCCGTGCCGCACCTCGCCCCGTACTGCGCGAGCAAATTTGCGGCTGTGGGATTCTCGAATGCGCTGCGACCGGAGCTCGCCCGCGAACGCATATACGTAACGACGGTTGCGCCCGGTATGATGCGCACCGGCTCGCACGTAAACGCGCAGTTCAAAGGCGACCACGGCGCGGAATTTTCGTGGTTCGCTGCCTCGGCGGGCCTGCCGTTGATCTCGATGAAAGCAGAACGCGCCGCAGCCAAAATTCTCCGCGCATGCAAACGTGGTCTTCCATTCCTCGGTATGCCGCTGTCGACGAAATTCGCGATCGCCGCTGATGCGCTGCTCCCGAACACAACAGCGCACGCGCTTGCGATTGCGAACCGGCTGCTGCCGTCGCCGACCGACGATAGTGGCGACCGTTTGCAATCCGGCTGGGCAAGTCGCGAGGATTCCAACGTGCCGAAGTGGGCGACGCATTTCGCGGATCGCAACATCGCGCGGAACAACGAGACGAACGGCGCGTGAAGCGGCTGTTCGTCGCCCTCGATCTTCCCGACTCAGTCACGAATCTTCTCGCCGAGATGAATCCGCATCTACCCGGCGTGCGCTGGGTCCGGGCAGACCAGGTTCATCTTACGTTGAGCTTTTTCGGCAACGTCACTCCGCTCGTCGAGGAGAGGTTGCGCGACAAGCTCGCCGCTGTTCGGTTTCCCCGGTTCTTTCTGCCGATCATCGGCGTCGGCACGTTTCCGGCAAAAGGAAAACCGAACGTGATCTGGGCCGGTGTCGGCGACGGACACCCGCAATTGTTCCATCTTCACAAACGGGTCGTGGAAGCGGCGCTCGCGAGCGGTCTCGAACCCGACCTGCGCGCCTGGCATCCGCACGTGACGTTAGCGCGGTGTCGAGATGTCGCGCCGCAAACCATTCGCCGGTTCGTCAAAGATCACGCCGATCTCGGCGCCGGCCTGATACCTGTCGAATCGTTCTCGCTTTATTCGAGCGTTCCCGGCCCGCTCGGCTCGGTTTACAACCGCGAGTTGGAAATCCGCGCGAGCTAACTACTCGAGCGGCGGCTCGAGCTTTTCCTCTTCACGCGCGACGAGCTTGTTGCGTGCGATGATGCGCGCGCAGGTGTTCCAGCGCAGGAGCGCATCGTCGTTCCCGGGCGGCCGCATCGATTCCGCTTTTTCATAGCACTCCATCGCTTCGCGCAACAGATCGTAAGCCCAGCGGCTGGCGTGGCCGCCCTGCGCGAGCCGCGCTTTGGCGCGACGTTCCGCCAGAATTCCCGAGTAATAGGCGCGCTCGTATTCGCCGGCAATACGGGCCAGCAACTCCTTCGCCTGCGTTTCGCTGACGCCATATCCTTTCGAGAACCGGTCGGTCACGGCGAGGAGTAACGTGATGATCGCCTGCTGGTTGTCTGGTGCGACTTTCAAGACATCGAGGCAAATGCTCTCCGCTTCGGCCGCCTCATTGAGCAATCGATACCGCTCCGCTTTTTCCAGCGCCGCAGGAATGCCTTCTTCGGTCAGCGTCTTGAGCTCGAACGTGCTCATGTGGTCGCTTTGTTTTCCCGGTCGCCGCGCAAACGCCGCAGAAGGATCGCCACCGGATCGAAATACTGATCCACGACCCGCTCTTTCAGCGGAATGATCGCATTGTCGGTGATCTTAATATTCTCCGGGCAAACGTTGGTGCAGCATTTGGTGATGTTGCAGTAGCCAATGCCGTGCGCCTGCTTCAGCTCCGGAATGCGATCCTCGGTGTCGAGCGGATGCATCTCGAGCGCTGCGACGTAAGTGAGAAAGCGCGGGCCGATAAACTCATCGTGCTTGTGGTGGTCGCGCAGCACGTGACAGACGTCCTGGCAAAGGAAGCACTCGATGCATTTCCGAAATTCCTGCACGCGGTCGATGTCCGCCTGCTGCATGCGCCAGGTGCCGTCCGGCGCATCCGGCGGACGCGGCTTGAATTTCTTGATCCGCTTCTTCACGCGAAAATTCCACGACACGTCTGTGATCAAGTCTTTCAAGAGCGGGAACGCTTTGATCGGCTCGATCGTGACCGGCTTGCCGGTGTCGATCTCGCTCAGCCGCGTCATGCACATCAGCCGCGGCAGACCGTTGATTTCAGCCGAGCACGAGCCGCACTTGCCGGCCTTGCAATTCCACCGGCAGGCGAGATCGCCTGCCTGGGTTCGTTGAATATCGTGCACGGCGTCGAGCACGACCATGCCTTCCGAGCATTCCGCCGTGTAATCGTGAAACGCGCCGCCGTTCGCGTCGCCGCGCCAGACCCGGAATTGCACCGTCTGCTCGCTCACTTCATTTCCTCGATGACCTGCTGCAGATAATCCGGCATTTCCTTGAGCGGCTCCAACCGAATCTGCATCGAGCCGTCTTCCGCCTGCGAGATCATCGTATTCACCTTCGAAAAGCGCTCATCCTTCTGCGGATGATCCTCGCGAAACTGCGCGCCGCGGCTCTCTTTCCGCTCAAGCGCGGCGAGCGTGACCGCTTCTGAAACCGTCATCAGGTTCCGCAGATCGAGCGCGGTGTGCCAGCCGGGGTTGAACTCCCGGTGACCGGTCACGCCGGCGCGAGTCGCTCGGTCCTTCAGCTTCTGCAATTCGCTGAGCGCGAATTGCATCTCCGCCTCATTGCGCACGATGCCGACGTTGTCCTGCATCAGCTCCTGCAAATCCTTTTGCACCTGGTACGGATTTTCGGCGCCGGCTTGTTCGAATGGTTGCAACGCCTCACGCGCGGTCTGGTCGACTTTCGCTTGATCGACTTCACCTAACGAATTCTCCGTTGCGAATTTCGCGGCAAATTCACCCGCGCGTTTGCCGAACACGAGCAGATCGGAGAGCGAATTGCCGCCGAGCCGATTAGCGCCGTTGATGCCCGCCGCGCATTCACCGGCGGCGAACAGTCCGGGCACGCGCGACATCTGCGTGTCGGCATCCACATGGATCCCGCCCATCACGTAATGCGTTGTCGGCCCGACTTCCATCGGCTGCTCGGTGATATCGATGTCGGCCAGTTGTTTGAACTGGTGATACATGCTCGGCAGCTTGCGTTTGATGTGATCGGCGCCGTTCGCCACGCGCTCCTTGATCCACGCGATGTCGAGAAACACGCCGCCATGAGGACTGCCGCGGCCTTCCTTGATTTCGCGCACGATGCAGCGCGCGACGTGATCGCGCGTCAGCAGCTCCGGCGGCCGTCGCGAATTTTTGTCGCCCTGACAGTAGCGCCAGCCTTCTTCGTCGCTGTCCGCCGTCTGGCTTCGGTAGTTCTCCGGGATGTCGTCGAACATGAAGCGGCGCCCTTCCTTGTTTTTCAAAATGCCGCCCTCGCCGCGCACGCCTTCGGTGACGAGAATTCCGCACACGCTCGGCGGCCAGACCATCCCGGTGGGATGGAACTGCACGAATTCCATGTCGATCAACTCCGCGCCGGCGCGGTACGCGAGTGAATGTCCGTCGCCGGTGTATTCCCAACTGTTACTCGTGATCTTGTAGGCGCGTCCGATTCCGCCGGTCGCGAGCACGATGGCTTTGGCGCGGAAGATTTTGAATCGGCCGCGCTCCCGTTCGTAACCGAAGGCGCCGACTGCGCGGCCATCGCTCGTCAGGATTGCAAGAATCGTGTGCTCCATGTGCACATCGATGCCCTGGTGAACGCCATGGTCCTGCAGTGTGCGGATCATCTCCAGTCCGGTGCGATCGCCCACGTGCGCCAGGCG
>CADDYX010000035.1 GCA_902810735.1 Verrucomicrobiota bacterium | reverse complement strand
ATTTCGTAACCCTGCGGCGGCGCTTCCGCACCGGTGAGCTTCAGTGCGTCGGCGGCATACTGACCTTCGACTTTGCGCTTCGCGTAGAGGAATCGATAGGCAGGCATGATCGAATCCATGTTCACGCTGCGCGGGCTAAACAGGTGCTGGTGATGCCACGCAGCGGAGTACGGTATCGGCGCTCCGTTCGGGCCGAGAGTTGCGTCCGCGGAGCTCGCTGCTGTCATCGCAGCGTTTGTTGAAGCCGGGGAGGCTGGTCCTGCTTGCGGTCCAGCTGGTGCAGCGGGCGCGGGTGATCCTGCCGGCGATGAAGCTGCGGCCGCACCCGCCGGCGGCGCACCGGCAGCGGGCGAACTCGCTCCAGTTCCAGCCGCCAGCGCTGGCGACGCACCTGGCGCAGCATTGGCCGGCTGCGCGCCGGTCCCGCCGGGTGCCGGCTGCGGCGCGTTCGCGTCTTCGCTCGGCGCGCGTTTTCCGATATTCGCGAGATCGGGACCCATGCGCATTTTCCCGAGGAATGCCGGCCGCTCGAAGAGGTAATCGCGCGGTGCGCTGCGGCGTTCACCCCATTTCCGATCGATGTCGGAAGCGGCATAGTCCGCGCGCACCTGTTGGGTATGACAATAGACACAGCCGTTTGCTGCGTAGACCTGCCGCCCGCGCTCAGCCATTCCCGATTTCGGCATCGGATAAATGTCCGTGCCTTCCTCGTCGCTTTGCGGATCGAGATGACCGATCTGCACATTCGGAATCAACGCGAGCCCGGCCCACGAGAAAAAGAACGTGCCGATCAGGCCGAGAAATAGCGGCGTCAGACCTTTCATAACCGCGACTCGAGCGCCTCCTCTTCACGCGGGTTGAGAAATGTCGGCACGCTTGCCGTCCTGCCGAGCCCGAAGAGCATCAGGCCGAAGTGATACGCGAAAATGAAATGCGCGACGGTCAGCAGAATTCCCGACAAGCTCCGGCCGCGCAGGTACGGCAGCACCGATTGAGTGCTTTCCGTGAACGCCATCGTCGGGTCGTCCATGTTCAGCCCCTGCACGAAACCGCCGACCAGCAGCATCAACACCATCAGCCCGATGCCGTAAGCGGAGGCCCAGAAGTGCATCTTGATCAGCGACGCGGAACGCCATTCGCGACCGACCAGTCGCGGCACGATGTAGTACATCGAACCGAACATGATCATCGTGTAAAACGCGTAGAGCCCCATGTGCGTGTAGCCGATGCTGGCTTGCGTGAAATGCACGAAGCGGGCGACCGACCGCAGTGAAATCAGCACACCCACTGCGCTAAAAATGGTGTAGGAGATCGCGCCGAAAACGGTGAAGCGCAGCGTCGGACTGTAGCGCAGCAGGCCAAACTGGCCGCGCATCGTCATGTGATGATTCAATCCGACCGTCGCGACCGGAATGATTGTCAAAATCATCGCCGCGATGCTCACGGTCACCATCCAGGCGGGGAACGGGCCGTCGACGAGGCGCTGCATCCCGGTCCAGCTTGCGAAGAGCGCGTAGGTCCAGAAGCCGATCGCCGCCAGGTGATAACTGTAAACCGGGCGGCCAGTCACCTTCGGAATCATGTAATACGCAGTGCCGAGCGCGAGCGAGCCGAACCAGAGGAACATCAGGTTGTTTCCGTACCACCAGTTCACCGCCGCCTGCAGCACGCCTTGCACCGGCGCGATGAAGAGCATGATGTGCGCGGCCGCGTACAACCACGGGAACCAGAGAAACGCGCCGAGCAAATACCATTGCGTGATGTAGATGTTGTCCCCGCGCCGGAAGCGGAACATCAACACCGCCCACGACACCACCAGCGTGTAGGCGACGAAAAGGACGATCGCGGCAAACGGCGGGAACTCGAGCCATTGGTAGCCGGTGCTGAGTCCACCAAGAATTCCGACCACGCCGAGAAGCACACCGAGATTCCAGAATGCGGCGCCCGCGACGAGAAGCAGCGGATGCCGGAGTGTCGTGCGACAAAGCCGCGCCATCAGCCAGATCGCGGTGCCGATTCCGGCCATCGACGCCCAGCCGTAAACCATCACGTTCATGTGCGCCGGACGAACGCGGCCCCACGTCAGAAAGCTGATGTTCGAAAGCCAATCGGGAGTGTGCATCCGGATCGACGTGAACGCACCGAGCAGCGTCCCGATGAGCAGCCACGCAATCGCCGACGTGTAAAACATCAGCACCGGCACGCGCGTCGATGCATCGATCAGAGCGCGCTCGACTCGCTCCACGTCGCCCGCGTTGACATCGGTCGTGCTCGTTTGCGCAGTGGTGACGTCGCTGGGCGCCCTGAGCGGTAAATCGGCAGGCGTCATGGTGTTTTTCCTGGTACTGGAATCGGAGAGCCGTGCGGCGTGGGGGTCGCTTGATTTTGCGGCGCGCCGGCTGGGTTTGGCGCGCTCGATTGCGGCGGCGGTGTCGCTGCCGGTGTTGAAGATGGGCCCGGCTGCGAACCCGGCGCGACTGGCGCGGGATTCACCTCGGCCGCGCTCTTGTTGGCTTCCGGTTGGTGTCCGCCTTTCGAAACTGGTGTTGCGCTTGCAGCCGCCGCTGGTGGCGGTGAACCCTGCGGTGCCGTTACCGGCGCGGTGTTTTGGGTTCCACCGGTCTGCGCTTCAGGCGCGATCGGATTAGCCGGCATCGGCTTCTTCTGCGCCAGGTCGGTCAACGTTAGCTTCATCGCCTGGTCAATCGGAATGCGCGCGACGCCTTTGTTTTTGTCGACCCACGCGTAGCTCGTCAGCGCCTTTTCCCATTCCTGGTGTGAAGCTTTCAGCTTCTCCTCGCGATTACGGGCGCGCTTCTCCTCGTAATCGCTTCCGCGCGGCGAGGCGCCAATCGCCACCCACACGAACGCGCCGAAAACAGCGAACAACAGCACGACGCCGACCCACGCAGAGAAGCTCTGGTGCGGCGCGAGATCGGAAGCCTGGCGTTGATCGGCCACGTTAATTCACCAGGTAAAGCGATTCGATCAGCCGCGGATCGCGGTTCGGAAACAGCGATGCTTTGCCGAGCACACGCAGAAAAAGAAAGGCGAGCGTCGCGCCAATCGTCAGCAACGGAACAAAATCCCAGATGCTGAGATGAACGCCGGTGCCGTGCAGCGCTGGCAGCACGATGATGTAAATGTCGAGCATCTGCATCAGCAGCAGCCACCCGGCGATCACGCAGATCTTCAGCGGCTGCTTCTTTGGTCCGCGCAAAAGCAGCAGCGGAAAGCCGACGAAGAACCGGCCCACCACGAGCAGGAGGTTGAGCACGTTCCAAGATTCGACATTCCGGCGGATAAAGTACTGCGTCTCCTCGGGAATGTTCGCGTACCAGATCAGCATGTACTGGCCGAAGCCGATGTAGGCCCAGAAAACTGTGAAGGCGAGCATCCACTTACCCATGATGTGGTAATGCTCGAGCGTAACGACATCGCGCAGATAACCGGCGCTCCGTAGCGCGGTGATGACGAGAACGAGCAGCGACATCGAGCTGCCCGCCGCGCCGGCGAAAATGTAGACGCCCCACATTGTAGAAAACCAGCGGTAATCGGTGCCGATCAGCCAGTCGTAAGCGGCAAACGTGAGGCATAGACCGAACAGCGGCAGACTGAGGAACGACAGCTTGCGACTCGCCAGCGTCCACCACGGATTCCCATCGCGATCCTGCCGGACTGAAAACCGCCGAAGCAGAAACGCTGCGGCTCCGAAGAAGACAAAGTAGAGCACGCAACGGCCGAGATAGAACGGCATGTTGAGATATAGCCGCTTGCTGTCGAGCAACGGCTCCTGTCCGCGCGGAATATTCATCCACTCGTACAGATGATGACGCAGCAGCAGCACTGGGATGAAGAACACCGCCATGACTGCGAGCAGCGACGCGATGTTCTCCAATTGGCGCCGAACCACGACCGTCCACTCGGCGTCGACTGCGTAATGCACGATCGTCCAGAAGAAACAGCCGATCAGCAGCGTGAAGAAATACGCGAAGCCGAACAGCCACGAGTAGGCGAACTGATGCGGCGCGACTAACCCGCCGACGACGCTCAGCACGATCCCGATCAGGGCGAGAATCCCGAACAACGCCGATTTGCCCGCGAAGCGGTTCGCCTCGAAAAACTCCCCTTCCGGCATCGGCACCACGTTCGCGCGCTCGCTCATTTCTTGGCTGCCTCCGAAGGTGCGGGTGACGCCGCAGGCGGTGCCGCCGGTTTGTCCAAATCCGCGCGATGATCCGGCGGCACGTCGGCCGCGGTCGCGTTCTGGCTCCGTTGCAATGCGCGGAGATACGCGATGATCGCCCAGCGATCATTCACGGTCACGTTCGGGCCATAAGCCATCATCGTGTTTTTGCCGTTGGTGATGGTGTTGAAAATTTCGCCGTCGGCCATGTTGCGAATCCGGTCCTGCTGCAGGCTTTGCACAGTCGTTAGGCCAAGCTGTTTCACCATCCCGTTGCCGTCGCCCAGCATTCCGTGACACGCGGTGCAGTTAATCGTGAAACGCTGGCGGCCGCGCTCCATCAGCTTTGCATCCACCGGGATCGGAATGCCCGTGCCCCAGTTTGCGCCCATTTTGCCGGTGTTGATGTAATCAGTGCCTTCGCTGAAGGCGAGCTGCGGCGGCATCGATGTCGCCTCGACCGGCGATTGCGCTTCTACTTCCGGCTTCGGCATCTCGTAGCCGATCGGCACCGTGCCCGCGACCGGGACGCGCGATCCGCGGCCATCCGCAAAAAATCCGAGCGGCGCCTGCGCGCGCACTTTCATCTGCCGCACCATATCGGGGAAAATCTCGATCGGTGACCCGGTGCTTTTCTGTCCGCGAAACCCGAGGAACGCGACCATCACCACGCCGAGCAAAACGAAGATAAGAAAAAATCCGCGCAGCATCTCAGTCCTCGTGAATCAAAGTGATGTGCTGGCCGCCGCTCTCTTCCAGGAGCTGGCGCGCTTCGACTTCGGTGAACCGCGGATCACGCGCTTCGATGATCAGGAAAAATCCGTCATTCGTGGCGCGGGTGAAGCGGTCCCAGTTGAACACCGGGTGATTCCACCGCGGCAGCCCGTTCATAATCAGCACCGCGAAAAATGCGCTGAAGGCGGAGAAGAGCACCGTCAGCTCGAACATGATCGGGAAGAACGCCGGCACCGTCCAAAAATTGCGCGGCTTTCCGTGCACGATGAGCGGGTAGAGAATCGATGACGGTCCGAATTCCAAAACCGCCGCCGTCAGCAAACCAGTTACACCGCCGGCTAAGACCGGCGCGCTCAGCCATGATTTGCCGAGGCCCATCGCGTCATCCATTCCGTGAATCGGAAACGGCGAATGCACATCCCAGCGTTTGAATCCGGCATCGCGGACCCGTTTCGCCGCTTCGTATAACGCGCCAGCCGTCGGGTACTCAGCGCCGATCCCGTAGACGTCGTGACCGGAAGGCGTTTTCAAGTGCGCTCCTTTCCGCCCGCGGCGACCGGATGGTGCTGCTCAGCTGACTGAAAATGCGGGTCCGCTTCCGGCAGCACGATCTTCACTTCGCTCATCGCGATCATCGGCAGGTAGCGGATGAACAACAGGAAGAGCGAGGTGAAGATCCCGAACGTGCCGATGAAGGTCCAGATATCGACCCAGGTCGGGTAAAACATTCCCCACGAGCTCGGCAGAAAATCGCGGTGCAGGCCGCCGACGATGATGATGAAACGCTCGAACCACATGCCGGCGTTCACACACATCGAGACGAAGTAGACGACGTAGATGTTGCGCCGGCACCAGCGGAACCAGAAAAGCTGCGGTGAAAGGCAGTTGCAGAAAAGCATGCCGACCCACCAGTACCACCAGTAAGGGCCGAGCACGCGGTTCGCGAAGGCGAAGCGCTCGTAATGATTGCCGCTGTACCAGGCGACGAAAAACTCCATCGCGTAGGCGTAGGCGACGAACGAGCCGGTCAGCAGGATGATCTTCGCCATCTTGTCGATGTGCTGGATCGTGATGATGTCCTGCAGCTTGTAGATCGCGCGCGCCGGAATTAGCAGCGTCAGCACCATCGCGAACCCGCCGAAGATCGCGCCCGCGACGAAATAGGGCGGGAAAATGGTTGTGTGCCAGGTCGGCAAAATCGACGTGGCGAAATCGAACGAGACCACGCTGTGCACCGACAACACGAGCGGCGTCGAGATGCCGGCGAGCAGCAGGTACGCCATTTCGTAATGGCGCCAGTGGCGGTTCGATCCGCGCCAGCCGACCGCGAAAATTCCGTAGAAGAACTTCTTGATCTTGGAGGTCGCGCGATCGCGCAGCGTCGCCAGATCGGGGATCAACCCGGTGTACCAAAACAGCACCGAAACGGTGAAGTAGGTCGACACGGCGAACACGTCCCAGAGCAGCGGGCTGCGGAAGTTCGGCCAGATGCCGTAGTTGTTAGGCAGCGGCGCCAGATACCACGCCATCCAGACGCGGCCGACGTGCACGCCGGGGAAGATCGCGGCGCAAATCACCGCAAACAGCGTCATCGCTTCCGCGGCGCGATTGATCGAGGTGCGCCACTTTTGGCGGAGCAAAAAGAGAATGGCGGAGATCAGAGTTCCGGCATGACCGATACCGATCCAGAAGACGAAGTTCGTGATGTCCCACGCCCAGCCCACCGGGTGATTCAATCCCCACGTGCCGACGCCGGTGGAAATCTGGTAGCCGAGGCAGAAGAGCCCGAACGCGGCGGTGAGCGAAGTGATGGCGAACGTAACCCACCACCAGCGCGGCGCCGGCTCTTCGACCACGCCGGAGATGCGATCGGTGATCCAGCGGAAGTTCCGCCGGTTCAGGACCAGCGGCACGCGCTTCAGCTTCGATTCGATCGAATCGCTCGCCTCCGCCCGCACTACATCTGGAGCTGTGATCGCGTCAGCCATTGCTCAGCCGCAAATAACGGACAGTTTCGTTCATCACGGTTTTTCCGTCGGCACACTCGGCCCGGTCGTCGCCTGCGGTGCCTGATTGCCTTCGGGTTTCTCGTTCGGGTTCAACACGCCTTTATCGTGCTGCTCAAAATTGTGCTGGCCTTTCTCGGCGCCGCCGCGGCCTTCGCGCCCAAGTTTGCCGCTGGCAACGCCGATCCATTTCGCGTCGGGCATTTTCGGATTCGGATTACGAATCCGCGCCAGATAGCTGGTACGCGTGTTCACGTTCAAATACTCGAGCAGCCGGTAATTGCGTTCCTGCGCCTTGATCTTCGACACCTTGCTTTGCGGATCGGCAATATCGCCGAACACGATCGCCTCGTTCGGGCAGGCCTGCGCGCAGGCTGACGTGAATGAGTCGCGCGGAACCCGTTTGTTGGCCGACTCGCCGGCTTTTGCGATCGCGGAGATTTTCGCCTCTTCGATTCGCTGCACGCAATACGTGCACTTCTCCATCACGCCACGCATGCGCACCGTGACGTTCGGATTGTTGCGCATCTTGATCGTGTCCGGCGCGCCTTTTTTCGTGAACGGCGCGATGTATTCCTCGTAAATGCCGAACGCGCCCGCGACCTTCTGTTTGCCGACCGGTCGCTGGTTGTAATCGAAGAAGTTGAAGCGGCGGACTTTGAACGGGCAGTTGTTCGCGCAATAACGCGTGCCGATGCAGCGGTTGTAAGCCATCACGTTGAGGCCGTCCTCGCTGTGCACGGTGGCGTTCACCGGGCAGACGGTTTCGCATGGCGCGTTCTCGCAGTGCTGGCACATCATCGGCTCGTGCACCATCTCGGGATTTTCCGGGTACTGGCCGCGGTCTTCGTTGAACCGGCGGTCGCTCGCGTAATAGCGGTCGATCCGAATCCAGTGCATCGCACGCCCGTGGCTGACCTGCAGTTTGCCGACGATCGGAATGTTGTTCTCGCTCTGGCACGCGATCACGCACGCGCTGCAACCGGTGCAAACATTGAGGTCGACCGCCATGCCCCACTGCTGCGCTGCATCGAGCGGCGGATGAGTGTAGATGGTCGGCAGTTTCGGCGGCAGCTCCTCGTCGCCGGCGATCTTCTTTACGAATTCGTTGTCCTGCCGGTAATGCTCGATCGTCGCTTCGCGCACCAACCCGCGACCTTCGATGCTCCAGTGGTCCTGCGTGATCGAGAGCGGGTAATGCCCGCCGGCTTTCGTGACTTCGACTTTCTCGACCGTCTTTCCGTCCGCGACGATGAAATGCGGATTGCTGCTCGTGCGCAGCAGGTAAGCGTTGAAGCCGGTGTCTTCACCGGCGCCGGGGTTATCAGCCACGCCGCCGCCGGCATACGGCAGCGCTTGTTTGGGTCCCGTGAAACGGCCGTAACCGAGCGGAATCGTAATCGAATTCTCCGCGTGACCGGGAACGATGATCGCGGCAATCACCAGCTCGCGCCGGATCGGCTTTTGATTCGCATCGAGCGTCGTCTCCGTCACCGCCACCTTGATCAGATCACCGGTTTTTACGCCGAGCTGCTTTGCGTAGCTCGGCGCCATCATCGCGGCGTTATCCCAGGTCAGTTTCGTGATCGGGTCGGGTAACTCCTGCAGCCAGCCGTTGTTCGCGTAGCGGCCGTCATCCACCGCGTAACTGCGAACGAGCACGATCTCCGGCGATTGCGCCGTCGGCGCAGCAGCGGGGCTCCACAAATTATGCGCCACTCCGCCCGCCGCGTTGCCATTGAAGGTCGGCGGCTTGTCGGCTGGCTGAACGTGCGCCGCAAAACCGTCACGCAAGAGGCGCGACCACGCGGTCGCGAAATCTCCTGGCGGCGCAGTGGCGCGGAACGTCTCCTGCACCAGCTCGGGACCTTCGGTGCGCGTTCCGCCTAGCAAGTCATTCAGCAGCTCGATTTCCGAGACGCCGCCGAAGAGCGGCAAAATCAGCGGCTGGATCGTCACGTATCCGCCATCGGAAGTGAGCGCGTCGCCCCAGCTTTCCAGGTAATGCGCAGCCGGCAGGTGCCAGTGGCTGAGCGCCGAGGTCGAATCTTCGTAATAACCGAGCCGCACCACCGTCGGCACTTTCGCCTGCAGGTCCGCCCAATCGACCGGCGCCTTGGTGTCTTTGTCCAGCGTCACCGCCTTCGGCGCGTTGTAAACGGGATCGCCACCGAAGATGAACAACTGCTGGACGCGGCCGGAATCGATGTCGGACGCGAGCTGCAGAATGCTGTTCGTCTTCGGGTTGCGCGGGAAATCGCGGATCGTCACCGTCGTGCCGATATTTTTCAGCGCCGCATTGATTCCGTAGGCAATCAACTGCACGACCACCGGCTGATGCGCGCCGGCAAGAACGAGACTCGCGCCCGGCTTCGCCATCAGATCGTTCGCGCACTCGGTGAGCCACTGCTCGTCGAACTTCATCTGATCGGGCGCGTCGGCGAGCGTGGCGATGACTGAGGAAAGTCCTTCGTCCTGCGTGGCAGCGGCAATTTTGCCGGCCAGCGCGTGCGCGAATGCCGGGATTTGGCTCGCCGGGATCCGCAACCGGTGATCGGCCATTGCGCCGGTCAGTGTGTAGCGATTCTCGACGACGTAGAGCCGGTTCATCGTCTCCTTCGCGGAGCTGATCCGCCGGCGCGAAGTGAAGGCGCGCGACGCGCGAACATCGCCATCGCCGCAATCGAGAAAATCGTCGTCGAGCGCGAGCACCACGTCAGCGCGCTCGAGGTGCGGCACGAGCCTCGTGTTCTGCCCAAAACTGATGTCGGTGCTGAATGCCTGCGCCTCCGTCAGCCCCGGTTCATACACGCACCACCGCATCCGCGGATAACGCTTTTCGAGCTCCGCCCGGAGCCGCTCACGAGTCGGAGAATGCGTCTCGCCGACGAGGAAGGCGAGTCCCGCGCCGCCATCCGCGTTGATCTTCGGCAACAGCTCTTCCTTCAGGAATTTGTCGAATGCGGCGCGATCGCGCGACTCCCTGCTCTCGGTTTTCCGCCCATTGTCCGTCTTCTGAACCTTCTCAACGAAACGCCGCGAGCGCGCCGGGTCGTAGAGATCGAGCACCGATGCCTGGGCGAAAACGTCCGTGCCGCCGCCGCTCGCGGGATGGAGCGGGTTGCCCTCGATCTTGATCGGACGGCCGTCAACCGTCGTCGCCACGACTGGCAGCGCGCCGGTGCGCCGCGGCATCGCGGTCGCGTAGTAAAGCGCCTTGCCGGGGATCGTCCACTCGACGCTTTTGGTGAACGGCACGAGATGCATCTCCGGCCGGCGGGGCCACTCACAACTCGTCAGGCCAAAGCCGGCGAGCGCGACCGACGTGCCCATCACTTTCAAAAAGCTGCGGCGCGACCACTCGTTGCCGTTCAACTCGGCGGCGCCGGCCGGGAATTCGCGTTCCAGCCATTCGTGGAATTCCGGCGTGTGGCTTAGCTCGCCGAGGCTGCGCCAATACTGGCGGCCGGTCAGCTGTTCCGGTGGATGTTCGAAGATGCGCTTCATCGGTGGCAACCCTGGCACGTCACAGGCGGGTTGATGTTCCAGCGTTCCTTCAGCGTCTGGCCGATCTCCTGCTGCGAGAGCTTCTCCTTTTTCGACCAGTCGTCCTTCACTTCCTTCGGCTGCCCATATTTCGCGACGAATTCCGCCGGCTTCACGTCGTCCGGTTTCCAATCGAGGTTGAACACCTGGTCGTTAGGCCGGAGGAAATTCTCCGGGTGGCGATGGCATTCGAGGCACCACGCCATGCTGTGCGGCTTCGCGTGGTAGACGACCGGCATGTGATTGACCTGCCCGTGACAAACCGCGCAGCTGATGCCGCGGTTCACATGCGCCGAGTGATTGTAGAAAACGTAATCGGGCGTGCGATGAAGCTGCACCCATTCGATCGGCTGTCCCGTTTTCCAGCTCGCGCGGACCGGCTCGAGTTTCGGATTATCTTTTTGCACCTGCTGATGGCAGGCCATGCAGGTCTGTGTATTCGGCAAATTCGAATGCGCCGCGACGTCGACAAAGCTGTGGCAGTAGCGGCAATCCATCCCCAGCTGCGTGACATGGATGTCGTGCGGAAACGGCACCGGCTGGATCGGCTGATAACCAACGCGCGTGTATTTCGGCGTGTCGTAATACCACGTCGCGCCGGTCACGCCGCAAACAATCACGATCCCGATGATCGTCATCTTGAGCGGCAACCAGTTCGTCCAGCGTGGGAAGAAATTCGCCATAAATCAGCGACCCCGCCGCACACCCACCGGCCGCCAACTGAGAAACGCGAAACAGTGCCGGGTAGGATGTGCTTGGTTCAGGCTCGCAGTGGGTTAAGTGTGGCAGCGGGGAGAACGGAGCGGCAACTCTATAAATCACGATTGCGATGGCAAAAGAAATTTGTGCGCGCGTCTTCGCGATTGTCCTTGCTCTGATCAGCGCGGTAACGCTGCGCGCCGCTGAGCCGGCCGACATTCTTTTTCTCAACGGCAACGTTTACACGGTGAACCAGCGTCAGCCGCACGCCGAAGCGATCGGAGTGAAAGGCGAGCGCGTCACCTTCGTCGGCTCGAATGCCGACGCGCAGCAGTTTCGCGGCGATAGCACGCGGGTGATCGATCTCGCCGGCAAAACGGTCGTGCCGGGATTCACCGATTCGCACTGCCACATCTTCGGGATTGGCGAGCGCGAGATGAATTTAAATCTGGAAGGCACGACGACGCTCAAGGATTTCCTCGCGAAAGTCGGGGAGCGTGTCGCGCAGACAGAACATGGCAAGTGGATCACCGGCCGCGGCTGGATCGAGACGTTCTGGAAGCCGCCGCAATTCCCCACCCGCGCCGACCTCGACAAAATCGCGCCGGAAAATCCGGTGTTCCTGACGCGCGCCGATGGTCACGCAGCGATCGCCAATTCCGCTGCGCTGAAAATCGCCGCCGTCACCCGCGACACGCCCGACCCATTTGGCGGCAAAATCCTGAAGGATAAACATGGCGAACCGACGGGCATGCTGCTCGATAAGGCGCAGGACCTGGTCGATTCGAAAATTCCGCCGCCGAGCGACACCGACCGCGAACAGGCGCTTCTGGTCGGAGTGAAACGCGAGATCGAGCTCGGCTGGTGCGAAATCCAAAATGCCGGGAGCGAGCTGCCCGACCAGGCGATCCTCGGCCGCGCGTTTGAAGCAAACAAAATCAAGCTGCGCATCTACAACGCCGCCTACGGACCGGGCGAAGCTGCGCGGCAGTTGCTCGACATCGGCCCGACGGTGAACGCCTTCGCTCACCATTTCACCCAGCGCACAATCAAGGTGGTGTTCGACGGCGCGCTCGGCTCGCGCGGCGCGGCGTTGCTCGCGCCGTATTCTGACAAACGCGACACGTCAGGTTACCTGACGCAGAAGCCGGAAGAGCTCCGGCCGATGTTCGAAGAAGCGCTCCGCCGCGGGATCCAGGTTGAGACGCACGCGATCGGCGATCGCGCGAATCGCACGATCCTAGATCTCTACGAGCAGGCGTTCAACGCGGTGCCAGCCGCCGCACGGAAAATTGCGGCGCCGCGCTGGCGCGTCGAGCATGCACAGATCCTCAGCGCGGAAGACATCCCGCGCTTCGCAAAACTCGGCGTCATCGCCTCAATGCAGCCGTCGCACGCGATCAGCGATTTGTTTTTTGCCCCGGCGCGGCTCGGAATCCAGCGGCTCGCTGGCGCCTACGCGTGGAAGAGTCTGATCAAATCTGGCGCAACGATCTGCGCCGGCTCGGATGCGCCGGTCGAGCGCGGCGAACCGATGATTGAATTCTATGCAGCGGTCGCGCGCAAGAGCATCAAGGGCGAGCAGCGCGAGGGCTGGCATCCGGAACAGGCGGTCACACGTGACGAAGCGCTTAAGATGCTGACGCTGAATGCGGCCTACGCGGCGTTTGAAGAGAACGACAAAGGAACAATCGAGCCGGGCAAACTCGCCGACCTCACGGTTCTCTCCGCGGACATCATGAAAATCGCCGAGCCGGAGATTCTCAAGACGCGCTCTATCATGACCGTGATCGGCGGCGAGATCGTATTCAGTCGCGAGTAGCTTGCGCTCGCAATCGCTGGAGCACGCAGACGAGAAACGCGCAGATCGCGAAATAGGCGATCAACTCCGCCGGTTCCTGCAGCCGCGAAACAACCGGGCCGATCGGCTTCAGACCAAAATGCCGCACGACGACGTAGACGCGGATCGCGCGGTAGGAGAGATAGCAAAGCCACGGCGGCACAAACAGCGGGTGCGGCAGCCAGAGGAACGGCAGCAGTCGCGGCGGCATTCGCGTAGCGATTTCGCGGGAAAACGTCGCGATGCCGACAACGCTGAGCGGGATCAGCAGACCCGCAAATGAGACGAATCGTGCGACGCGCTTGAGGTTGTGGACGTTTAGCTCGTGTTGCTTGTTCGTCGCCTGCAACCAGTCAGGCGTGGCAACGCCGAAAATGCGCTGGCCCCAGCTGATTTCCTCTCCGAGCGCAAACAACAGAAGAAGCGCCAAGAGCGAGTAGAGCGCAGCCGGCCCTCCACGGTTGCGGCGGAACAGAATCGCCGCGCACCACCCGCTCGTCACCATAGCGACGAGGAGGACAAGCGCTTCGAGGTTCTCGATCGGGCCGTCTTCCTCTGTGGTGGCAATGAAGCTGCCGGGACTGTGTCGGCTGAACAGCAACGCTGACAGCCAGAACAACGGCGGCGTCGCGGCGATGAACAGTCGCGCGAGCCACGAGCGCGGCAGCGCAAGCGCATGAGCGTTGCTTTCCATCGACCAGACAGGAGTAAGGCGATTCGCCGAATTCAAGTCGGCTTGATCCTGCTAATCCTGTCTAGGAATAAAGGTACTCGTCGTGATACTCGCGCGTCGGCGCGAAGTGCGTTGACGCTTCGCCGCCGGTCTCGGGATACTCGAAGATCTGTCCCTCGTAGTTGCGGATCACGATCTTCTCGTTGTCGTGATACAGAACGTAACCGGGATTGATCGGCACCTTGCCGCCGCCGCCAGGCGCGTCGATCACAAACTGCGGCACGGCATATCCGGTGGTGTGCCCGCGCAGACCCTCGATGATCTCGATTCCTTTCGCGACCGAGGTGCGGAGGTGCGATGAGCCGTTAATCAGGTCGCACTGGTAAACGTAGTACGGACGAACGCGGCACATCAGCAGCTTGTGCACGAGCGTTTTCATCGTCTCGACGTCGTCATTCACGCCGCGCAGCAGCACGCTCTGATTACCAAGAGGAATGCCGGCGTTCGCGAGTCGCTCAAGCGCCTCCTTTACCTCGATCGTCAGCTCGCGCGGATGATTTACGTGCACGCTCATCCAGAGCGGATGGTACTTGGCCAGCATCGCGCAAAGCTCCGGCGTGATGCGTTGCGGGAGGAAAATCGGAACACGCGTGCCGATGCGCAGAAACTCGATGTGCGGGATCGAGCGCAGCCGGCTCAGGATTTGTTCGAGTTTACTGTCGCTGAAAAGGAGTGCATCGCCGCCACTCAACAGCACGTCGCGGACTTCGGTGTGCTCTTCGAGATAGCGAAACGCGGCATCGAACTCGGTGTGTAATTCCTGCTCGCCCGCGCCGCTGACGACCCGACTGCGCGTGCAGTAGCGGCAATAGCTCGCGCAACGATCGGTGACCAGAAACAGCACGCGATCCGGGTAGCGATGGACAAGGCCGGGCACCGGCATGTGCGAATCTTCGCCGCACGGGTCCGCCATATCGTAGGGCGAGGCCCAGGTCTCCTCGATCCGTGGAATGACCTGACGGCGGATCGCATCGTCGGGGTTGTCGCGCGGAATGAGATTGAAAAAGTGCGGGGTAATCGCGAGCGCCAGCTTGTGTCCGGACAGTAGAACGCCGCCGCGTTCTTCGTCGCTTAATTCAAGATGCTGTTCGAGCTGTGCCAGCGTCGTGACGCGGTTCTTGAGCTGCCAGCGCCAGTCGTTCCAAAGCTCCGGCGCGACGCCTTCCCAGTATCCGGGAGCGTGCGAAACGAATTCCTTTCCCTCGCCTTTGCCTGCGGCAAATGTGCCCGTTTTCAACTCGTGAGCGGAAAAGTTAATGGCGTTAAAGAACGTGTCAATTTACCGCGCCAATCACGCCACCATCACTTTGGAATCGCGCCACGCCGCCAATGGGATGCCGCGGAGTTCGTTCCCTTCGCGCACATTGCCCGTCATCAGGTCGCGGTAGTAATCGCACCAGCCGCGGCTCGCCGAACGCGTGTAGCCATGAAGCTCCGCGCCGTCGGCATCGCGCTGCGGCATCGCAAAGCCTTGTCGCGCGAAATAGGCGCAGACTCCGTGCAGCCATTCGTGAAGCCAAACTTCGCCGCGCGCTTCGCCGCGCCAGGCCGCAGTCGGCGCGTTAGCAACCGCCGCGTAGGTCGCGCCATTGGACGAATCGCTTGCCGGGAGCGCTAGTCCCCACGCATCGCACGGCACTGCATCATCGCTGGCGACATTTCGCTGTGGCCAAAACACGAACACCGAATCGACCGTGCCGGCGGGCGCGAAGCGGTCGAGTTCGCCGCGTGTGTCTTGCGGAGAGGGCCAGAAACGCGTCGCGCTCTCACGCGTGAGTGAGGTCAGCGGCTGTTCCACGTCAGCGACGCGCGCAACCACATCGGCTGCGCCGTCGGTCAATTCGCGCACGAGCTGCGGAAAGCCACGAAATGACTGCACGGCATCACTGATCTGTTGCTCCGACGCCGTCCAATGGAAGCGCCGCTTGCGCCAGCGCGAGACCCGGAGGCGCACGTCTATCTCGCGATAGATCAGCAGAACTGCGTCCCACGTTTGCACGCGATACTGAACGCGCGACGTTCATGCGTGTCCAAAACGAAACCGATGCGTTTCGCTGCCGCCCACCTGATTGCCGTCGCACTCGCCGGCTCCGCGCTCGCCGCTGAAAACCCGACGACGCCGACCGTTGCGCCGCAGGCGGCCGCTCCGGGCAAGGATGTCGTGCACGCGCTTAACAATGCGTTCGCCCATGTCTTCGAGACAGTCGCGCCGAGCGTGGTAATCATTGAGACGTCGAAGAAGAACGATGGAAGCGAGGACGGACCGCAGTCGTTCGAAGACCTGTTCGGGCCGCCAGATAATCGCGACGACGACAACAATCCGCAGCCGCGTGGCTTTCACGACCGGGAGCCAATCCAGAGCGAAGGCTCGGGATTTATCGTGCGGCAGGACGGATTCATCTACACGAATTTCCACGTCATCGAGGGCGCGGACACCGTGTCGGTTAAATTGAAAGACGGCCGCGAGTTCCCCGCCAAAGTCATCGGCACCGACGAGAACACCGACGTAGCGGTAATAAAAATCGACGCTGCGAATTTGCCGGTCGTGCAGATGGGCGACAGCGACGCCATTCGAGTCGGTGAGTTCGCGTTCGCGATCGGTGCGCCGTTCAAGCTCGATTACACCTTCACTTATGGCGTGATCAGCGGCAAAGGACGCAGCAAGCTGATCTCGACCGGCGGCTACTCGATCTCCGACTACATCCAAACCGACGCTTCCATCAATCCGGGCAATAGCGGCGGACCATTGTGCGACATCGACGGCAAAGTGATCGGCATGAACACGCTGATCAACGGGCTGAATCGCGGCCTCGGGTTCGCCATCCCGAGCAACCTCGCGAACGAAATCGGCCAGCAATTGATCGCCGGGCACAAGATCATTCGCCCGTGGCTCGGAATTCGGATCGAGTCGTTAGGCGACGATCCGAGCATCCGCGATCTCTTCAAGGGCCTCGATAAAGGCGTGGTCGTCCGGACAATCGAAGCCGACGCGCCCGCCTACAAAAGCGATCTGCGACCTTTCGACGTCATCACCCAGGTCGATGGCGTGCCAGTCAGCACCGACACGCAGTTGCAGCGGGAGATTTTGAAAAAGAAGGTCGGCCAAAATGTCGAGCTGACGGTCTGGCGCAAAGGACAGACGCTGAAGGTGCCGGTCTCGACCGGCGAACTTCCAAACGAGATTGCGCGCGCGTCGAACGAACAACGACCGCCGGCGCAGAACCCTCCCGACAACAACAACAAATTTGGTCTCCAGGTTCAGGAGATCACAAAGGAAGTGGCGGCGCGCTTGCACCTGAACATCCAGCAGGGCGTCATCGTCACCGATGTGGCTGACAACAGCATCGCCGCCGCGCAAGGAATCGAGCGCGAAGACGTGATCACCGAGATCGACAACAAACCGGTGACGAACGTGCAGACGTTTCGCGACGCGCTGAACAAAGCCGACCCGCGCAAAGGCGTGCTGCTCTACCTCGACCGCAAAGGCAGCAAGACGTTCGCGGTTCTGAAGGCGAACGGCTAAGCCGCCGCGTTACCGAGCGGTGCGCCGCTGGAGAACGCCTATTTGCGCCCGGCGAGGACGAGCACGATCCCGCCGACTAGACAGACTCCGCCCGCTATGGGGCCGATCGGCACGGGATGTTCCTTTTGCTTGTTGATCTCGAGCGGTCCGAGTTTCGCGACGTTCTCCTGGGTCGTGAAACTCGTGTAGCCGCCATACGCGAGCAGGACAACGCCGACGATGATCAGGATGACGCCGACGATGCCGGTGGGTTTCATAGCTGAAGAGCGCGCAGAATCAGAGCGTCCGGCGTCCCTGGATCAAATTGATGATCAGGACGACGACGGCGATCACGAGCAGGATGTGAACGAACCCGCCAAGCGTCGTTCCGCTGACGAGGCCGAGCAGCCAGAGCACGAGTAAAATAACGAAGATAGTCCAGAGCATGGTGTCCTTTGGTTGATGAGTTTAATTTCCCTTCGTGCGGCGCGGCGCGAATGCGCTTATCGCCGTGAAAGTTGCGCATATTGCGGCGGTTGCGGCGCCGGGCGGAGACGCTATGAAATCCAATAAAAATTACTGGCGGCTCGCACATAAAACGCTTACAACCGTCCTGTTCGCGGCGTGCCGCGACGATTTTGCTATGCGCCCACAGATTTATACCGCACTGATCGCAGCTCTCCTTTTAGCGGGCTGCGCGCAAAAAGGCACTGTCGTTGAGAAACGGCTGAAGCCGTCGCCGTTCGCCTACAGCGCCGGCGTCGACGCGATCTACAGCTTTCTGCTCCGCGACGAGCAGGGACACGTCCATTCGCAAATGGTCACGCCCGATGTTTTCAGCCGCTACGAGATCGGCGATTACTTCGATGACCAACAGGCAGGCAGCTCGACGCGCCGCGACGAAGGTTTCAGCAAAGACTCGAGCCGTGAGGATTCGAAGAGTGTGAAGCCGGTGCGGCGCACAAGCGCGTCGCGCAAGAAGCATCACACCACGACCGCTTCGACCACTCACAAAAGGCATCGTTCGCTCCGCGCCGCGGTGAAGCCGCGGGAAGACGACGTCCAGGCCATCCGTGAAACACCGGTCGCGCCGACGGCTGATGTGACGCTGCGGCCGCCCACGCCCGAGCCGCAGGGCCTCGACATTCACCCGTAGGTCGGCTCCAGCGGAGCAGCGATTAGCGCGCGGGACTTGCTGCCGCGCGGATATTCCAGCCGTTCGCCGATAGCCGCGCAACCGCTTCTTCGTAGCTGCACTGCGCCAGCTCGGCGACCACTCGCGCAGCGCGATCGCGCAGCTTTGCATTGGTCGCGGCGAGATCGACCATCAAATTCCCACGCACTCTACCGACGCGCACCATTGCACCCGTGCTGATGATGTTCAGCGCAACCTTGGTCGCAGTGCCGGCCTTCAATCGCGTTGATCCAGCGAGCAGCTCCGGCCCGGTCGGCAAATCGATTTGGATTTCTACGCCAGCCCGGCGCGCAGATGCGGGGTTGCAGGTGAGCAGGATCGTGTGCGCGTCGCGACGTTTGGCTGCCTCCAGCGCGCCGAGCACAAACGGCGCGCGGCCGCTCGCCGTGATGCCGCAAACGATATCGCCATTGCGCACATGGCGCTCGTCGATCGCGAGAGCGCCCGCCGCCGGCTCGTCTTCCGCGCCTTCCACGCTGCGGTGCAGCGCGGTTACACCACCGGCGATGATTCCCTGCACCAGGATCGGCGGAGCGCCGAACGTCGGCGGGATCTCGCTCGCGTCGAGAACACCGAGGCGACCGCTCGTTCCCGCGCCGACGTAAAACAGTCGCCCGCCGCGGCGCAACGCATCGCCGACCAGTTCTACCGCGGCGGCAAGTTCGCCGATGCACTCGCGCAACGCCCGTTGCACAAATTGTTCTTCTTCGACGAATAGCTCGACGAGCTCGCGCGCGCTGAGTTGATCGAGACGAGCGGAGCGCGGATTCGTTTGCTCCGTTTCCGCAGACGCCAACTCCGGCTCTGCCGCAGCTGCGGTGGGTTGCGCGACGGCGGTCCTGTGTTCGTCCCGCAGGGCCAGCCATGCAGCGCCGAACTCCGGCGTACTTTCGGCAAGCGCCACGTCAGCATCAGCAAGCATCTTTTTCAGCTCGGCGCGAAACGCCGCCTGATAAATGGCGCAGCAACGGAAGAGCCCGCCAAGAAGCCGCACCTCCGCACGTTGCAAACCAACCCGATCGGCAACTGCCGCGGTGTATTGCGCGAGCTTTTGCAGACCGGCGCGAGCGT
>CADDYX010000034.1 GCA_902810735.1 Verrucomicrobiota bacterium | reverse complement strand
CGCGACGTGCCGTGGGATCGGATCGTCGCCGGCGCGCTGCCATTCCTCGTCACGCGGCAAATCTTTGCCGGCGCAGGCAAGATGGGTGTCGAAGCGGAAAGCGCAGCCGGTCAGCCGGGCCTCTACCAGATTTCGCAACGCGCGGATTTCTTCAGCGTGCTCGTGAGCATCGACACGATGAACAAGCGCCCGCTCATCAACACGCGCGACGAAGCTCACGCGGACGCGAGCCGCTTTCGGCGATTCCACGTGATCATCGGCGACGCCAACATGAGCGAATGGGCGACGGCGATGAAAATCGGCACGACCGCATTGGTGCTCGATTTGATCGAACGCGGCGAAGCGCCGCAGATTGAGATCGCCCAACCGATTGATGCCCTCAAGTCAATCAGCCGTGACCAGAATTATGATTGGATCATCGAGCTGCGCGATGGCCGCAAAATTTCCGCGATCGATGTGCAACGGCTCTATCTCGCGGCGGCTGCGAGAGCAGAGGTCGATCACGAAGATCGCGAATGGGTTCTGCGTGAGTGGGAAGCTGTGTTGAACGATCTGGAGCGCGACGCCGAATTAACGCGCGACCGCGTCGATTGGATGGCGAAGAAGTTCCTGCTCGAAGCACTGCGCGAGGAGGAGCAGCTCGCGGCGACCGATCCGTGGCTCCAGTCGATCGACCTGCAGTATCATGACGTCGAGCTCGAGAGCGGCTTGTATTATGATCTCGTCCGGCTCGGTGCCATGCGGCGCATTGTCAGCGACGCCGATATCCGCGCGGCGATTTTCAATCCGCCTTCGAGCACGCGGGCGTTTTTCCGCGGCCGCGCAGTTGCGCGATTCCATAAACAGATCGCATCGATGCAGTGGGACGAAGTCGTCTTCACGAACGGCAAAGCGCCTGTCCGCGTCGCACTTGCGGATCCTGCGGCGCCGGGCGCACAGCATGATGCCGCGATCCGCGATGCGTCGGATTACGACGCTTTCCTCCGGCTGCTATAGCGCGTTATTGCTTTCGCGCATTGTGGTCTCGATCCGCGCGTATCAGTCGTAGACGCGCGGTCATTTGCAGCCGCTGGTTGCGAGCGCGTTCGGGCTGACTCTTGTGAGCACGATCGTTCTCTTGATCGCTCTGCGTCCGTCAAATCGCCAACCATAATCTTTCGCCAACTAGCCGGGACTCCGGCGTTTCGAGCTCTAAACCAGCCGGTCTGCCCGATGGCGTGAACCCTGCTGGCTAGGAGGCCGTGTGAGCGCGTGTTCGGAACTAGAGGCGGAGCCGGCAATTGCCCAGGAGAGCTGGGACTGCTTTTGCCGCGTGGTCAGCGATGCGCAGGCCCTTTGCCTCAAACTGCAGGGCGACTTTGTTGCGAGTTGGGAACACACGACCGAGAGCGACTTCCAGGAGACGAATTCTCGCGCGCTGGTGCGCTGCTTCGGCTCGCTTCTGGACGGCCTCACGACCGGGATGCGTCAGATCGCCGTCGCGACCTGCAAACTATTCCACCGCCCGCTCAATCCTTTTCTCCAGGACAAGGTCGAGGAGCGCTCCACCAACACTTATCAGCGCATCTTCACCACCTACCGCTTGATCGGCGAGTTCCTGCCCGGCTCACCGCTGGCCGCGATTCACGACCGTCTCTGGCATGACTTGCATTCCGCGCTCGAGATCCGGAACCGGATCATGCATCCGAAATCGGTCT
The DNA here is from genome assembly GCA_902810735.1 of Verrucomicrobiota bacterium. Classification (GTDB taxonomy): domain Bacteria; phylum Verrucomicrobiota; class Verrucomicrobiia; order Chthoniobacterales; family UBA10450; genus CADDYX01. The sequence goes on along the minus strand of CADDYX010000034.1, from coordinate 17,896 downwards.
GCGATCTCGAGCTGATTCGCGCGCAGACCTTGCTCGTCATGCGCACCGGCAAGGAATTCCACGAGCATTTCAACAAATTCAACGTCTGGGCGATGGAGAAACAGCAGAAGCTGATCATGCCCTACATGGTCAGTTACCGCCGGATGATGCCCAAGCTCCAGCGCAACGAGCCCTGCCGCTGCGGCAGCAATCGGAAGTTCAAGAACTGCTGCTTCAAAGCGACAGCCATCGCCGCGTAGCGCGATCGCACGCCCCTCCGGTCACCGGCCGCAGCCGGGTGTCGGAACGCGCCCTCGAAAGGAGAAAAAGGGAGAACAAGGGGTCAGAACTTACTATTGACACTGTTCAGCAGGTTCGACACGTAGCTCGGACTGCCCATGCGGAGCCGATCGGCGATGCATCGGCGGCTCATCGGCGTCTCCGCGCGCAACTGCTGCGCCAGCCGCACCTTAGCTGGATGGCCTTTTGGCTGTGTTGCCAGCTCGATCTCACGCCACCGTAGCGCAGTGAGCGCGTGCAACACCATCCGCTCGGCGAATACGGCATCAGTCTCGGCTCGCCCTTGCGGCCGTTCTTCCTGGTGGCGCCGCCGCGAGAGCTTGTCGGCCAGCCAATCGCTGAAATCCTCCGCTCCGATTTTCCAGCCGCAGCGCAACCGTTCGTCATCGGGCGAGAGTTCCCTCGCGTGCTCCAGACGGCGCGAAAACTCGCGCCGATTGGCCGCTGTATCCTGCTCCAGCCCGTGCTCGGCGAGTAATCGGTCGACCCGGAGCCACGGCTCTCTTAGCTTTGGCCGGAGATAAGCCGGATAGCTGCTCCAGCGGTAGCCATGCAGCGCCTGCTCAGGTGCAATCATTCTGGCGCGAACAGTATTCAGATGCACGTAATCGCAGGCAGCACGCAAATATTCCGGCGACCGTTCATCGATCGATTGCGCCTTGTAGCGTCCGCCGAAGAGATGTCCCCACCGGCGGTGCCGGCGATTAAACCGCTGGGTGTAGGTACCCAGAAGCCACTTCATCCCGGTGGCGAGATTTGCCTGCGGCGTCTCGAGCACGAGATGGAAATGATTGGTCATTAAACAATAGGCGTGCACCTGCCAGCCGGTCTTCCGGCACGCCTGCCCCAGAGTGCGGAGAAACTCCACCCGGTCCGCTTCGCTAAAGAAGATGTCGTCGCGGCTGTCGCCGCGGCTCACGACGTGATAACGCGCGCCTGCGTATTCGATCCGCAACGGACGTGCCATTCCGCGCAGCCTGCCGAACGGGCCGCCGGAGTGTCAATAGTAAGCTCTGACCCCTTTTGCTTTTCCTGAAATGTCACATTGGCCACCTTCGGCGTCGGTGTCGGGGTGGGCGTCGGTAAGGTGGTTGCGCTCGCGGTATTCGAGAAGTCGGAGCTTCCGACGCTGTTGTAGGAGCGAACGCGATAGTAGTATTTCGTCGCATCGTTCAATCCCATATCGGAGTAGCTGGTCACGTTTGCTCCCAGCGTGTTTATGAGGTTGAAATTGGTGTTATCGATGGAGCGCTGAAGTTTAAACCCGTCTTCATTTCCGGAGTTGTCGCTCCAGGTGAGCAGTGTCAATAGTGAGCTCTGACCCCATTTCTCCCCCTCAAAGCAGTCTGCCGTTTCCGGCTGAGCAGTGTCAATAGTAAGCTCTGACCCGTTTTGCTCTCCCTTTTGGTTTGCGTTTTTGCTCCTTAACCCTGTTGCTCTCTTCTTGCTTTCTCTTAACGCTGCATTGCTGGAACATAGGACGGTTCCCGCTCAAGTGCGCTGACGACTGCCTGCTCGCTAACTACGAAACGACGAGCGTGAGTGATCCGGCCATCTATTGCAGAAACATTCGCTTCATATAACGAATATTCATTAGCGTGTTCTGCGTCCGTAGAGCAGCTCAACGCAAATCGGAAATGAAGATCATCGCCTTTGATCTGTAGATCGGTGACAGTCGGGTGTTGCCACTCACAATATCGCGGCGGAGCAATTTCTACATCTGTCCAACGCCCGTTTTTTTGACAAAGAACTCGTCCAATAGAACCGCCCGCGACGTGTTCTACCGTAACGATAGCTCGACTATCGGCCGTCCAATGAGCATACAACAGTACTGTCGGCATGACTATGTGAGAATCAACAGCGCCGTTGCGCAGGTCTGTAATTGCGTAACGCCACTGCCGGTTGATCTCGACGAGGCGCATCGAGAATACGCCGTCTGGAGACACGAACATGCGATCGGGCGAAACGATCTCATTAGCAGCGTTAGCAGATGTAAGGCAACAGGTGAAAACAACCAGCACGCCGAGCAATCGAATCGAACCAGTCATGGCTCGGACGGATAGATAGTGACGGATACAGGAACGTCGCGACCGCCTCGAGTGTTCGGCACTGGGCCCTTACCAGGCTTGTCGACAGTGTTCACACCATTCCATGCGCGAGCGCGACAGATGCCTCAACAAAACCGGGGCTGCCAAAGTCTCCGACGATACCCGGCGCTGAGCGTCCATTGCCCGTCAGCACGACTGGATCTCCTGCGCGCACGCCAAGGCGCTGCATCCTCGTCGGCAAAGCGACATACGGGTCAACATCAGCGTTCAAGCTGACACCGTCGCGAGTGAAGGACGTCACGTCCCGATGCTTCGGATCGAGGTGCCGATCTCCAGTTCCATCGGTGTCAATGTGCAAATTACCGTGCCGCGTGATACTCCGTTGACGTTCTTGTTCGAGCGCAAGTGTAACATACGCCCTTGCTGCGTCTACGGCGCGACGATGCGCCATCAGCCTAGTTTGCTGGCGCTGTAAACCTTGCGCGACGCGCTCGCCTCGAGCGGTATTCTGCTGCGCCATTTCCATCTGCTCGATCCGATCAGCTGCGCCAGGTCCATACGCGCCTGCCATGCCGTCGTGACCAACAGGCGCACCGGTATCGGTAACCGCCCATGGGCCCAATCCCATGGGATCCACCCGATCCTCAGGATCGTTGCCGCAGTAGCGGTATAGATTGTAATCCCCCGCGTCGAAGCCCTTCGGGTCTTCTGACATGAAGCGGCCCAGACCGGGGTGATACGCTCGGTTGCGGTACTCGTAGATGCCGAACGTCGCCTGATACTCCCGACCGGTGAACAGAAACCGGTTATTGAACGAGGAGCTGACAGCGCCCTTACCATCACGACCGAAGAAGCTTGGCGCGCCAAACGCATCATAGCGGTAGCTCTCCACCACGTTTCCCGCGTCGTCGGTCACGTGCGTCACGCTTCCCTCGTGGTCCTGCTGGAACCAGTAGTGCGCCGTCCCCTCGTCACGGAACACGATTTCATCGATTCCCGCTCGCTCAGCACGCTGTAGTCAAAGTCAATCGTTTGCAGCAGATTTAGTAGCTCGGCTTCGCCTGATACCCTTCGCTCAAGGCGGTGTTCGAACCTTCAACCACTGCCGGCCGTTCTCTGCAGGTACCGATTCAATCTTGCCGGCACTGATTCGGTAATAGTTGGGTGGTGTATGTGTTTCGGTGTCGCGTGAGCCGTTTGCAGGCATAAAGTAGCCTTGAGCGACGACTTTCCCGGAGGCAGTCTCCGCGGTGATCGCACCTTTAACAATTGCGACCGCACTAGAGATGTCTCCTGGCGCAAACCGCATTAGGTAGGTGGCTCCGGTCATGCCCGAAAACTTAACGTTAATAGTGTCCGCAGTGTCGTTTTTGAATATAGCGTAAGCAAACCTGGACTTCATAACGCGACCAGGCATTGGCTCAACTCGCTCTGGGACTAACGAGCATTCACCGACACCGAGCGGCGGCCGGATTTTCAAATCTACAATGCCGGTTATTCGCAGCCAGTGATAATTCAGTTCTTCATACAACCGCTCGTGGCGCAAGTCGCGGTATACGAAAATCGCGTTCTGTCCACGCCTTAGGTCTCGGCGACTTGGATACAAAAAGAATTCGCTGCCGCCAATCTCGGCAATCCCCTGCACCGTCACGCGTTTGCCGTCGAAACGTTTAGGACTCTTCAAGATTTGCGAGAACTCAGATGCGGCACTGTTGCTTACAGCGGTTGTAAAAACCGCGGCGAGCATCGCAGAAACGAAATAATTAATAACCAGGCAACTGTGCTGGTGCATCTGGATAGTGATACGGATGAATATAGAACGCGCCGTGATGCGAGTAATCGCCCGGTACGACGGTGTACCCGTCATAGCCTAAATCGTGAAACGCCTTCTGATCCCGGAATGACATATTCGCCCTGTAGACGCGTTGAGCCACAATCCCCGCCACGACATGGTAGCCGCTGGGACTAGGGTCCTTCTCCCCCAGGGTTTTATTAAAGAGGTCGCTTCCCATGAGGCTATCCCGCCGCACATTCTGCAGGGTCAACGGGTGCCCCAGGTAATCCTCGGCACCGTTGCTTTTTTGACTGAGATACGTCGACACCTCAGAAACGCGCGGATTGCCGCGTTCTTGCTCCATTCTATCGTGTGCCTTTTCGGCCATCACCTGCAGCAGCTTCTCTCGATTTGAGGACTGCTGGTAAGTTTTTCCACTGATCTGCACAGCGTGTACAGCAGCTTCAAACCTGAGGGTCTGCCTGCCGATCGCGATCGGGCTATAGCCAAGCAGCTCCATCGTCTCTCTTACCTTGTCTCTAATCGTCGGTTTGATTGGGCTCGATACCTCAGTCTGGTTTCCCACAACTTCGAGCCCCATTGGGTCTGTCCTGTCCAGGGGATCGTTGCCGCAGTAGCGGTAGAGATTGTAATCGCCGGCGTCGAAGCCCTTCGGGTCTTCTGACATGAAGCGGCCGAGACCGGGGTGATACGCTCGGGCGCGGTATTCGTAAATGTCGAACGTGTCGTTCCATTCCCGGCCCGTAAACAGGAACCGGTTGCCGTTGCTGCCCACTTGAGAATGCGCCCGGAGCGCTCCTGCGGGGGCCCGGATCGTCGGCGTGCCGAACGCGTCGTAGCGGTACTTCTCCACCGCCCCGGCATTGTCTCGCACGTGGGTCACGCTCCCCTCGTGGTCCTGGTAAAAGTAAAACGCGTCCGCCGGTTCGTAGCGAATCACGATCTCGTCGATGCCAAGCCCATACACGTTGCTCGCGCTCGTCGCTCCCATCTCGTTGATCGGCTTTTCGCCGTCGTAATAGTAGTACGTTTTCGCGCCATTCAGCGTTCGGCTGACCGCCCGGCCGAGCGCATCGTATTTGATGTCGTAGGTGTTGCCCGTGTTCTGCGCATGCGTCATCCGCCCGCCGTTGATGTAGGTGTAGGTCACCCCCTGGTAACTGCTGATCTGGTGATCGGTCCCGTTGCCGACCGTCTGCCCGCCCACGGTCGAATACTGGTTGAGCGCGTCGGCTGTCGTACTTTGCGTGTAATTGGTCACCACCCCGGTGTCGGTCACGCTGTTGCGGTTCCCGCTCTTGTCGAGATCGTAGCTGACGGTGCGGTTCGGGTTGGCGTTGTTGACCAGCCCGTACTTGGCCGAGTTCATCTCGCTCAGCACGTTGTAATCGAACGCGTCCCGCTTCCCGTCCTCGCTCCGGTCCACCGTGCTCAGCCGGTTCATGTTGTCGTACCCGTAGGTCTCCGTCGACACTGTCGTCGTTCCCGCCCCTTCTGCTTCCCAGGTGCAGTTAGAGTGAGCGTGCTAGCAGTCATTGACGGACACTCTCCGCCCGCGATCGCAAGCTGACGATGTGTAACATCGCCCAGAGTGTCACAATCAGTAAAAACGTGAACCATCGCCCGGTTGGCCACATTAAACCGATTGAGCCTGCGACGAGTGGCGCAAGGGCAATCCCAACGAACAAGCTCCCAACGAACCTGAGGTGGCGACGAGAAGGATTGATGTCCTCACGATTCTTTCGTTGCTGCTGCGAAAAGCTAGTCGGGCTGATATCAGTTGCTCCTCGGTCTTGCAGGATAACGCTAGCGCCAAATGCAATCGAAGACACGAGAGATGCAATAAACGTCACGACCGCCATCCCGGCAGTCCATAGTTGCGTGGCTAATAAGGCGAGCAAGACCGAGAAAGCGAATCCAGCTAGAATCATCCCGGCATTACCGATTAGGTAGGCGGAACGCGAAACTCTCACGGCCACCTTTCAGAATGTTCGATCACCTCCTCTAGAAGCTCTCGCGCCTCGGGATTCGTAACTAAGAGCGAAGATGTAGGAATGACTACACCAACGTACGCAGCCGCAGTAACGTACCTGGCATTCGCCAGCGCGGCGGGGCCCGCGGCTTGAACGGCATTGACGGCTGAAGATGCCGCGGCAGAAACATCGCCAAACGTAATGCCCGCGGCGGCCGTGCCAGCTACCGCTTCCCCTAGAGCAACGCCACCGACACCTGCTACGGCATACGTGCCAATTACGCGATCCGCCGCATTGGCAAACTGCCGCATCGAGCGGCCGTCCAAAGTTCGGCCGGCCCGTGCAAGTCTTCCGGCATCAATCCAGTAGTTCGCAAAGTGGTTTCGAGAGATATCAATACTTGTAACCGTTCGTTGACCCGGATTGTCGTAGTGCTTCCCCGCGCCACTGACCATAGTACGGTCACTCCTTGCAACAGGTTGGCTTTCATCGTGTATGTGGGGCGTCGCCGCGCGATAGTTGCGTCCGGTCTCATCATCGTGCCACCAGTCGGCACCTTGGCCGTATGCACCCGCAGCCCCGTCGTGACTGACCGGTGTGTTTTGGTCGGTTATTCCAGCCGCCAGCAGCCCCTTCGGATCGACCCGATCTTCCGGATCATTGCCGCAGTAGCGGTAGAGATTGAAATCACCGGCATCGAAGCCTTTCGGGTCTTCTGACATGAAGCGGCCGAGACCGGGGTGATACGCTCGGGCGCGGTATTCGTAAATGTCGAACGTGTCGTTCCATTCCCGGCCCGTAAACAGGAACCGGTTGCCGTTGCTGCCCACTTGAGAATGCGCCCGGAGCGCTCCTGCGGGGGCCCGGATCGTCGGCGTGCCGAACGCGTCGTAGCGGTACTTCTCCACCGCCCCGGCATTGTCTCGCACGTGGGTCACGCTCCCCTCGTGGTCCTGGTAAAAGTAAAACGCGTCCGCCGGTTCGTAGCGAATCACGATCTCGTCGATGCCAAGCCCATACACGTTGCTCGCGCTCGTCGCTCCCATCTCGTTGATCGGCTTTTCGCCGTCGTAATAGTAGTACGTTTTCGCGCCATTCAGCGTTCGGCTGACCGCCCGGCCGAGCGCATCGTATTTGATGTCGTAGGTGTTGCCCGTGTTCTGCGCATGCGTCATCCGCCCGCCGTTGATGTAGGTGTAGGTCACCCCCTGGTAACTGCTGATCTGGTGATCGGTCCCGTTGCCGACCGTCTGCCCGCCCACGGTCGAATACTGGTTGAGCGCGTCGGCTGTCGTACTTTGCGTGTAATTGGTCACCACCCCGGTGTCGGTCACGCTGTTGCGGTTCCCGCTCTTGTCGAGATCGTAGCTGACGGTGCGGTTCGGGTTGGCGTTGTTGACCAGCCCGTACTTGGCCGAGTTCATCTCGCTCAGCACGTTGTAATCGAACGCGTCCCGCTTCCCGTCCTCGCTCCGGTCCACCGTGCTCAGCCGGTTCATGTTGTCGTACCCGTAGGTCTCCGTCGACACTGTCGTCGTTCCCGCCATGATCGTCCGGCTCGGCAGCCGATTCAAGGCGTCCCGCGCCCCGAAATTGAGCTGCCCGTTGGGCACGATCGTCTTCCGCTGCACCACGTTCGACGCCTTGTCGTAGCTGTACTGCACCGTGTTCCCGCGCGCCGTGTCCCCGATGTACTGGAGCCGGCCGCGCGTGTCGTAAAGATATTTCGCGTCGTAGGTCGCGCCGCCCCCCACCGTCATAGAGGAGAGCAGCCCGATGTCTCCGTTCAGGTCGTAGGTATAAAGCAGGTCGAAGGTGACGCCGCTCCCCGTGATCGTCTGCTTGTCGTGCGTCAGCCGGCCGGCCGCGTCGTAGACACGGCTCACCGATGAATTCGCGTTGTTGGCGTCGGTGAGACGGCTCGCGGCATTGTAGCCAAAATTCGCATAATCGGCGTTGTTGCTCCACCCCATGTGTAGATTGCGATTGCGATTGTCGTAGGTGAAGCTCTGCACTTCAGCCGCCGGTGTGGTGTGGGTCTGCAGATTCCCGGCATCGTCGTAATCCCATTTTTCGGTGTCGGTGCTCGGCGCCGGATAATTCATCTGAATCTTGCGATCCGCTTCGTCGTAAAGAAAGCTCGTGATCTGCGAGGCGGCGCCGGTCACCGTCGTGGTCACGTTGAGGCTTTGGAGCGTGCCCGATTTGTTGTAGAGGCGCTTCGTAATCCGTTGCTTCGTATCCTCCACGACCAACGTGTTCCATAGCCGGTGCATCGGATCGTAGGTTTTCTTCTCGTTGTTTCCGTCCGGGCGCAGAACATTCGTAAGCTCGCTGCAATCGTTGTAACTGAACGTGGTGGTCTGCGCGATCGCTGTGCCAGAGCCGGCGGTGACGGTCGCTTTGCGATCGCGCGCATCATATGTAGTGGCGGTGACGTGCCCGAGCGGGTCGGTGGTCTGCGTCAAATTGCCGACCTCGTCGTACACGAACGAGGTGGTGCCGGCGTTCGCGGAGTCGTTGTAACCGGCGACCGTCGTGATTTTGCGGCGGTTCGCGTCGTAGGTGTTCGCCGTCACGACACCGGCAGGATCGGTCGCGAACCGGACCGCGCTGGTCGTGTGGATCGTCTGCGAGGTGGATGTGCCAACGGTGTTCTCGTAGCTGAAAGTCGTCGCATGGCCGACCGGGTCGGTCACCTTGGTGACGCGCTTGTACTCGTCGTAGACGTAGCTGGTCCGCTGGCGCATCTCGTTTTCTTCCCAAAGTTTGTTGCCGTAAATGTCGTACCCGAACGATTGGTAGGTGCCGTCGGCGTGCGTGATTTTGGTGACGAGTCCGCGGCCGGCCACGGGTGCTCCGGATGCATTCACATCGTACTCGTACGTTTCTGAAGCTGGCACAGTACTGCCGTTGGCCAGTGGCAACGTCTTTGTCTTGATCCGGTCGGTCCACAAACCGGCGGGGTAATACGTGTAGGTCGTGCCGGGCAGCGCCGCTCCAGCGGTCGTGCTCGGGGTCGGGTTCCACTGCTTCGTCAGCAACCCACGGCCATCGTAGTTGAAAAATTCGTACTTGCTGTTGGTGCGAATGTGCGTCGTGACCTGGCCGAACTGATCGTGAGCGGGAAATGTTTCGAAACCGCCGTCCGGATAATCGATTTCGGTGATCCAGCCCGGATGGGCCGGATCTGCGTGTCTAAAGGTCGTCGTGTTACCGCATCCGTCCGTTTTGGTCTTCAAATAATATGGGTTAGCGGCGTCGGTGTAGGTAAACGACTCCGTTGCCTGCGCCGGCAGCCCATCGGCGTAGGTAACGCTGGTGATGACGCCGATAGTTCCGCGCACGTAGGTGGTGCGGTGTCCCCTTGCATCGTCTACATGCCACGGAAAGCCGCTGGAATAATCAACGTACGTCGTGTGCCCCTGGAAATCGGTGTACGATTGCAAGTGCCCGCTCCCCGTATCGTCTGAGAAGTTTCTTTGGGCGCCGTCACCCCGCGTCTCGGTTCGGGCTCCGTTGTCGCCTTCGACGGAGAATGGATAGATCAGCTTCGACACGGTCTCGGGGTTGAGCCCCGCGATCGGATGTTGTTCCTCCTCGATCACTCCGTGGCCGAGAATCGAACGCGCAAATAGGTATTGGATTTTGCGCATCGGCCCGGCGAATCGCACGTCGTCGCACGTTTTGATGAGCGGATTACCGGAAGGGCTGAGATTGTCATTAACCAGCTTATTGTCCGGTTGGTAAGCGTAATTAGCCTGGGTTCCGTCGCTGTAGGTCGCGGTGGCGAGCACACTCCAGTTGCCAGCGTTGCCGTAAGCCGCGTACGTGTACGTGTAGGAAACCGATTGGGTCTGGGTGCCGCGTCCATCCCATGCACTGACTTTCGAGATGAGCGTTTCGCGGCCGTTCTGACTGTTGATGTAGCTGATCTGCAGGTTGCGGCCGCCCGGCTCGATGATTGCAAACAGGTTGCCCGCAAAAGCACTCGTCGAATCGTAGTACGAAATCTGCGTTACATTGCCGAGTGGATCGATGATTTTGTCCAGCAGGCGATTGGTCTCAAAATGCACCACGCCGCCATCGCCCAACAGTAGATCGACGGTGCCATCTGCGTTCGTGCGCAACCGCTCGGACGTGCCACCCGGGCCGCCGCAAGCCGTCGGACACGACAGGCCAAAATGCATAAAGCGCCCGTCGGGGAAAGCGACAGTGTATTCGCTATTGACGAGGCTAAGGTGCCAGTCATACGAGTGCGTCCAGCCGCCGCCCTCGCCCAAGCTTAGCGAAACATTGCGCGAATTCATGTGGCGTGCCCAAACCAGTGGATAAGTCCCCGCCGCGCCGGGAACAACGATATCGTCGATCGTGCGAGTTGCGTTTCCTGTAAAAGGGTCATACGAACCACCGGTGGTTACGTTTCCGTTGAACACACCGGCGACGCCGGTTGGGTTCGACACCCCGATTTCGCCAAAAAGTGGCGACGCCAGTGCTAAGGCGATGAGCGCAGCGACGGCGCGGGCCAGCAGTTTACTCCGGTTCATGGCCTAAAACGCCTCTGGAATGTCGCGGTCGGCCGGCGCCGGGTGGGCATCGTCAACGACGAGGAAGTTCAACTGATATTGACCTGTAGCTGTCAAAACTACCACCCGATAATCACCCGGCTGTCCGCCTGCCTGATAAACAACCGAGCCTGACCGATCCGCTCCGGGACTGAGCGCGTTGGCTGCAAGGTTCCCTCCGTCCGGTGCCGTGATGGTGATTGACTGTCCATCCGCCGCAATCAGCCCGGTGAGTGCCAATCTCACCGCTTCGTGCGGCCGGAGAGCAACGCGCTCGAAATATCCCCTGTCCGACTGGGGCTGGACCGCTGTCGGTCCGCCGTAATTGATGCCTACGGCGACGGCATCAGGAGGTGGCGCAGGCAAGCTCGATGCAGAAACGCCTTGCGCTTCGGCGCTCGGGTTTGGGCCGTCGGGGCTTTGCGCGTTGGTCGCCAGGATGGGCAGCGCCAATGCGATCAGTACGAGTGGAAGCAAACAGCGCCTGGGGAGATACATGCCGCCGATAGAACCAGCCGCGCAGTTAGGTGCCAAGCCTTTTCTAGGAAAATCTTTAACGGCGCACTCTATTACTCAATTGCTGAGGCTGTTAGGTTAACAAAATAATTGTGATTCCGTCATCAGCCTGCGAAGTCTCGACTGAAGGTTCTGCCCTTATCACGAGGCTTTCGCTATTGTGGCAGAGGTTTTTGGCGGAGGCCGAAAGTCTTGGTACGAGCGGTGAAGCTTTTGGAGGAGGCGTGCGAGCATTCGATTGTCGTTGCCGAGGCGTTGTGAGTCTTTGCCAAATGTTTTAATCGCTACCGACAAGCTGTCGTCGGAGGGAGGAAAGGGGTTGTTGCCACGACAAAAGGTCCGGCGGTGACGACAAAAACCTCGAGCGAAACGGAAAAGCTTTTTGTTATCGTGACAAAAAGCTTCAACGTCGGTTTGAAAGGCTCGGAAGTGACGCCAAAATGCTTCGGTGAAGCAATACGAACCTCGGCTATCGCCTCGGAGAGCCGAAATCTTGCCACAGAGAGCTTCGCCGCTCCGCTCGAATGCCGGGCCATGGGTGCGAAAAGCTTCGCAACGGTGAGAAATATCCGGCCCGTGTCGGCCAAGCTTACTAATGGATAGGCAAAAAGTTTCGCGATTGTTGCCAACACTTTCTCGACGCAAAACCAGATCTTGCGGCAGAAGCAACTTCGCGAGGGAAAAGCAGAGGAAGGGATGATCAGCCGCCGGATGAACTTTGCGATGTAGAAGCGAAAGGTCTTTTATAATTACCATAAGTGTGGCACTGCCTATGCTGCCTCTCCGGCCCAACGCGGACGCTGCGGCCGAGGTTCGGCCGGATTGCTCCGCTAAACAGTAACAAAGTAGAAAAACAAACAACATGGCAGATACACGCGTCCGGGTCAGCTTGAGCTTCGCTCAGCTCTCGGATCACGCCCTTAGCTCCTTTGCGGGCGGGGTAATCGACGGGCTCACCGCACAGGCTACGGTCTTTACCGCTTTGCCGGTGACGGTGGCCACCTTAACAACGCTGCGATCAACATTCGACCAGGCTGTCGCAACAGCGACCCGCGGTTCGACGACCGATACGGCACTGAAGAACAACGCGCGCGCGGCGCTCATCGACGCGTTGCGCAAAGACGCGCTCTACGTCGAGATCGTTTCGGATAACGATCTGGCGGTGTTGCTCAGCTCCGGCTATCAGTCGACGAGCACCAACCGCGCACAGGCACCTTTGGGTCAGGTGCAGGTGGTCGCAGTGGAGAACGCACAGACCGGAGAGCTCAAGGTCCGCATCCAACCGGTTGCGAATGCCCGGAGCTTTCTCGGCCGGATCAAGGCCGCCGGCAGCGAGTTCGGGCCGAGCGTCTCGTTCGCGAGCTCGCGGGCAATCCTGTTCAAGGGATTGACCGCCGGCATCACCTATACGCTCCAGCTGTGCGCGATCGGCGGCAGCACGGGCAGCGGCGATTGGAGCGATCCAACGTCGCACATGGCGATGTAAGGTGTAGCGGCAGCGCCGCTACAGCGAAACTGCGTGCCGGCTCATGAACGGCACGCTTTTTTGTTGCACTCGCATCACGAAAGCTACGACCAGGTGATGAGTCGCAACTCGTGATCCTGCTGCAGATGTGGATGCGTGGGAACGACGCGGACGCTGAAACCGTAGGCGCCGGAGTCCGCGGCGGGCACTGATCCGTTGTAGACGTAGCTGCCATCGCCGTTCTGGCCCGCTGGCGTCAAGGTGGTGACGCACGGGTTTTTGATTCCGCCGTTCTCGGCTTCACCGTGATACGCCTCAACCCGCACGTGCTGCGGATCGACATCGCCCAGATGGACGCGCGCGCTGACCTGCAACGCCTCGCCGACGGAAATGTTTTGCCGATCGGTGTTAGCGACGTCGACGTTATCGATCCGGACCTGCGGCCAGTCCTTTCGCATTCGCGTTTTCCACCGGCTCAGCTCGCTGGCCGCCGCGCATTCCTGTTGCAGGAAATCGCGGTGCGCCTGCGCGGCAGGAACGTAGAGGCGCTCCGTATACTCCTTTACCATCCGATGGGTGTTGAAGTTTGGCGTCACGCTGCGGATCGACTCGCGCATGAGCTGCAGCCAGGCGAGCGGCAGTTTGCCGTCCGGCTTTGCGTAATAGAGCGGAACGATCTGGTTTTCGAGCAACTGATACAGGCTCGCGCAATCGACTTCGCTCTGGAACTCGACCGAGCCATGGCTGACTTCGGCGCCGATCGCCCAGCCGTTATTCCCGTTGTAACCTTCGCACCACCAGCCATCGAGCACGCTCAGATTGAGGCCACCGTTCGGCGGCGCTTTCATTCCGCTGGTGCCGCTGGCCTCGAGCGGACGGAGCGGGTTATTGAGCCACAGGTCGACGCCCTGAACGAGCCGCCGCGCGATGTAAGTGTCGTAGTCTTCCAGAAAGACGATCCGGTTCTCGAAACCGGCCTCTCGCGAAAACCTGTAAACCTCTTGAATGAGAGCTTTGCCACCTTCATCGCGCGGATGCGACTTGCCGGCGAAGATGAATTGAACAGGCCGCGCGCTGTCGGTGAGCAGACGATGCAGGCGCCCTTTATCGGTAAACAACAACGCGCCGCGCTTGTAGGTCGCAAACCGGCGCGCGAAACCGATGGTGAGAATTTCCGGATCGAGAATGCGATTGGCGCCGCGGATCGATTCCGGTGATTCACCGAGCCGCGCGCGGCGAAGGCGCACGCGTTCGCGCACAAACTCGACGAGGCGCAGCTTGAGCTTTTGGTGCGTCTCCCAAAGCAGCGCATCGGGAATGTCCATCACCCGGCGCCAGAAGTTTTCGTCGGTGAGATTTTCCTCCCATTCGCCGAGGTAGCGGCTGTAGATCGCGGAAAATTCCGGCGCCAGCCACGTCTTGGTGTGAATGCCGTTGGTCACACTCGTGATCGGCACCTCGTGCTCGGGCACGCCGGTCCAGACATCTTTCCAAAGGCCGCGGCTCACCTCGCCGTGCAGTTTGCTCACACCGTTGGAGTGCCGGCTCAAACGCAACGCGAGAATGGTCATGCTGAACGGATCGTTCGGATTCGTGCGCGTCTGGCCGAAAGAGAAGAACTCATCAAACGGCAATCCGATTTCGGTCGCGAACGCGCCGAAGTAGCGACGCATCATGTCGCGCGAGAACGAGTCGTTGCCAGCTGGAACCGGTGTGTGCGTCGTGAAAACGTTTGCCGCCGCCGTGACCTGGAGCGCGGAATAGAAATCGAGGCGCTGCTCCGTCACGAGCCGCCGAATTCGCTCAAGCCCAAGGAAAGCCGAGTGGCCTTCGTTCATGTGAAAGACCTCGGGTTCGATCTGGAGCGCGTTGAGCACGCGGATACCGCCGATACCGAGCACGATCTCCTGCCGCATCCGCATCTCGAGATCGCCGCCGTAAAGCTCCGCAGTGATCAGCCGGTCCTCCGCGGTGTTCTCCGGAATGTCGGTGTCGAGCAGGTAGAGATTGATGCGGCCGACGTGCAGTTGCCACACTTTCGCGTGCACCGCGCGATCCAGCAGGTGCACCGAAATCAGCAGCGGCGCATCATTGTGCCGAACCTCGCGGATCGGCAGGTGGTGGAAGTTTTGGTTGAGACTGATCGCGTGCTGCCAGCCCTCCTTGTCGATCTCCTGCCGGAAGTAGCCGTGGCGGTAGAGCAAACCGACCGCGACGAAATTCAGATCGAGGTCGCTCGCCGATTTGCAATGGTCGCCTGACAGAATGCCGAGGCCGCCGGAGTAATTTGGAATCGATTCGTGGAAGCCGAATTCGGCAGAAAAGTATGCAACCGGCTTTTGCAGCGCCGCGCCGGCGCCAGTTTTGCCGTAGGTGTCGGTGCGCGCGATGTAAGCCTTGTAGGCGTCGTGCACCTGTTTCAGCTCGCGCAAAAACGTCTTGTCGGTTGCGAGCTCCTCAAGCCGCGATTGGCGCGAGAGCTGAAGCATCCGCACAGGATTGTGGTTGGTGCGGTTCCACAGGTCGACGTCGAGGTGCCGGAACAAACGGCGCGCGGAGGGCTCCCACGTCCACCAGACGTTGAAGCTCATCTCGCGCAGCGGCTCGAGCGCGGCGGGCAGCGTCGGAACGACGTTATAGGTGACGAAATTCGGCATCGGAGAAGACTGCGGTAATTAAACGAGCATAAATCGTGACAGCAACAACCGCTCTGTCGCGCTACTCACTTCGGCCGCGCTAAAGCAGCCGTCGCGGCGCGACCGCCAGACCGACAACGAAGCCGGTGATCAGGCCGCTCAGGTGCGCGCCCATGCTGACCTGCGGAGTCGAGAGATCGAACGCGGTTTGAATGGCAACTATGATGAGAATGTTCTGCAGCCGTTTCCCGGCCAGCGGCGCATCCCGGTGGCGCAACAGGAAGCCAGCCCACGCGCCGACGATTCCCATCACGCATCCGCTCGCTCCAACCAGCTGCTCCGCCTTGGTCAAGTGGACCACGCGCAATGCGACCACACCAGCGCTCGATCCAAGTCCGGCGATCAGGTAGCAGGCGGTAAACCGCAGGCCGCCGATCGCGCGTTCCAGGCCCGGGCCAATAATGGAGAGCGCGTAGAGGTTAAAGGCGAGGTGAAGCCAACCGTAGTGCAGGAACAGCGCGGTGAGCAGTCGCCAGTATTCGCGATCCACCCACACAGCGGCAGGCTCGAGTTCGCCGAGCCGATGCAGCGTCTCCGGATTTGTCGAGCCGCCTTGCCAGATCTCGATCAGGAACATCAGCGCATTGATGATTATGAGGGCCGTGACGACTGGCGTGAGCCGCGGTGCACGCGACGCTCCATGCGCTGGCCTGAACGTTTGCAACCGTGCCTTCCGTCGGCTGACGATCGCCGGCAGGAACAGGATCACGATCCACGCGATCAGCGAGATCCAGCCGGCGGCTCGAGGGGCGGCAAAGTACCCAATCGCAGTGATCGCGAGCACGACGAGCGCCGCAATCCAGGGCATCGCTGCGGGCGCACGCAGACTGCGCGCCAGCACGAGAAGCACTGACACGACGACCATGAAGAGGAAGAGGCGGTTGAGGTCCACTGTGCGAAGGCAGGACGGTCACGATTATTCGTAATGTCGAAAGCACTTTCCACAGCGCGTCGTTCTTTGCACATTCGATACCGATGCGACTGAAGATCACGAACTATCTCGACGTGATTTCCTCATGGTGTTTCTGGGCGGAGCCCGCGTGGGCGGAGCTGCAGCGGCGGTTCGCCGGGCGGGTCGATTTCGAATGGAAGATCGCGCTGATGGACAAGACCGGCCTGCCCGTCTCGCGCGCGCAGGAGGAATGGTTTTACCGCCGCAGCGGATTGATGATGCGCTCACCGTTTATGCTTCGAACCGACTGGTATGAGCCCGTGCTGGATGAATACCTCGCGCCTAATCTTGTCGCTGAAGCGGCGCGCGATTTCGGCGTGAACGATGATCGTGTCCGTCTGGCGATCTCGCGCGCGACTCTGCGGGAAGGTAAACCGGCCATTCGCGATATCGAAGTCGCGGCGGAAGGCGCGGCAAGCGCTGCTGGAATTGACAAGCAGCAGCTGCTCGAGCGCGCACGTTCGCCGGAAGTCGAGAAACGAATCCGCGCCACCACCGCCGAATGGCATGCGATGCAGGTGACGCAGCGGCCGACGTTCGTGTTCGACAGCGATATCGGCGACCGCGCGGTGTTCTCCGGGTTCGCGAAAGTGGAACCGCTCATCGCGACGGCGGAGGCAATGCTCGACGATATCGCGTACTATGAATCCTACGCCGCGCACCATGGACAACCGCCCCCAAACTGAAGCGGCGAGATAAACCTTGCGGCTCTGCGATTGTCGCTTACATCTTCCACTCGGCTGGTGAATATCCCGGTCCTCGCAGCGATTTCCGCGTCGCGACGATGATGAGGTGCTCAGGTTTCAGCAATGAAGCTGAGCAATGCGGCGACAGGAACTGCGGCGATGCGTTCACCTCGTGTATCGCCCTTGAGGAGCTTTGATTTAATCTGCAACAGCAAATTCGTGTAAACGGTCGAATCCGTGCCCGCGAGGTGCGAGTCATCATGGGATCGACCGGTGAACAGCTCGGAGTGATGAAGCTCTCCGACGCGTTGCGCAAAGCTCAGGGTCTCGACCTCGATCTGGTCGAGGTCGCGCCGACGGCAAACCCACCGGTCTGCAAGATCGTCGACTTCGGCAAATTCCGTTACGACATCTCGAAGCAGGAGAAGGACAAAAAGGCCGGCGGAACGAAGCTGAAGGAAATCAAGTTCCGCGTAAACATCGACGACCACGATTACCTGACGAAACTGCGGCACGCGGAAGCGTTCTTCGACAAAGGGAACAAAGTGCGCGTGCAACTGCAATTCCGCGGCCGCGAAATGGCGCACACAGAATTCGGAATGCAGTTGATGGATCGGGTCAAGACCGACCTCGCCGGAATGGCTCAGGTCGAAATGGAGCCAAAGCTCGCCGGCCGCAACATCACGATGACGCTCTCGCCGTTGCCGGCTGCACGCCGCAAACGGCGCTTCTCAGTCCCCGAGCAGGACGCCGAAGCCGAAGCGGCAGAAGCCGACGCCGAGAACGGCGCCTGAGACCGCGCCTACGGCTTTGCCGGTGACGCAGTCGCGGCCGGGCTGGTCGGCGGAACGTTCGCGTTCGATGCCGGGCCGTGCGGTCGCAGATTCGGGTTCTTGATTGGTCCGGGCGGAAGCGTCGGCG
>CADDYX010000033.1 GCA_902810735.1 Verrucomicrobiota bacterium | reverse complement strand
GATTCTGACGCTGCCAATGGAAGCAATTGGCTGCATTGTTCCTTTGGTTCTGTTGCTGATTGCGGCTCCGCTGACCGTCGCGCTAATCGCTCTCATCCGCGTGGGCAAACTCGAGCGGCGAGTCGCGCAAATGAGCGCGAACTTGGGCGTGGCGCCAGCACCGCAAGCTGTCGCACCGAGCACTCTGCCAGCATCACCGACGCGCGCCTTACTACCGCCAGCACAACAACCGACAACGGCTCCGCGATCCATCGACTGGGAGTCGCTGCTTGGCGTGAAGCTCTTCGCCTGGATCGGCGGGTTCGCGTTCTTCCTCGGCAGCGTCTTCTTCGTCAAATACGCGTTCGAGAACAACCTCGTCACACCTGCGATGCGGATCGCGATCGGTGCAATCGTCGGCGCGATTCTCGTCACTGCCGGCGCGTTCAGTGCGAAGAGGGGCTATCGCGTGCCGGCGCAAAGCCTCTGCGCGACTGGAGTGCTCGTGCTGTATGCGGACATTTACGCCGCGCACGCTTTTTACGCGCTGGTGTCGCTTGGATTCGCCTCGGTCGCGATGTGCGTGATCACGGCCGGTGCGCTCTGGCTCGCCGCGCGCCTCGATGCGCAGAGCGTGGTCTGGCTCGCGGCGCTCGGCGGATTTCTGACGCCTGCTCTGCTCTGGACGAATCGCACAACCGCGCTCGTGCTTTTTGGCTATGTCGCGCTGCTCAACTTCGCGCTCGCCGCGGTCGCGACCGTCAAGCGCTGGCCGTATTTCGCTCTGCTCGCGGCTCTCGGCACGATCGCGACGCAGATCGGCTGGGCGTCCGATTTTTTCATCCCGGCGAACGCGGAGGTCGCGAGACGTATTCTGCTCCTGCTCGAAGCGCAGTTCCTCGCGATCTGCGTCGTGCGCGAAAAACTCCAGCCGCGCGACAACTGGAGCGCCTCTGCGAGCGCTCTCATTGGATTTACCGCGATCGTGTTTTGCCTCGGCGCGGCTGACCATCGCCAGCTTTATGCCGCCGATTTCGTTTACCCGATTCTCTTTTTTGTGAATGCGGGTCTGCTTGGAATCGCGGCGACGAGGCGTCAGTCGATCAACCCCGATACGTTGGCGGGCACGTTCGCGGCCGTCGGCCTGACACTGACCTGGATGACCGAATGGGCGTGGCGGAGCGCGACATTCGACAGCCCCAATCCGACCGCCGGCTACATCTGGTACGTTGCGCTCGTCTTCCTCTTTTCCGCGGCTCCGCACTTCTGCGGAATCAATCGGCTCTGGCCGTGGACAATTGCGGCGGCGGTTGGGCCGCTCCAGTTCTGGTTCGTTTACCAGCTCGCGCAGCTGCACGTCGATAGTCGGTGCATGTTCTTACTGCCGCTGGCGTTTGCCTTGCCCGCGACCGCAAACGCGCTCTATCTCGTCCGCGGAAAAGGCGTGTCACTCGCGTCGGGTGACAAGCGCCTCGCGACGCAGGTTATTGCCGTGCTGTTCTTCGTGAGCCTCGTCTTTCCGGTGCAATTCGAGCGCGAGTGGATCACGCTCGGATGGGCGATCGAAGGCGTCGCGTTGCTGCTCGCGTTCCGCCGAATACCGAACGCACAGTTGCGGCTGATCGCACTTATCGTGCTCTGCGCCGCATTCGCGCGCCTGGCGTTAAACCCCGCCGTGTTCGAGTACCACCGGCGCACACCGATTCGCATCTGGAACTGGTATCTCTACGCATACGGCGTGGCCGCCGTGGCGATGTTCGCGGGAGCGAGATTGTTTGGGCCGAGCGCCGGCCGCTGGCATCAACGTGTCGCGCGTCCGCTACTTTACTCGTTAGGCACGATCCTGCTCTTTTTGCTGCTCAACATCGAGATCGCCGACTATTTCTCGATCGGGCCGACGCTCACGTTCGCGTTCTCGGGCGATTTCGCGCGCGACATGACCTACTCGATTTGCTGGGCGCTGTTCGCCTTTACGCTGTTGTTGATCGGCATTTTTCGAACCCTCCGGGCGGCGCGGTTCGCGGCCGTCGGCCTGCTGCTGCTCACATTGGCAAAGCTGTTCCTGCACGACCTCGACCAGCTCAGCCAGCTGTATCGCGTGGCGGCCTTCCTCAGCGTTGCGGTCGTGGCGATCGTCGCCTCGTTCGTCTACCAGCGATTTCTTGCGCCGACCGTTCGGCAGCCGTCGCCGCCGGTGTAAGTTCCGGCCGAATGGCAGAACAACGCGGGGAACGAGTCAGCACGCGCGCGACCGGTGTGGTCGGGCTGGCGATATTTTCCAGCCGGATTCTCGGTCTGGTTCGCGAGATGGTCATCGCCTCGCTGTTCGGCGCAACGCGAAACATGGACGCGTTCCTGACCGCCTTTCGCGCGCCGAACATGCTGCGCGATCTCTTCGCCGAGGGCGCTCTCTCGACGGCATTCGTGACCACGTTCTCGAAACGAATTGCGCAAGAGGGTGACGAATCGGCGTGGTCGCTCGCCAGCAAAGTCGCGACGCTGACACTGGTATTCATGAGCGCGGTTACGCTGCTCGGCGTCCTTTTTGCGCCGGCGGTGATCACGGTGCTCGCGCCCGGTTTCCCTGCGGAAAAAGCGGCGCTCACGATCCTGCTCACCCGGATCATGTTCCCGTTCATTCTGCTGGTGTCGCTGGCCGCGCTGGTGATGGGAATGCTCAACGCGAAGCACGTGTTCGGGATGCCGGCGATGGCGTCCACGTTTTTCAATATCGGGTCGATCATTGGTGGGGTGACGCTCTGCTACGTTCTCGATCGGCAGGTGGATTGGCGGCATCCGCATTTCGGCGAGCGCGGTCTGGTCGGGCTGTCGATCGGGACGCTGATCGGCGGTTTGCTGCAGCTCGTCGTGCAGTTTCCCGCGCTGCGGAAATTGGGCTTCAAGTTCCGGCCTGACGTGGCGTGGCGCGATCCGGGTGTGCGCACGATCCTCGCATTGATGGGGCCGGCGACGATTGCTGCCAGCGCGGTGCAGGTGAACGTCGCAGTCAACAGCGGCTTCGCGTCCAAGCTAGGCGACGGGCCGATGACGTGGCTCAACATTGCATTTCGTCTGATGCAGCTTCCGCTCGGCCTGTTTGGTGTGGCGGTTGCAACCGTCACGCTTCCGCTCGTTTCGCGGAGCGCCGCCCTCGGCAACAAAGCGGAATTCCGCGGCGCACTCGCTCATTCGCTCCGTCTCGTGATGCTGCTGACGATTCCGTCGGCGATCGGGTTGATGATCCTGGCGGAGCCGATCATCAGCCTGATTTATCAGCACGGCAGATTTACGGCGTTCGCCACAGCGAGGACGGCCGAAGCGCTGCGCTTTTACGCGATCGGCCTGGCCGGGTACGCCGCCGTCAAAGTGCTCGCGCCGGCGTTCTACGCGCTCGACAAACGCAACCTGCCGATGCTCGTCAGTCTTTTGTCGATTGCCGTGAATTTCTGCCTGAACTGGGTCTTGACCTTCCACCTCGGGCTCGGTCATCGCGGTCTCGCGCTCTCCACCAGCGTCGTTGCGATCACGAACTTCCTCCTGCTGTACCTGATGATGCGGCGTTACGTGGGACGGCTCGAGACCGGGGAATTACTCGTGACGTTCGTGAAGCTGCTGCTGGCCGGCGCATTGCTCGCTGCTGTTTGCTTCGGCGCACAGTGGGCATTTTTCCGAACCCTGCCGGACCAGCGCGTGTGGCAGAAGCTGATCGAGATCGCGATCACCATTCCGGCAGCGGCGGCAGCGTTTTTTGGCGCGGCTTACGTGCTTCGCGTCGCCGAGGTGAATGATTTGGTCAAGCTGCTGCGGCGACGATTTGGCCGCGCCTGATCAGCCGAGCGCCTGCGCGAGATCGGCGAGCAAATCGTCCGCGTTCTCCAGGCCGATCGACAACCGCAACAGATTCTGCGGTGTGCGCGGGTCTTCTCCTGGAATCGACGCGCGGTGTTCGATCAAGCTTTCCACGCCGCCAAGGCTGGTGGCGCGGGTGAAAACTTTCACGCGCGCGGCAACGCGCATCGCAGCTTCGCGGCCGCCTCTCACTCCGAACGAAAGCATGCCGCCAAATGCGCTCATCTGCCGCGCCGCAATCTCGTGCCCACGGTGGCTCGTCAGGCTGGGGTAATTGACGATTTCGACGGCGGAATGCGCCGCGAGAAAATCGGCGATACGTTCGGCATTCGCGCAATGTGCGCGCATACGCCATGGCAATGTTTGGATGCCGCGATGCACGAGCCAGCAATCGAAGGGCGAGGGGACCGCGCCGGCCGTCGTTTGGATTGTGCGAACGCGCTCGAAGAACGCGTCGGCTGATTTCGCGATCACTGCTCCGCCGGTCACGTCAGAATGACCGCCGAAATATTTCGTGGTCGAGTGGACTACGAGATCGGCGCCGAGCTCGAGCGGTCGCTGGATCAACGGCGCCCAGGTGTTATCGCATGCGCACAACGCTCCGGCGTCGCGCCCGATCTTCGCAATTGCCGCTATGTCTGTGATCTTGAGCTGCGGATTCGAAGGCGTTTCGACCCAGACCAGCTTCGTCTCGTCACGAATTGCGCGCTTCACCTCATCCGGCATTGCCATGTCGACGACGTCCACGGCGAGGCCCCATGGCGCTAACAGCTCGCCGACCAGTTTGGCCGTGCCGTGGTAGGTGTCGCCCGAGAGCACCACGTGATCGCCCGGCCTGAGCGCTTGGAAGACCGCCGCGGTCGCCGCTAGTCCGGAACTGAACGCCGCGGCGGCCTCTCCGCCTTCGATCGCCGCCAGCGCGCCTTCGAGCGCGGTGCGATTTGGGTTATTGCTGCGCGAATAAACGTAGCCCTGTGGATAGTCGCCCTCCGCCCCGCGCTCGAAGGTCGTCGAGAGATGAATCGGGGCCGACACGGCGCCGGTGCTCGCGTCGGCTCCGCGCCCGGCATGCACTGCGATTGTCTCTATCTTCATCGAGCTGATTTCGGCGCTGCAAACCTACGCACGCTTTCGATTTGACGCAGCGAAATAGCAGGCGCAAATACCACTCTCTCGCGCACGGCAGTGCGCCTCGGTATGAGCTTCAATTCTTCGCTGAACATCTACGACGACCCGACTTTTCGCATGGCCTGCGAGCAGTTCGGTTTCCTGGCCGATTATCTCGGGATCGATCGCAATGACCGCGATCGGCTCATGCTGCCGAAGCGATCCGTCGCCGTGACGCTGCCGGTTCACATGGACGATGGGAGCACGCAAACCTTCCAGGGTTATCGCGTTCAACATCACCTGACGCTCGGCCCAACCAAGGGCGGCACGCGCTTTTCGCCCGACCTTTCGATGGGCGAAACGGCGGCGCTCGCGATGTGGATGAGCTGGAAATGCGCGCTCGCCAATTTGCCCTACGGCGGCGCCAAAGGCGGCATCATGTGCGATCCGCGCACGTTGTCGCGCCGCGAGCTCGAGGCGCTCTCCCGCCGCTACATGCAGGAGATGATTCCGTTCGTCGGTCCGCACACCGACATCATGGGCCCTGACATGGGCACAAACGAGCAGGTGATGGCGTGGTTCATGGATACTTACTCGGTCTATCAGGGATACGCCGTGAACGAGATCGTCACCGGAAAACCGGTGTCGGTTGGCGGAACGGAAGGCCGCCGCGAAGCGACCGGACGCGGTGTCGTTTACCTGGTGGAACGGGCGATGGACATGCTGAAGATGGAACCGGAGAAGACCACTGCGGTGGTGCAGGGATTCGGCAACGTTGGCGCGGTCGCCGCGTTGTCGTTAGGCCTGAAGACCGGCGTGAAAATTCTCGGGATCAGCGACGCCTTCGCGGCCTTTTACAATCCGAAAGGCCTCGACGTCAGAGCCGCCGACGCATGGGTCGCAAAGCACGGCTCGCTCAAGGAGTGGGACGGGGGCGATCGTGTTGAGCCGAAGGAATTGCTCACGATGAAATGCGACGTGCTGATTCCCGCCGCTGTCGACCGCGTGATCAACGAGAGCAACGCGGCGAAGCTGCAGTGCCGCATTTTGGCCGAAGGCGCCAACGGCCCGACCACGCCGGAGGCTGACCGCATTCTGGATCAGCGCTGGAGCGAAGTGTTCGTCATTCCCGACATTCTCTGCAACGCCGGCGGCGTCATCGTCTCGTATTTCGAGTGGGTGCAGGGTCTGCAGGCGTTCATGTGGAGCGAAACCGAAGTGACCGACAAGTTGTTCCGCATCATGGAGCACTCGTTCACGCAGGTGATCCAGCGCGCGAAGCGGCACAAGATTTCGCATCGCACGGCCGCGATGGCGATTGGCGTCGAGCGCGTCCTGAAAGCAAAACAGAGCCGCGGCCTCTTCCCGTAAGCGTGAAGCTGTCGCATCGGGAAGAGCTGCGCGACAACCGGCTGCTCGATGTGTTGGTCGACGAGGATGGCGGGATTCGGCTCATCATTTCGCGACTGGGCGCCGAGCTGATCAGCGTTGCCCGCCGTTCAGGTGATCAGTGGGTCGGGTTCCTGCATCGTGACAACGAGCTCGCGCCGCCACCCAAGGGCTGGGCGAACCACGCGACCGTGATGGGTTATTACCTGCATCGGCTGAAGAACGAGCGCACCTCGTATCGCGGACATGAAATGCGCGGCGGCACGCACAGCTTTTTGCGAACCAAGACTTGGCGGGTTGCGCAGGTCGACCCCACGCGCGGAGCGATCACATATCGGATCACGCCGGATGATTTCACCGCAACGGAATACCCCTACCGAGTCTCCCTCGATCTAACCTACGCAATCGCAGGTGAAGGGATTCGAATTGAATTTGAATTCACGAATCACGAGCGCGAACTGACGACGCACGTCGGGTTCGGTTTGCATCCGGGTTTCGCCGCAACTTCGTTCGAATCGTTCCGGCTCCAGATGCCGCCGGGGCTGTATCGCCGTTATTTTTCACCTGATAATTTCCTGAGCGGCGAGACCGAAGAGATCCAGTTCGGCGGCGGCGACATGCCTTTCGACCGGGCAAAACTGCCGGGCTCGTACATCTTGGAATTGGTCGACGTGCCGGACCGCCGCTTCACTTACGTTGATCCGCCGAGCGGCCGGACGGTCGAGCTCGATCTGCGCGAAACGCCCTATCTGACGTTGTGGTCTGATGGCGGCGCGTTTCTCTGCGTTGAACCGTGCTGGGGCTTAACAGACCGGCACGAGCAGCGCGCATTCGAGCAGAAAGACGGGATTCAGGAGATTCCGCCAGGCGGTCGGCTCCGCCGCAGCTTTACATTGTCGCCGCGACTTACATCCGCCTGATGCAAACGACGGCGCCACCAAAATCACTCCGCGCGCTGATGAGCGCCGCAATCGATTACGCCGGCCTGTTCCCGCCCGCTACCCTTCCGCTCGAGCCGGCGCTGCGGAATTATGCCGGCTATTTGCGATCACCCGATGCGTGGATGCTCGGCGCCTTCGTGCTTCCCGTGGACCAGTTCGGTGAGGCCGACCAACACATGAGCTTGTTCGATCATCGCCATCGGCTGAGCATCTCAGCGCTCGGCAAACGAACGGCGACTGCCGCGGAGTTTACCGAAACGCTTGCGTCGCATGCGCGCAAGATCGGCGACTGGTCGCGCTCGCATGCAGATCGCGCCGTTATTCGCCAGCTCGAGATGCCACTGCCGGTGGATTTTGATGAGAACCTCTTCGTCGCAATGCGTTCGCTGATCGATCCGCTGCATGTGCAGCCATTCTGGGAAGCGTCGGCGGCCGATGCACCGCGCGCGATTCGCAGCCTCGCCGCGCATAACGCAACGCGCCCGGCCGAGCCGTTCGGGTTCAAGTTGCGGACCGGCGGCACCGCCGCAGAGGCGTTCCCCGACACAGCCAAAGTGGCAGTCGCGCTCGTTTCGGCTGCAGGCTCTCAAGTGCCGATAAAATTTACCGCCGGTTTGCATCACCCGGTGCGTCAGTTTCACGATAGCGTTCAGACGAAGATGCACGGATTCCTCAACGTGCTTGGCGCCGGAATCTTCGCGAGCCAGCACCAGTGGAACGAGGAACAGACCATCCGAATGCTGGAGGATGAAGATCCGCGCTCGTTCGCGTTCACCGATGACGGCTTTGTTTGGCGCGACCAACGCATTTCCACAGACCAGATCGAATCGCACCGCGCGAAGGTGGTCTCGTTCGGCAGCTGCAGTTTCGACGAGCCGCGGGACGATCTCCGCACGCTCGGATTGCTCTAGCTATGCCAGCTCGGTTGTCGTCGTTCATTGAAGTGAAGCGGGACTCTGATTTTCCGCTCGAGAACCTTCCGTTCGGTGTGTTCCGGCCGCGTAACGACGCCGCGCGTGTCGGCGTGGCGATCGGCGACCACGTCGTGGATCTCGCGGTGCTGGAGGAAAGCGGTCACTTCGGACCTAACCAACGCATTTTTTCGACCGATTCGCTGAATGCGTTTCTCGCTCTCGGCCGGCCGGCGTGGCGCCGGACGCGCGCGACTCTTCAGCAACTCCTGGCTGCGGATAATCCCGCGCTGCGCGATAACGCCGCGTTGCGAGAGCGCACATTTTACCGGCAATCAGAGGTCGAAATGCAGCTCCCGGCGCGCATTGGCAGTTACACCGATTTCTATTCGTCGTTCCATCACGCGCATAACGTCGGCACGATGATCCGCGGTCCGGAAAACGCGCTCATGCCGAATTGGAAGTGGCTGCCGGTCGCTTATCACGGCCGCGCCAGTTCGATCGTTGTGTCGGGCACAGACGTTCGCCGTCCGCGAGGCCAAATCAAACCGCCGGACGCGGCGACACCGGTTTTTTCGCCGAGTCGCGCGCTCGACTTCGAGTTGGAAGCAGCGTTCCTGGTCGGCCCGGGCAATTCGTTAGGCGAGCCAATTCGGGTGAACCGGGCCGAAGAACATATTTTCGGTCTTGTGCTGATGAACGACTGGAGCGCCCGTGACGTGCAGACGTGGGAATACCAGCCGCTCGGTCCGTTCCTGGCGAAGAACTTCTGCACCACGATTTCTCCATGGGTTGTCACGCTGGACGCGCTGGAGCCATTTCGCCGGCCGCTGGCGCCGCAGGACCCGCAGCCCCTCGAATATTTGCGACGCGATGAAGATTTTACCTACGACATCCGTCTAGAAGCGAAGCTGCAAACAGCTGCCATGCCTTCGCCTCACACCATCACGCGCACGAATTTCCAGAATCTCTACTGGAGCATTTCACAACAGCTCGCGCATCACACGGTCGGCGGTTGTAATTTGCAGCCGGGCGATCTCCTCGCCAGCGGCACGATCAGCGGAGCGAGCGAAGAATCGCGCGGCTGCATGCTCGAACTGACCTGGCGCGGCGCCAATCCGCTGCAACTTCAAGGCGGCGAGACACGCAAATGGCTTGAGGACGGCGATACATTAGCGATTACCGGCTGGTGCGAGGGCGAGGGTTATCGCATCGGGTTTGGCGAAGCATCTGGGCGCGTGATCGGAGCCTGACGTGTGTACCTGATCCAACTCCTACTCCCGTTGCACGACAACGAGCGAAACCCGTTCCCGCAGGAGCAATACACGACCGTCCGTTCCGAGCTGACGGAGCACTTCGGCGGGATCACTGTTTACACGCGCGCGCCGGCCGTCGGCTTGTGGAAGCCGAACGGCAGCGCGCCGAGCGTCGAAGACATCGTCATTTTCGAGGTCATGTCCGATGACTTGGACGAGAACTGGTGGCGCGATTACAAGCGCCAGCTCGAAGAGCGTTTCCGTCAGGAAATGCTCGTTATCCGCGCGCAGGAAACGCGGATGCTGTAGGCGCGGCGTCCCAACACAGACGCTCTACAGCTGCGCGAGCGAGCGGTCGAGGACGTCGACGATAAAATCCGCGTCCGCTTCGTTGATGCACATCGGCGGGGCGAAACGGATCGTCTGCCCGAACAAGCCGCCCTTGCCGAGCAGCAATCCCATTTCACGCGCATTCTCGACGACCTGCGCGCATTCGGCTTTGGCCGGCTCTTTCGTTTTGCGGTCCTTGACCATCTCAACGCCGAGCATCAGCCCTTTTCCGCGCACGTCGCCCACGATGTCGTGCTTCTCTTTTAAGTTCTCCAGCCCATCGAGAATGCGGCGTCCGAGCTTCAACGAATTTTCCTGGAGGTTTTCGCGCTCGATCACTTCGAGGACTGCTTTGCCCTGCGCGCAGACCACCGGGTTTCCGCCGAAGGTGTTAAAGTGCGTGCGCTTCGTCACGGTCGCGGCGATCTCCGGAGTCGTGACCACCGCCGCGAGCGGACAACCATTGCCGATGCCTTTCGCCATCGTCACGATGTCCGGCAGCGCATCCTGCGTTTCGAAACCCCAGAAATGTGTGCCCGTTCGGCCGAACCCGGCCTGCACTTCATCCGCAATGCAAACACCGCCGGCGGCGCGGACGTGTTCGTACGCGTGCTTCAGATATCCATCGGGAAATACGACGTAGCCGCCAACGCCCTGGATTGATTCGGCGATGAACCCGGCGATCTGGCCTGACGTGGCATACTGAATCAGTTCCTTAACGTCGGCCGCATATTTCTTCGCCGCGTCGGCATCGTCGCGCCCGTAAATGCCGCGGTACGGATCAGGTGTGAGCGCATGATGAACACCGAAGCTGTGCGGCACATTGAATTTCCAGGTGTGATGCGCGGTCAGGCTCATCGTCGACGCACCGCCCCCGTGATAGGAATTCCGCAGCGCGATGATGTCGTAGTTGCCGGTGTAGGCGCGCGCCATCATCAGCGCGAGATCGTTCGCCTCCGAGCCTGAGTTCACGAAGTAGCAAACCTTCAGGTTGCCCGGCATTTTGGCCGCGAGCATCTCCGCGTAGGTGGCAATGTTCGGATGTAGATAAATCGTGGTCGAATGTTGCAGCAGCGCGTTCTGCTCGTTCGCTGCCGCGACGACGTGTGGGTGACAATGCCCGACGCTGATCGTCACGATTCCGCCGAGCGCGTCGAGATATCTGCGGCCGCGATCGTCCCACACGTATTGCATTTTGCCCTCCACCAGCATGAGGGGCGTCTTGTAGTAGAGGAAGATTCCCGGGTTCAGGAATTCCTTCCGCAGCCGCGCGACCTCGTCGAGCAACGGGCCGGAGTATTTGTGCGGTTGCTGGTCAAACGGCGGGAGCTCGGGAGTTTTCATGCGTTAGGAGCGAAGCGGCGGAGGAGGATATAAAGAGCGAAGGCCAGCGCAAACCCTACGAACCAAGCATAGCTGTAAAGCGTGACGAGAAACTGCGGGACGGCGGATGCATCCAGCAATTTCACCGTGACCAGAAATCCGGGAAGGTTCGGCAGAATTGCCAGGACGAGCGCGATGACGGCGACAACGCTGAAGCCATTCGTGTAGCGATACGGCCCGGCTGCCGCATACAACCCGCCGAGATCGAGCCGCCGCCGGCGGATGACGAAATAATCGGCGATCATGATCCCGCCGATCGGGCCGAGCAGTGCGCTGTAGCCGACCAGCCAGGTGAAGATGTAGCCGGACGGATCAGCCACGAGTTTCCACGGCATCATCACGATGCCGACGATGCCGGTGATCAATCCTCCGAGACGAAACGAAATCCTCCGTGGAGCGAGATGCGCAAAATCGTTCGCGGGGCTGACGACATTCGCCGCGATGTTGGTCGCCAGCGTTGCGAGGCAGAGCGCAAACATTGCGATCACGAGCACGATCGGGTTCGTGAACTTCGTCAGCACATCCACTGGGTCCCAGATCGTCTTGCCGTAGATGATCGTGGTCGCGGAAGTGACCGCGACGCCGATGAATGAATAAAGCGCCATCGTGAGCGGCAATCCGAGCGCTTGACCAACGACCTGGTCGCGTTGCGTGCGCGCGTAGCGGGAGAAATCCGGGATGTTCAGCGAAAGTGTGGCCCAGAAACCGATCATGCCGGTCAGTCCCGGAACGAAAAACGACCAGAACTGTCCCGCTTTCGGCTGACCGGGCGCGAAGGCGGACGGCTGCGCAAGAATTGGCCCGAAACCGCCCGCGTTGCGATAAGCCCACGCGAGCAACAGCAAGCCGAGCGCGATCAGCAGCGGCGCTTTGATGTTCAGGAGAAAACGGATCGACTCGATGCCTTTGTAGACGACGAACATGTTGATTCCCCAGAAAAAGAGGAAGCAGATGAACTCGGCGAACGTGATGCCGAGAAAACTCGGCGCGGCGTGTGTCGTCAGGCCGGGAAAGAAAACGCCGAGGATCTTGCAGATCGCCGCGCCGCCGATCCACGTCTGAATTCCAAACCAGCCGCAGGCGACGAATGCGCGCATCAAGGCGGGAACGTTCGCGCCGCGCGTGCCGAACGATGCGCGGCAAAACACCGGAAACGGGATGCCGTATTTCGTGCCCGCGTGGGCGTTTAGAATCATCGGGGTGACGACGATCAGGTTGCCGAGAAAGATCGTCAGGATCGCCTGCGACCAGTTCATGCCGCCGCCGATGAGCGACGACGCCAGCATGTAAGTCGGGATGCAGGCCGACATCGAAATCCAGAGCGCGGCGAAACTTCCGATGCGCCATGTGCGTCGGCTCGTCGGCACTGGCGCGAGATCTTTGTTGTAGAGAGTAGAGTGCTCGATCTCGATCGAAACTTCGACCTCCGGCGCGACTGCTGTCGTCGCCATCAGAAATGCGCCGGCTGGCGCCTTAACATCTGCCCGCGGCCAACCGTACCGACGAACTTCCCGTCGCGGACCGCGACTTCACCGCGCATCGTCACCGTCTCTGCGCGCCCCTGAAATTCCCAGCCTTCGAAGGCGCTGTAATCGACATTCATCATCTGCGTCTTCGCCGAAATCGTGCCGCGATATTCCGGATCGTAGATGACGAGATCTGCATCGGCGCCGATCTGAATCGCGCCTTTGCGCGGGAATAATCCAAATGTTTTTGCCGCGTTCGTGCTCGCGACGTTGACAAACGTATGCAGATCGAGCTTTCCAGCTTTCACGCCATGGCTGAAGAGCAGCTTCACTCGTTCCTCGAGTGAGGGAATGCCGTTTGGGATTTTCGTAAAATCATCGCGACCCATCGGCTTCTGCTCGCGGAAATCGAACGGCGCGTGATCGGTCGCCACCGTTTGAATTTCGCCGCTCTGCAATCCATTCCACAGCACCGGCTGATTGCGTTTGTCGCGCAACGGCGGTGACATCACGTACTTCGCGCCTTCAAACTCCGGCCGCTCCGCATCCGTTTTGTCGAGGAGCAGATATTGGATCAGCGTCTCGACGCTCACGTTCACACCGCGAAAACGCGCCGCGAGCGCTGCGCGCAACGCTTCTTCGCAGCTCAGGTGCACGATGTAAACGTGCGCGCCCGTCAGCTCCGCGAAGGTCATCAGATGATGCACGCCTTCGGCTTCGACGACCGGCGGACGGCTTGCCTCGTGTTGCTCCGGCCCGGTCAGTCCCGCAGCTAACAATTCCTTCTGCCGCTCGGCGACGAGCGTCTCATTCTCGCAATGTGCGGTGACGATGACGCCCAGCTCTTTCGCGAGCTTCAGCGTGTGATACAGCTCGGTGTCGTCGATCCCGAACGCGCCTTTGTAGGCGAGAAAAATTTTGAATGACGCGATGCCGCTCGCGACGATCTCGCGCAGTTGCGCCGCATTCTCATCGTCGAACCGCGTCACACCCATATGGTAGGTGTAATCACACGCCGATTTCCCGGCGGCTTGTTCCTGCCAAAGACGAAATCCTTCCGCCGCGCTCATGTCGCGCGACGGACAGACCATCTCGATCATTGTTGTCGTGCCGCCGACTAACGCCGCCTTGCTCGCCGTCTCGTACGTGTCTTTCGAGAACGTGCCCATGAACGGCAGATAGATGTGAACATGTGGATCGATGAAGCCGGGGAAGACGTACTTCCCGCTCGCATCGATCACCTCCACGCCCGACGGCGCATCGATGTTACGATCGATCTGCGTAATGCGCTCGTGCTCGCAGTAGATGTCAGCGATGTAGTGCTCGGTGCCGGTGACGATCTCGCCGCCCTTGATCAGCAGCGGCATTATTTCTTCCAAACATCGCCCACGCCGTCGCCAAACCACCGCGTGGTGACGACTTTCTGCTGGGTGTAGAACTGAACGCCTTCACGCCCCTGGATGTGCAGATCGCCGTAGAATGATTCGTCCCAGCCGGTGAACGGAAACATCGCCATCGTCGCGGGTACGCCAAGGTTGATGCCAACCATCCCGGCTTTGACGCGATTCTTGAACTCACGCGCCGCTTTGCCCGAGTTGGTGAAGATCGAGGCGCCATTGCCGTAGGCGGAGCGGTTTGCGATCTCGATTGCGTCGTCGAGGTCGGCCATGCGCATCACGTTGAGCACCGGACCAAACACTTCCTCGCGCGCGATCGTCATCTCGTTTGCGACCTGATCGACGATTGTCGCGCCGACGAAGAAACCATTCGGCGCGTCGGCGATCTTCACACCGCGACCGTCCGCGATCACTTTCGCGCCTTCACTTTCCCCAGCAGCGACCAGACTCAAGACGCGATCGCGGTGTTGCGCCGTGATGACCGGCCCCATGTCCGGCTGCGCTTCGGAATCGGTCGGGCCAACCCGAATGTTACGCGCAGCTTCGACGAGTGACGGCAACACGCGATCTGCGGCCTTGCCGACCGCGATCGCAGTCGAGCCTGCCATGCAACGTTCGCCGGCGCAGCCGAACGCCGCCGTCGAGAGTGCGTCGACCGTGTTCGACACGTCGGCATCGGGCATGACGACGACGTAATTTTTGGCGCCGCCGTTTGCCTGCACGCGTTTGCCGTTCCGTGTCCCGGTTTCGTAAATGTACTTCGCGACCGGCGACGAGCCGACGAACGAGATCGCGCGCACTTTCGGATGGACGAGCAACGCATCGACGCATTCGCGTCCGCCGTGCACGAGATTGAGCACGCCTTTCGGCAAGCCGGCCTTCTCGAGCAGCTCGATCATGAGGACTGCGGTTAACGGAACTTTTTCGCTCGGCTTCAGCACGAACGTGTTGCCGCAGGCGAGCGCGAGCGGAAACATCCACAGCGGCACCATCGCCGGGAAGTTAAAAGGCGTAATGCCAACACAGACGCCGAGCGGCTGGTGCATCGTTTCGCAATCAACGCCACGGGCGAGATTCTCGAGCGTGTCACCGAAAAGCAGAGACGGAATTCCGCACGCGTACTCGATGTTTTCGATGCCGCGATACGCGCTGCCGCGCGCTTCCGCGTAGGTTTTGCCGTGCTCGCGGCAGACGGTGCGGCAGATCCGTTCGAAATTGTCTTCGACTAACTGGCGATAGCGGAAAAAGAGGCGCGCCCGTTCGACCGGCGGCGTATCGCGCCAGGCCGGGAACGCGTCGGCTGCCGCTTCCACCGCTTCGTCCACAACGTCCGCCCCGCAGAGCGGCACCTCCGCGATCGTCTCGCCGCGCGACGGATTAAAAACTGGCGATGTGCCAACGCCGCCGATCTCCCGCCATTCGCCGCCGATGAAGACAGGACACGGCGTAAGTTTGTGCGCGCCGTTGCTGCCGCGCGTGATGTTCTCTTTGGGCAACTTTGCAGACACGACGTTAATTCCGCGCGAGGTCGTTCGACTGCTGCACAACTGAATCCCCGCTCCACTGGTCGTCGGCCTTCACCACCTGCTTCGCTTCCGCGGCCGCGGCTTGCGTTGCTTTCCGCTCCGCTTGCATCCGCACGAGCTCGGCGTGCGTGGTGAAGTAATCGAGGCTCTTGCCTTTGAAATCTGCGACCGTCTCGAATTTGTGCTTCTCCATGAACTCGAGCAGCTCGTCGCACATCTGCTTCACGTGGGCGTAGCCGAACTTCATCACGCCGGTGCACACCTGCACGGTATCCGCGCCTAACAAGATGAACTCGGCCGCATCGCGACCAGTCTCCACGCCGCCAATACCCGACAGTGATCGGCCCGGAAACTCCGAGCGGATCATCGTCGCGATCTCCATCACCATGCGGAGCGCGATCGGTTTCACCGCCCGGCAGGAGTAGCCGCCCGGAGTCGTGAACCCTTCCACCGTCGGCTCCGGCCGGAGCGTCTCGAGATTCACACCCATCACACTGCGGATCGTGTTGATCGCCGCGAGTCCCTGGCACCCCGCGCGCAGCGCCGCCCGGCTCGGGTCCTGAATCCGCGTCACATTCGGCGTCATCTTCGCCCAGACCGGTTTCGTCGCCGCGCTCATTACCCAGCCGCAAACCTCCGACAGAATCTCCGGCACCTGTCCCATCGCCGCGCCCATCTTGCGCTCGGGCAACCCATGCGGGCAGGAGAAGTTGCACTCGAACGCATCGACGCCCGCCTCCTCGCACCGCTCCACGATCTCGACCCACGCGTCCTTCGAGAACTCCTCCATGATCGACGCGATCAGCACGCCCTCGGGATGTGCGTCCTTGATCTTCTTGAACTCCTCGAGCCAGATCGAAAATTTGCGATCGCTGATCAGCTCAATGTTTTCCCAGCCGATGACTTCTTTGCCATCGCCGGCGTAGAGCTTCGCGTAGCGCGGCGTCACATTGACCACCTTGCCCGCGTCGAGGCTCACCGTCTTGGCGATCACCGCACCCCAGCCTTCTTTGAAGGCCTTGTTGATGACATTCATGTTCGTACCGGGCGGGCCGGAGCCGATCACGAATGGGTTGGGTAACTTGAGGCCGTCGACAGTGGTGGTGAGCGTAGGCATAACCGCAAACCTGCTTTTCTACTGCGCCCGGCGCGGCAGCGACGAGCAGAAAATTACTGTCGGGCGATCCACTCGATCGCTTTGGTCGCGAGCCGGTCGAACGCGCGCACCGCCAGCTCCAAATGCTCCTCTTTCGTGTCTTCGATTTTGTTGTGGCTGATGCCGTGGAGGCTTTGCACGAACATCATCACCGTCGGCACACCGGCGCGCGCCACTTCCGCCGCATCGTGCAGCGGACCCGATGGCAGGCGGTGGGCCACGCCGCAACTCTCGACGATTGCTTCCTCGCAAAAGCGCAGCAGTGTTTCGTCGAAGGGCATCGGCGCGATATCCCAGAGGCGCTCCCATTCAACGCCGACATTCCCTTCCTTCGCGAACTGCTCACTTGCCGTTTTCGCCTCGTCGAACATGCGCGCGAGCGCGGCAGCATCGAGATGCCGTTGATCGAGCGTGATGCGGCATTCTTCGACCACGCTGGTCACGATGCCCGGTTTTGTCGTGCACGACCCGATCGTGCAAACGCCGCCACCGCTGCGCTCGGCGATGCGGTAAATTTCCGGGCTCATCTTCGCGGCGGCGAGGAACGCGTCGCGGCGGCGATTCATCGGTGTGCTGCCGGAGTGTGCGGCCTGACCGCGAAACGTGATCGCATGCCGCTCGACACCGAATGTCCCGAGCACAACCCCAAGCGGCAGATCGAGATCGAGCAGGACCGGCCCCTGCTCGATATGCAGCTCGATGTAGGCGGCGGCGTTCGCCAGCTCGCGGTGCGATTCCTTGACGCGCTCGAACTCGATGCCGTGATCCTTCAACGCGTCAGGCAGCGAAACGCCGGCTTTGTCGCGCAACGCGCGCGCTTCATCCATCTCCAGATTCCCGGAGCAGGCAGACGAACCGAAAAGGCTTTTGCCGAAGCGAGCGCCCTCTTCATCCGCCCAGTCGACTACGCGAACCGTCACCGGCGGATCGCCGCCGCATTCCGCACGAACGCGCCGAAGAATTTCGACACCGGCTAGCGTGTTCAGGCAACCGTCGAGCCAGCCGCCGTTCGGCACCGAATCGATGTGGCCGCCGATGAGCAGCGCGCGCTCGGATTTGCCGCGAAGCGTCGCCCAGAGATTTCCCGCGGCATCGAGGTGCGTCTCAGCGGGAATTTGCGACAGCTTCGTCCGCAACCACTCACGCGCCTTCGCCCAAATCGGAGTGAAGGCGACGCGCTGCGCTCCATTGTCGTCGCCGGTTAGCGCGCGCAGTTCCTTGAGCTCCGCAATCGTGCGTGAAGAATCGACAGCGCCCATTGCTCAATCCCACGCTATCAGCTTGATCGGCTCGTGCACAACGCGCCGGAATGCAGCCACGCGCGAAATGTGAGTGCCGCGCGAATTAACGTACATGTTAATGACAATCGCTATCATTCTGGTCGTGTTGTGGCTCGTCTCATTCCTGGTGCTGCACGTCACAAGCGGTCTCATCCACCTGATCATCATCGTCGCGGTGATCATGTTCATTTTGCATTTCGTGCGCGGCAGGTCCGCCTGACACGCAGTGTCGCTGATGAGGTTTTTCAGCTCTCTAATCTGCACAATCCTGATTGGCGCGACCGCCGCTCTTGTCGGGTGCGCTCAGGGGCCGAGCATCAAGCAGCGCGCGGATGAGGCGGTGACGGAGAGAACCAAGAACAAGCAGAGCGAAGAGTTCGCGAAAAGTCTGCCGCCGACGCAGAGCACGCCGATTTACAAGCCGTAGAGTCGGATGCTCGCTGGGTCCGCTATTTCGGTTCCCGCAACGGCAGCTTGATTGCGCTAGCGTGCGTCGCGTCGTGCAAAAGCCGCACGTGCGCGGTGCGGGCGTCTTTCGCCGTTTCGGCCGCGACCACGCCGCCTGAGTTGTAGTTCTTCTGGAACGCGGGCGAGTTCGGCGAGGAAACGACAAGCCGCAACCGGCTTCCTTTCGCCAACCGGCGCGCAACGAACAGTCCAGGCGCGAATTTGCAGCTGATGACCTCGCCTGGAGTGACAAGCTTCTCCGCGCGCAGCGATTCGCGGTAGCGCAGCCGGCGCACATCGCTCCAGAGCGCGATGCTCGTTCCGTCCGGCTGGATGTCGTAGAGGTCGACCGCCACGTCTGTATCCGGCACGTCGACCGACAGCCACAATGTCATTTCCGGGCAGCCGATCAATGGCGTCTCAGCGTGCATCGGCGCGGTGTGATAAACCAGACCGTCCCCCGCGATGCTCAACGCGTATCTCTGATCGAGCAGCTCTGTTTTCGACCGGTCGGCTGTTCCTTCAATCTCACCGCGACGCGTGTCGAGCGGATCGTAAGTGTATTGATCCGCGCCTGCTTTCGAAGCCGTTTCGCTCAAACGGCCGGACCGGAAAACGCCATTCGCGTCACCGTTGTCGGAATCGAGATACAAGGTTCGCTCACCGGCGAACGTCTGTTCGAGCGTATCCGCGTAACGCCATTCGCCGCTCGCTCCGCTGTTGCCCGGCGCAAGCAGATAATACGCAACGCGCTTTTTCAAAAAATCCGGCTGCTTACCGGCCTTCAACGTCCAGTCATACCACTGACGGTGCAGATCGTTCATGTCGACGAGCGCGCCGCTCCCGAATTTCACGCCGCCGACTTCGTCCGTTGGCGTGCGCGTGCCGGGATGATCCCATGGACCGATGACGAGAAAATGTTTGGCGCGCGCGTCCGGCGCCGCATTCGCAATGTGCCCGCGATAAAACGACATCGCGCCAAGCTCATCACCATCGTATTGGCCGGTCACGGAGAGGATCGGCATCGCGATTTTCTTGAATTGTTCCGGCGCCGGAAACATTCCGTCCCAGTACGCGTCCAGGATTGGATGCTGCACGAAGCGCTGGAAGGTCGGCGACGAATTGCCGATGAATGCGTCGAGCTCCTTGAACGGCAGGTGCTGGCGATAAGCCTCGACAAATTTCGTCTGCCAA
>CADDYX010000032.1 GCA_902810735.1 Verrucomicrobiota bacterium | reverse complement strand
GCATTGGGGCGAAGGCGACGACATCCTGCTGAGCGCGGATCGCAATCCGAACACGAACGGCGCGCGTTTGATTCTTGGCCTAACGAATCCGGGCGAACGGCTGCGCGAAATCGCGAGCGGCGTCGCCAGCGGTCAAATCAAAGCGCTCATCGCGCTTGGCGAAAATCCGATGGAGATCGGAATCACGCGCGAGCAGCTCGGGAATCTGCCGGCGTTTATCAGCATGAGCATGCTCGCGAACTCCGGCACCGAAGCGGCAACGGTCGTGCTGCCATCGGTCAGCTTCGCGGAGAAGCGCGGATCGATGATCAACGGCAAAGGACGGTTGCAGCGGCTGAACCGTGCCGTTCGCCCGCCGGGCCAGGCGCGCGACGATTGGGAAATTCTGCGCGATCTGATTCAGGAGCACTCCGGGAAGAACGGCATTTACACGATCGAAGATGTGTTCCGCCAGATGAGCGAAAACGTGCGCGAGTTTAGCGGACTGACGCTGAGCAAAATCGGCGACCTCGGCGTGCAGGTGATGGAAGCGAACGACACGCCCGCGCCGCCCCGGGACATACCGCGCACGGCGTCAACACCGACAACGCCGCCGCACCCGACGCCCGATCGTCAAACGCAGGCCGCGCACTGATCGATGGACTACGCCTACATCGGAATTTCGTTCGCGAAAATCGCGGGTCTGTTGCCGGTGGTGCTCGGCATCATGAACTACAGCGTTTACGCCGAGCGGCGCATCAGCGCGTTCATTCAGGACCGGCCCGGGCCGAATCGCGTCGGACCGTTCGGCTTGCTGCAACCGATCGCGGACGCCGCGAAGTTCCTGCTCAAGGAAGACTTCACGCCAGCGCACGTGAACAAATTCTATTACTGGCTCGCGCCCTGCCTCGCGATGATTCCCGCGATCCTCACGCTCGCGGTCGTGCCGTTCGGCAGCACGCTCTTCGGCGTGCCGATGGTGATCGCCGACATCAACGTCGGTGTGCTGTTCGTCTTCGCGATCGCGTCGCTCGGCGTTTACGGAATCGTAATTGCCGGCTGGTCGTCGAATTCGAAATATCCATTTCTCGGCGGCATTCGATCGAGCTCGCAGATGCTTTCTTACGAGCTCGCGCTCGGGCTCGCTGTCATCCCGGTGTTCCTTGTCGTCGGTAAACTCCGGCTGACCGAAATCGTGCGTTACCAGATCGAGCACGGCTGGATGATTGCGCCGTTCGCGGGCGACTGGGCGAACGTCGGCAAATGGCTACTCGCGCTGCCGATGCTGATCTCGTTCGTGGTCTTCACGATCGCGATCTTCGCTGAGACGAACCGGCTGCCGTTCGATTTGCCGGAAGCGGAAACGGAACTCGTTGGCGGCTATCACACCGAATACGGCTCGATGAAGTTCGGACTGTTTTTTCTCGGCGAATACATCGCAATGATTACCGGCTCGGCGATCATCGTGACGCTATTTCTCGGCGGCTGGCATCTGCCGGTGCCGTCGTGGCACGGCGGATTTCACTGGGCGCTGATCGACGGCTCGCGCGGCGTCCTCGCCGGTCTGTTCAACATCTTCATCTTCTTCGCGAAGATCGCGGTGCTGCTGTTTTTCTTCATGTGGGTGCGCTGGAGTCTGCCGCGCTTCCGCTACGACCAGCTGATGCGGCTCGGCTGGATCTGGATTTTCGAGATCGCGC
Source organism: Verrucomicrobiota bacterium (assembly GCA_902810735.1). Taxonomy (GTDB): domain Bacteria; phylum Verrucomicrobiota; class Verrucomicrobiia; order Chthoniobacterales; family UBA10450; genus CADDYX01. The sequence continues at coordinate 17,960 of CADDYX010000032.1, read as the reverse complement.
TGGTGAATATTTTTCTGACCGCGGTCATTCTCGCGTTCGTCAAGTTGTGACAATGGCTGTTGTCGTCGCGCGCCCGAATCTCCGCTGGTACGAGAAGCTGTACCTGCCGAACATCGCGGCCGGTCTGGCGATCACGTTCCGCCATTTCACGAAGATGATCTTCGGCCGCACGAAAGTGACGATGCAGTATCCGGAGGAAAAATGGGACGCGCATCTGCCCGATTATTACCGCGGCACTCCGGCGCTGGTGCGCGACGTCAGCGGCCGCATTCGATGCGTCGCGTGTCAGCTCTGCGAATTCATCTGCCCGCCGCGCGCGATCAAGATCACGCCGGGCGAGCTGCCCGACGGTGACAAGTTCAAGAAAGTCGAAAAATATCCTAACGAGTTCGACATCGACATGATCCGCTGCATTTACTGCGGCATGTGCGAAGAGGTTTGCCCCGAACAGGCGATTTATCTGCGCAAGGATTACGCCGTCACCGGCTTCACGCGCGAAGACATGGTGCACCACAAGGAGAAGCTGCTCGAAATCGGCGGCGTCATGCACGGCGTGGTGCTGAAGTGGAACGAGCGGAAGTGAACGCGGTGATCCTGAGCGAAGCGAAGGACCTCACGAGCATGTGTGATCGATGTTGCAACAGAGAGATGCTTCGCAGGCTCAGCATGACCGCTCATTCGCAAAGCACGTAATCGGATGATTCCGCCATTTCTCTTCTGGACGTTTGCGCTGCTGCTTCTCGTCTTCGGCGCGGCGGTTGTGCTCAATCGCAATCCGATCGCGAGCGCGCTCAGCCTCGTGATTTCATTCATCGCGCTCTCGGCGCTCTTCATGTCGCTCGACGCATTCTTCATCGGCATCATGCAAGTGCTGGTCTACGCCGGCGCGGTGATGGTGCTGTTTCTGTTCATCATCATGCTTCTCGATTTACGCGCTGAAGAACGTCGCAAGATCAACGTCGTCGCGACGACCGGCGGCGCGCTCGTCGCTCTCGCATTTTTTGCGCAGCTCTATCTCGTTATCGGACAGCTGCGGATCGCGTCGCAACCGTTCGCTCCGCTGCCGCCGAAAACTGACGACGTCCGCAACGTCGGTGCGCTGCTCTTCTCGAATTTCAATCTGCCGTTCCAGATCATCGGCGTGCTCGTGCTGGTCGCGACCGTTGGCGTGATCGTGCTCAGCAAACGCGAACTGCGCTAGACGATGGTCACGCTCGGAGATTACCTCGTTGTCAGCGGGCTGTTGTTCACCATCGGTTTCGCCGGCGTGATGCTCCGGCGGAACATCATCATCATCTTCATGTCGCTCGAGCTGATGTTGAACGCCGCGAATCTGTCGCTGGTCGCGTTCTCGCGGGCTCGGCTCGGCCCGAACGGATTGCCGGACTACAACGCGCAGGTGTTTGTGTTTTTCATCATCACCGTCGCCGCCGCCGAAGTCGCGGTCGGCCTCGCCATCATCGTGGCGCTCTATCGCGCGCGACAGACGACGCACGTGGAAGACATCAGCACGTTGAAGTTCTAAATGAACACCGCGCTGCCCTGGTACATCCTGCTCGTGCCGCTGATCGCGTCGGTCGTGATTCTCGTTCTCACGCGGCCGTGGCCGACGCTGAGCAGCTATCTGTCGGTGGCCGCGGTGCTGATTAGCTTCGGGTGCAGCTGCGCGCTGTTCGCTTCAACGGCGAATCACTCGCTGCAGATCCCGTGGCTGAATTTCCGCCCGCAGCTCGCCGTGCCGATCGCGTTCACGCTCGACCAGCTCAGCAAAACGATGCTCATCGTCGTCACCGGCGTCGGTGCGTTGATCCACATCTACTCGTTAGGCTACATGGGCAGCGACGCCGGCAAGCCGCGCTACTTCGCGTCGCTCTCGCTCTTCATGTTCGCAATGATCGGCATCGTCCTCGCGAACAATTTCGTGATGATGTTCATCTTCTGGGAGCTGGTCGGCGTCTGCTCCTACCTGCTGATCGGTCATTGGTACGAGCGCGATTCCGCCGCCGCAGCCGCGAACAAAGCCTTCATCACAAATCGCATCGGTGACTTTGGATTCATCCTCGGAATCCTGATGGTCTGGACGGCGAGCGGCAGTGTGATCTTCACCGAGATCGCCGCTGCGATAGGAAAGCTCGCCGCCAATCCGACGTTTCTCACTGCCGCCGCGTTGCTCGTGTTCTGCGGTGCGGTCGGCAAATCCGCGCAGTTCCCGCTCCACGTTTGGCTGCCGGATGCGATGGAAGGCCCCACGCCGATCTCTGCGTTGATCCATGCGGCGACGATGGTCGCCGCCGGCGTTTACATGCTCGTGCGCGTCGGGTTCTTAATCCAAGCCTCACCGGTCGCGCTGAATGTCATCACCTGGATCGGAACAATCACGGCGGTAATGGCTGCGCTGATCGCGACCCAGCAGGACGACATCAAACGCATTCTCGCGTACTCCACACTTTCGCAGCTCGGCTACATGGTGATGGCCGTCGGGCTCGCGTCGGGTGAAGCGGCGATGTTCCATCTCTTCGCCCACGCGTTTTTCAAAGCTCTGCTCTTCCTCGGCGCGGGCTCGATCATTTTCATGCTCCACCACGAGCAGAACATCTGGAAAATGGGCGGACTCGCCGGCCGGATGGCGATCACGTTTCTCACGTTCGCCGTCGGCACGCTCGCGCTGATTGGATGCCCGCCGTTCAGCGGATTCTGGAGCAAGGATGCGATCCTCGCGCTCGCCTACGAACGCAACGTCGTCGTGTTCGCGCTCGCGTTGTTCACCGCGTTTCTGACCGCGTTTTACATGCTGCGGCTCATGACGGTCGTGTTCTTCGGCAAACCGCGCGGTGATCACGCGCGCACCGGCTTCGAATCGCCGTGGGTGATGCTTGTTCCGCTGATCGTTCTCGCGATTCCAGCCGCCGCCGCCGGATTCGGATTCGCCGCGAAAAACTTCCTGCCGATTCCTGCAGAGTCTCACAACGGGATCGTCGTTTCGGCAATGGCGACAGGCGCGATGCTGCTCGGCTCGCTCGTCGCGATTCTGCTCTACCGCGGGCGCGAATCCGATCCGGTCAACATTCCCGCGCTGCGCCGCAAGCTCTACATCGACGCATTCTACAACTGGCTCATTCGTCACACGCAGGACGCGCTCGCGGCGCTTACGGCGTTTTTCGATCGCTGGATTGTCGATGTGGGCGGCGTTCGCGGCGTTGCCAGCGGCACGTGGAGCGCCGGCGCGTTGCTCCGCTTGTTCCAAGTCGGCAACCTGCAGGCGTACGCGTTCCTCTTCGGCCTCGGCATCGTCGGGCTTCTCTACTTCACGGTTTTCCGCTGATGCTGCTCTTCCTCATTCTCTGTCCAATCGTTGCGGCGATCGTGATTCTCGCCGGCGCACCAGCTCGCATCACTGCAATGTGCGCCGCGACAATCGAGCTGCTCGCAGTAATCGTCCTGCTCGTCCTCTTCGTAGGCAGCTCGCGAAATTTCGAATTCGTCAGCTCGTTGCCGATCAACTCCGATTGGCGGCTGAACTTCACTCTCGGCGTCGACGGCTTGAGCCTGCTGATGGTGATGCTGACCGCGCTGGTGCTCTTCGCGGCCATTTGGTTTGCAGGAACAATCGCGAACCGGCCGAACGCGTTCTACGCCTGTCTGCTGCTGATCGCCGCCGGCGCGCTCGGCGCTTTTCTTTCGCTCGACCTCTTCTTCTTCTACGCCTTCCACGAGCTGGCGCTGATTCCAACTTTCCTGCTCATTGGAATTTGGGGCAGCGGCAATCGCTACGCGGCCGCCTGGAAGATCACGATTTATCTCGCGACCGGGAGTTTCATCCTGCTGCTAGGTTTGATTCTGCTCTACCGGAGTGTGCCGGAAGCCGCGCGCACGCTCGACATTCGCGGACTACAAACGGCAGCGCGAGCCGGTGCAATCGCGAGCGGCGCGCAGAACAACATCTTCATTCTGCTCCTGATCGGGTTCGGAATTCTGATCTCGCTTTTTCCTTTCCACAGCTGGGCGCCGGAAGCGTACGCCTCCGCGCCCGCTCCCGCCGCGATGCTGCATGCGGGCGTGCTGAAAAAGTTTGGCTTGTACGGATTGTTGCGGGTCGCGTTGCCGCTCCTGCCTGACGGCGCGCAACATTGGTCGACGCTGCTGATCGTGCTTTTGCTCGGCAACATCATTTACGTCGGCCTCGTCACGATCGCGCAAAAACGGCTCGATTGGCTGCTCGGTTATTCGAGCGTGATGCACATGGGCTACGTCTTTCTCGGGCTCGCGGCGACGAATGTGATCGGCACCGCCGGAGCGGCGATCCTTATGTTCGCGCACGGTTTATCGATCGCACTGCTCTTCGGGATTGCCGGCGAAGTTCGACGCCGCACGGGAACGCTGGTGCTCGGAGAACTTGGCGGACTGGCAAAGGTAATGCCATTCGCCGGGCTTGTGTTCGGCATCGCGACCTTCGCCGCGATCGGTCTGCCGGGCTTCGCGAATTTCAGCGCTGAGATCATGGTGTTCTTCGGCGCATTCAGCCGCGGCGCAGACATGCAGCGCTTCCACATGTTTCAAATCGCGACGCTGCTCGCGTTGTGGGGCGTCGTCATTTCCGCGGTCTACATGCTGCGCGCTTATCGCGCTGTCTTCATGGGTCCGCTGCGCGCCACGATTGCGCAATCGCCGCTTGCCACTCCGATTCCGCGGCTGCCGGTCGTGCTGCTGGTGGGCTTTTCGCTTTGGGTCGGATTTTTCCCGCAACGGTTCGTCAAGCTGGTTGCGCCTTCGTTAAAACCAGCCGCAACGCTGGCGCAAAAATGATTTCCGCGCCCGTCCTCGAGTTCGCGACTGTCGGGCTCGGGCTGCTGCTCCTGCTAATCGAAGCGTTCGCGACTACGCTCCCGCGGCGCACAATCGCGTTCGCGGGGATTCTCGGTTTGCTCGCGGTCTTCGTCGCTACGTTTTTCGTCGCGACGCCGCCACCGAACGGCGGTTTCTGGAACTTCTACACGGCCGATCCGCTCGCACTTTTCTTCAAGCGCTTCGCGATCATCACCACAATTCTCGTGCTCTTGATGATGATCGATTACGCGCCGGTCGTCCGCGCCTTCGTGCACGGCGCGACTACCGAAGCTGGCGTCGGCGAATTTTACGCGCTGCCGATCTTCACCTGTGCCGGCCTGATGTGGATGGCGTCGGCGATCGACTTCATCATGATTTTCGTCTCGCTCGAGCTCGTCACCGTCTCGTTTTACGTGCTCGTCGGATTCATGCGGCGCAACGCGGCGAGTCTTGAAGCCGGTGTGAAGTATTTAATTCTGAGCGCCGTTTCCACCGGCTTCCTCGTTTACGGGATCACGTGGATATTTGGCGTGACTGGAGAGACGAATCTCGCGCGCGTGGCGTCAGCTGTGATCGCTGGCGTCGACCGCGGACCTGCGCTGTTCGGCATGGCGCTCGTCCTCGTCGCCCTCGGCTTCAAAATCGCGGCAGTGCCGTTCCAGATCTGGGTTCCCGACGTCTATCAAGGCGCGCCGACACCGGTGACGGCGTTCCTCTCCGTCGGTTCCAAAGCAGCGGGATTCGTCGTGCTGCTGCGCGTGCTCGCGCCATTCTTTATGCTGCCGGAAGTGCAGCGGCTGCTCGTCGGCATCGCGGTGCTCACGTTGATCTACGGCAACCTCGCCGCGCTTCCGCAAAACAACCTGAAGCGGTTGCTCGCCTATTCGAGTATTGCGCACGCCGGTTACCTGCTGATCGGCGTCGTCGCTTTCGCCGGAAATGCGATCGCGTTTTATCTCGTCGCTTATCTGCTCATGACGATCCTGAGCTTCGCCGTGCTCGTCGTCGTTTCGCAAACCGGCGGCGATTCGATCGAAAACTTCGATGGGCTCAGCCGGCGTTCACCGTTTCTCGCATTCGCGATGCTGATCGCAATGGCGTCACTCGCCGGCGTTCCGTTCACCGCCGGCTTCTTCGGAAAATTCTTCGTCTTCGACGCCGCGATTCGCCAACACCACATCGCGCTCGCGGCCATCGGTGTGATCACCGTCGCGTGCGGATTCTATTACTACTTCAAAGTGGTGCGTGCGATGTACTGGGAAGCGCCGGTTGCGAACACCGCGATCCCGGTCAGCGCGTTGACGCGAGTTGCGATGGTCGCGCTGATGATCGCGATCGTTGTGCTCGGCGTTTATCCGACGCCGGTGCTGAACGCGCTACGCTAATCGCTCAGCTCAACGTTCCAGTAAGCGAGATCGACGAAATGCCGCCAGCTCTCGTGCTGCTGCGCCGAAAACGTGACGTGCACAAACGGCCGCCACTTCGGCCGCTTCGGTTTGCGAATTAACGTCATGTGCGCTTCATGCGGGAGCCGGTTGCCTTTGCGCGTATTGCACGGAATGCACGAGCAGACCACGTTTTCCCAAGTCGTTAGCCCGCCTTTATCGCGCGGCAAAACGTGATCGAGGTTCAGCTCCGTTCGCTCGAAAATCTTGCCGCAGTACTGGCAGGTGTTCTTGTCGCGCTCAAAAACATTGTGCCGCGTGAACTTCACTTCCTTCTTCGGCAGTCGGTCGAAAAGCAGCAGCACGATCACGCGCGGCACACGGATCTTCCACGAGATCGTCGTGACCATTTCGTGCTCCGGCGCAGTGGCGGAAAAATCGAGCCAGCTGTCGAAATCGTGCGTCAGAAAGTTGCTCTCGGGATCAGACGAAACGATCTGCGCGTGCCCCTGATACACGAGCGCGAACGCGCGACGCGCCGAGCAAATGTTAACCGCCTGCCAGAGGCGGTTTAGAACCAGAACCTGACTGTTCAGTATCGTGCTCAGAAAATTGTGCGAGCGATACCATTCAGTTTTTCCACTGTCAACGTGCGAGACGCGTCGCACGGCGCGCCGGCTTGACGAAATCGCCCGGCGCGCGCTTCTCGTCGTCCGGTGCTGAGCCGGCGGCGTTTCCAAGCGCGGCTTCATCAGGCGGCAGCATCGTTTTGAACCGGTTCTTGTCGATCGCCTTCATGAAAGCCTCGTGCGGTGAGACGATTCTTTGCTCGAGAAGAGTTGAGATCGCGTCGTCCATAAACTGCATCCCCTGCCCTTTGCCGGCGACGATCACGTCCTGGAGCTTTTGCGTTGCGCCCTCCCGGATAATTGCGGAGACGGCCGAGTTCGCGATCAGAATTTCGTTCACCGCCACGCGGCCGCCGCCAGCTTGCGGAGTTTTCTTGAGCAGTAACTGCGCGAGCACACCGCGGAGCGAATTCGCCAGCATCGTGCGGACCTGCGCCTGTTTGTTCGCCGGAAAAACGTCGACCATGCGATCGACCGTTTTGCGTGCGTTGTTGGTGTGCAGCGTGCCGAAGACCAGCAAACCGGTCTCGGCCGCCGTGAGCGCCAGCGAAATCGTTTCGAGATCGCGCATTTCGCCGACCAGCACGATGTCCGCGTCTTCCCGCAGCGCCGCTTTCAATGCGTCAGGAAACGATTGCGAATTCAGCGGCACCTCGCGTTGCGTGATGATGCTGCGCTTGTTTTGGTGCACGAACTCAATCGGCTCTTCCACCGTCACGATGTGGCGAGAGAAATTCTCGTTGATGTAGTCGATCAACGCCGCCAGCGTCGTCGACTTTCCCGACCCGGTCGGGCCTGTCACAAGCACAAGGCCGCCGCGGAGATGGCCGAATTCTTTCACGACCGGTGAAATCCCGAGCTGTTCGAGAGTCGCGATTTTCGTCGGGATGAGGCGGAAGACCGCGCCGTAGCCGTTCGCCTGCTTAAGGAAATTGCAGCGAAATCGCGAGTGCTCATCCATCTCGTAAGCGAAGTCCAGATCGCCGCGCTCCTCGAATAGCTGCCAGTTCTCCGGGCCGCACATCTCGCTCAGCATGTAAGCCGCTTCCTCGCGGGTGACCGGCTCCGGCCGGATCGGCATCACGTCGCCGTGCTTGCGCATCTTCGGCGGCTGGCCTTCGCCGATGTGCAGGTCGGACGCGCCTTCGTGCACGATCACTTCAAAGAATCTGTCGATGTGCGGCACGAGAAATCAGGCGGCGATCCGTTGCCGCATCATCTGTTTCTGCTCGGCACGCGCGAGCGCCTCGTCGGCGGAAATGACTCCGCGGTCGAACAACTCGCCGAGCGCGTCGTCCATCAGTTGCATGCCTTGTTTTTTGCCGGTCTGAATAATGCCGGGCAGCATGTAAGTCTTCGCTTCACGAATCACGTTCGCGACCGCCGGCGTATTCGTCAGTGTTTCGAGCGCGAGCACGCGCCTCGTGCCGTCCGCGCTCGGGACCAATTGCTGGCTGATGATGCCGCGCAATGACTCGCTCACCATGATCCGGATTTGCTCCTGTTGATCGACCGGGAAAACATCGAGCAGACGGTCGAGCGTGCGTGAGGCGTTGCCGGTATGCAGCGTGCCGAGCACGAGGTGGCCGGTTTCCGATGCCGTGATCGCGAGCGAGATCGTCTCCAGGTCGCGCATCTCGCCGACCATGATGACGTCAGGATCTTCCCGCAGCGCGCCTCGTAACGCCGCGCCGAACGAGAGCGTGTGCGTGTGCACCTCGCGCTGGGTGATGTGACAGCCTTTCGGGTCGAAGATGTACTCGATCGGATCCTCGAGTGTGATGATGTGCTCGCGGCGCTCGATATTTATCTGCTCGATCAACGCCGCGAGCGTGGTCGATTTCCCGCTGCCGACCGAACCGGTGACGAGAATCAAGCCGTTCTGGTAACGCGTCAGCAGCTTCAACTGCTCTGGCAGCCCAAGCTCGTCCATCGTCCGCACCTGCGTGTTGATGATGCGAAAGACGAGATCCGTTCCGAGCCGCTGGCGCACAACGCTGGTGCGGAACCGGCCGTGTTCGTTCGCGTAGGCGAAATCTGCATCCCCACGCATCTGCAATTGCTCACGATGCAAGTCGGCGAGGAAACCGTCGGCCAGCGCGGCGGTGTCCGCTGCCGTCAGCTTCGGCGCGTCAGGCCACATCGGCTGCAGTGTTCCGTTGAGGCGCCAGATCGGCGGCGCGTTTACACCGAGGTGAACGTCCGATGCACCCGCGCGGCGGCCGAGCGCGAGATAATCGTCAACATGCGCGAACTCGGCAGCCATCGGTGGTGCTGCAGTTCTACGCAGCGATTGTGGTGGCGTAAACGCGAAAGCGACTACACGCGCCGCCTACCCGATCGCGTGCCGGTCAGACGCGATGTCACGTAACTCGTCACCGCAGGTTTTGCCATCGTCGCAGCGATGCGCAGGAGCCCAAGCAGCAACGCGGAACCGAGCAAACCCTTTTTCTGTTCTTCGCCCTTGCGCTTCTGTTCGCCGCCACCGCCGCTCGATTCAACCTTCACTTTCTTCGTCCGCGCGGGCAGGAAACTTAACACGACACCCGCAACGGCCGCGGCGGAAACCCAGACGCCGGTATTTCGCTGCACCGATTTCCGAAATTTGAGAGGAAAATCCAGCTCGTAGCGCAATCCGCTCAGATCGCGCGCCAGCCGATCGCGTGAGTGGGCGATCTCCTGTCTCAGCTCGTGTAGCGGCTTCGTTTGTCCAGTTCTTTTAGCCATTCGCGATCTCTCTTTAATTCGGCGGCGGTGGACTCAAACATCTTTTCCTTCAACTGGCCGCGAGCAACAAGCAGGCAGACGAACGCGAGCACGAAGTGCAGCAGCGCCGTCGCCATTGCAATCCACACCCAGGAAATTCCGAGCGCGTGCGCGATTGCCACGATCGCGCTGACGAGCAGGAAAACGTACCCGAACGCCACCAGCACGAGCGCGCCAATCAGGCACGCGACCAATACGATGATGTGGGTGAGCGCACCTTTCGACTCCTGCGCGAACAACGAGGCTCGCGCTTCAAGGAAGCTGACGAGGCCGTTGAGCAGCGAGACGAAATTACTCAGCAGCCCGGCGTGTCCCGCAGGATTGCGGAACCGCATCGGTTCGCCTGCCATTCGATCAGCCGATTAGCGGCGGAAGATCAGTCCGAGAATAAACCCGATGCCCAGCGCGGTGAAGACCGCCTTGGTTGGATTTTCGCGCACGTATTGCTCGCTGTCTTCCTGGAAGGTGCGAACCCGATCGCGCGCCTGCCCCCACGCGTCTTCGGCCCGACCGCGGTAATCTTCCGCGATCGCGCCCGCGGCGTTGCGCAAGTCCTCCGCCGCTTGCCGCGCGTGAGTTCTGCTGCTTTCGAGTTTGTTCGCCGCCGGTGCGGGGATTGCTCCACCTGACGCGCCGGTGCCGCCGCCCTGCTGTTGCTGTGAACCGCCTGTGTTTTGTTCAGCCATAAATATTCTCCAATCTCCTAAACGTCCGTTACATCGCGCCGCCCGCAAGCGAACTGCGCGCAACACCTCTTGAGCAGAAACGTAACTCGCGGGCGAAATGCGCTTACCGCCCGGCCCGCTAGCGTCTACTTCTCGCGGAAGATAATCCGCGCCTTCGTCAGATCGTAGGGCGAGAGCTCAACCTCCACCTTGTCGCCCGGAACGATGCGGATGAAATGCTTGCGCATCTTGCCCGAAATGTGAGCCAGCACGTTGCGTTTACCCGGCAGGTCGACGCGGAACATCGTGCCCGGCAACACCTGGGTCACCGTCCCTTCGGTCACGATCTGTTCCTCCTTCGGCACAGCGAAAAATCTAACAAGATCTCCGCTGATCTCAACCGGCTGCGGCGGCCGGAAAACCGCTCAGCGTTCGAAATCAGCCAGCGAAACCGATGGCAAATACGGCTCGGCCGCGCCCCGCTTCCACCAGTTGCCGGTCGCGCGGCGCTCGGCAGAAGTCGTGAACTGGTACGGGTAGCTCGTGGCGCGGACATAGCGCGGCGGCGCGTCGGGAAATGGATTGTGCGCGAGTAAAGCGGTCACCTGCCCGCTGTTCGTCAGTAGCCGCTCGACGAATCGGACGAACCACGGGTTTTGCTGGTAGCTGCCGAGTGCGGCGAACCACATCTGCCAATCGAGCCGCGGTTGGTGCGGTGCGACCCAAGGCGGCGCGCGATGCAAGTCGCCCGGTTTCCAGCTGAATTCGTACGGCTTCCAGTTCACGCCGTCGGAACTTCCTTCGACCACGATCTCCGGTCGCTCTTTCGTCATCACCCTGAATAACCCGTAGCCGTTCACGATCCGGAATCTCTCGACATAACTGTAAGCGGTTTCGATCGGTCGCGGCCACTGCGCGTCCGGGCCGAACGCCGAGTAGATCAGCATCCAGTTCATCGGCAGTGTGACTACAAGCACGGCGACCGCCGCATAACTCTGAATGGTGGATCGCGATCTCTGAGCGCGATCGACCGAACTCGGAGAGCTCGGTCCACCCCGGCTGAAATATTTGTCATCGATTAACAGCAGGCAGAGCGCGATCGTCAGCAGATTGAAAAAGCAGTAATTCCCGGTCAGCGCGATCCCGATCTGCAGCGCAATGAAAATCCCGGCGGCAACGAGCCGCAACCGCCGCGGCGCCCAGATGAAAAACGGCACGACGATCTCGGCAAACAGCGTCACGGCGACGGTCGACTGCTTCAGCCACTCGGGATTTTTGTCGGCAAACCATGCGAGCACAGTCGGCAGCGGCTGCGTCCAGTAGTGGTAATCGAGCGCTGTCAGATTGATCCACGACGAGTCGCCGCTGGTTAATTTCACGACACCCGACATCAGCATCAGCTTGAAAAGCAGAAGCTTCACGAGCACGACGCCGACCTGCGGGGGCGCGCGTTCGCTTCGCCAGCGCCACCAATGCATCGGCGCGACGAACATCGCGACGAAGCCGGTCTCGAGCAGCAGGATGTCCCATTGAAAGCTGAGGAAGGTCTGGCCCGCGATCGTCAGCGAGAGGTAGAACGCGAACAGTAGGAAGAGCGTCAAAAGCGGCGCGATGCCGATGATCAGCAACAGCGAAAGCAGTGCGCCGGCAGCGCAGAGGACATGCAGAAACCCGTCGGTCGCGTTCAGCCAGCAGAGCGTCGGCAAGAGCATGAACGCCTGCCCGCCGACCTGCTCGCGTGCGGCGGGAAGAAATTCGGCAACCGGCAGAATTCCGTTGCTGCCGATCAGTCCGTCGATCTGCACCCAGAACGAGACGAACGCGATGAAGTAAATTGCGCCGAGCGCACGCAGGAACGAGTCGCGCGCCGCGGCGTAGGTCGGGCGGCGAACATCATCGCCCCAAAGACAGCGTGTGCCGGCCGAAGCGAGCATCCGGTGACGCGCGATGAATTTGTAAACCGCATCGGTCAACGGCGCGACGGCCGGAATGTTCTGGTAAATCGACAACGGCCACGCGTGACCCGGTCGATGCGCGAGCGCGCGAAACACTGCTTCCGCTCCGCTGAAAACGTCGCCGCTCGGTTCCAAAAGCTGAACTGCACGGTTGAACTCTTCCGGCGGGATTTCAGGAAACCGCGTCGCTGCGTCCTGGAATTTCTCGTAGTCAACGGCGTTGCCGGTGATCTCGCGCCAGCGTTCGATCCAGCGCGTGCAAAAATGGCAGTCGCCGTCGAAAAGCATCAGCGGTTTCACAGGCGGCGCGGCGACTCGGATCTCGCTTTTCACAATGCAAACTCCGCCCAGATCGGCGCGTGATCCGAAGGATCTTTGCCTTTCCGCATTTCGCGGTCGACACCCGCGCCTGTGCAAACATCCGCCAGCGCTTTGCTCGCCAGCACCGCATCGATGCGCAGTCCGCGGTTCTTCGGGAACGAGAGCATCCGGTAATCCCACCACGTGAAAGGACCTGCGCCGCGGTAATGCAGCCGCAGCGTGTCGATGAAGCCGACGTCGCACAACTGGCGAAAGGCGGCGCGTTCGCCATCGGAGCACATGATTGCGCCGCGCCAGAGCGGCGGGTCGTAAACATCATCATCTTCCGGCGCAACGTTGAAATCGCCGCAGACGACAACCCGCTCTGACGCTGTCGTGTCGCGGTTTAAGCAAACGCGCAGCCGCTCGTACCAGCGCAGCTTGTATTCGTAAGCCGGCGAGCCGACTGCCTGCCCGTTCGGCGCGTAGACGCAGTAGACGCGAGTGCTGCCGGCGCTTGCCGCGATCACACGCGCCTGTGGATCATCTTCTTCGTCGCACAATGACGCGCGAATATCGCTCAGTTCGGTTCGGGAGAGGATCGCGACGCCGTTGTACGACTTCTGTCCGTGAAACGCTGAGTGATACCCTGCACTGCGCAATTCGAGCGCGGGAAACTGCTCATCCGTGCATTTCGTTTCCTGCAGGCAAACAACATCGGGCTGCGTGTCTTTCAGCCAGCCGAGCAAACGATCCTGACGCTTCCGGAGGGAATTGATATTCCAGGAAACGATCTTCACTCGCTCAATGTGTTATTCCTACCGAAGTCGAGGAATCCTCCCGTTCCGCGAAGATGTCTCGGCTCCGCTCGACATGAAAGGCGGCTACAGCTCGAGCTCCACGCCGGGTGTCGGCACAATCACTTCGCTGCCGGGCAATGCAGCTGCGATCGTCGCGCGCATCCACTCGACCGCTGGTGCATCGCCGTGGACCAGCACGATTTTTTTCGGCGCCAGCTTTCTCACGTAATCGGCGATCGATTCGCGTGACGAATGCGCGCTGAACTGGAATTCGTCGACACGGCAGCGGAATTCCTGCGCCGGCTCGTCCGGATCGAGCGAGACCTGTTGCCCCGGAGCTGCTCTGCGAATGATTCCGCCGGGCGATGCCGGGTCCGCGTAGCCGACGAAGAAGATCGAATGGCGTGGATCGTCGATCAGCCGGCGCGCGAAAATATTCGAGAGCGTTTTCGGCGTCATCATGCCGCTCGACAGCGCATAGACTCGACCGGCGCGAGCCGGCGCATCGGCGATGTTTTGTCCGTTCAAAACAAACGGCTCCAGCTCCTCGAGCAATTGTAGGCGCGGGAAGTTGCGCCGCGTCGTCGTCGCGCGTCGATCGTAGATTTCCGTCATTTTCGAGCTCAATCCGCCGATATAGAGCGGGAATTCTCCCAGCACGCGCTCGCGCCGAAATTTGTGGATCATCGCGAGCACTTCCTGCGTTTTGCCGAGCGCGAACACCGGAATCAGCACACAACCGCCGGCGGTAAACGCACGGTCGATCGCGGCGGCGAGGCGCCGCTCCTCGGCTTCGCGCGTGAATCCCTCCGGCTGCGCGCTGTCGCCGCGGGTGGATTCCATGATCAGCACGTCGATCCCCGTTTCCGGAAATACGGCCGACTTCGTGATCGTCTGGTCACCGAAGTTGACGTCGCCGCTGTAGAGCAGCGTTCTGTCTCCGAAGCGAAGCAGCACGCCGGCCGCGCCGAGCACGTGCCCGGCCTCGACGAATTCAAACGTGATTTCGCGTTCGCCGCGCGAGCTTGCCCGCTCGCCCGAAAGAGTGATCTGTTGCCGCCACGGACACGAGCGCCACAATCCGGAGGCCCGGTTCGTTTCGCGATGGGTGAACAGCGGATACATGGTCACGCCGAGCTCCTCGCGCTGCCGCGTCATGACGTTGACTGAGTTGTGGAGCAATGCGCTGCCGATTTCCGCTGTCGCTTCGGTCATGAAAATCGGCGCGTTCGGGTGCCGGCGCATCAACACCGGCAGCGTCCCGATGTGATCCATGTGCGCGTGCGAAATAATGATCGCGTCAATCTGCCGGTCTGCGATCGCAGCCAGATTCGGCAGCGCGTCCTCGCCCTCGAGCTTCGGATGCATGCCGCTGTCGAGCACGAGCCGCTGGTCGCCCGCCTCGAGGTAGTAAGAGTTCGCGCCGATCTCGACGTGGCGCGTGAGGTTGATGAATTTCAAGCCGCCTCCGCTATGCAATCGGCGGGGGCACGGTGGTCGCGCGTGGAGTGCGAAATGCGCGCGTGTGCGGCAGCAACGGCGAGGCGAAGACGAGCAGCCAGATCACGCCCAACGGGAGCACGCCCGGCAACCAGAGCTGCCACCGCGCAATCAGGCCGAGCGCGAGAAGGCAATAACCGGCGCTGAACGCAATTGCGCTCAGCGCGACGTTCACGCGCGAGAATCTCCGCAACATCACCGCGAGCGCCGCCGCCGCGATTAACACAACGACGTCGAACACTTTGCTGACGCGGTGCACAAACCGGTTCGTTTGCAGCGCCGCAATCGTCGCTGCAAAAACATCCGGCGGCGACAGCGGGTTCGCTGGCGTGCGGACGAGCACGATCTGGTCGCGCAAAGTGTCGAACTGCGCGGCGGACTTTTCGCCGGCGTCGCGCTGCTGCGCCGCGAGCAGCAGCTCGTTCAACGACATCCGATTCGCTTTCCGCGCCATGTGCGGCGCAATGGTCATCGTGCCATCGGCAGCGATCGGAATCCTGCGGCCTTCGGGCAGCGCGATCTCGGAGCCGAGGCGAATCTTGACGTCGTCGGCAGCGACATGCATCCACATGAGCAGCGCCTCGAGCGGAAACGACGGGATCACTTCGCCGCGATAACGAAACAGCAGCGGGACGTGCAGGTCGTCGGCGATGTCGTTCGGCAGGTTGACAAAGCCGGCGGTCGAGATCAGCCGGACATCTTCGACCGGCTGATGGCCAATCGCGGAGAATTCCGCCAGCTCGCTGCGTTTGCCAGTGACGTGCGTGAACCCCGCGATCTCGGGACTTGGCGCATCAGGATCAGCAGCCGACGCAAGCTCCGCTCCGAGCAAAAGCCGCGGAGCGCGCATCGCCTGATCAAGGAAAACCTGCTCCTGGGCCTCGTCGCGCTCACGCCATTTCAGCACGTTTTCGAAGGCGATCACCGCCGGCCGGAAATCGAGCGCCGCCTGAAGGAACAGCGCCATCTCGAGCGGCGAAACGGCGCTCGCCCCGACGTGCGTCGGAGCTGCCGGCGTGGCGTTCGGATTATCAGGAGACACAAGTTGCTCCTGGCCGATCTCAATCACCGTCAGAGGCGCATTCGGCCCGGTCGGCTCCGAGTTCTGCAAGAGCCAGCGAAGGAAGACGTCTTCTGTTTTCTCCAGCCGCGGCTCACGCAAAAACAGAATGCCGGCCAGCAACACAACCGTCATCAACCAGAGAGAAGGCCGCTGCATTGGCGGAATACAACATTGTAGACGCGGTCGTGCCAAGCGCGTCTGCACGTGGATTAGTGAACGCGAAGATGGTTCGCGACCTGAGGGCGCGATCAGAGCGCGCTCGGAGAGCGCGTTCCACCCTATTTGCTCAGCTCGAGCATCCGCAGGATCGGCGCTTCGGCGCGTTTGCGGATCGGCTCCGGAATCGTGATCTCCGGCTCGAGATCACGCAGCGCGTTCACCGCCTTCTCGAGCGTGTTCATTTTCATGAACCGACACTCGCCGCAGAAGCAATTGTCCGTCGGCCCAGGGATGAACGTCTTGTTCGGGATCTCCTTCTTCAGCCGGTGCAACATGCCGCCTTCCGTCACGACGATGATCGCGTCTGCCGGCGAGTTCTTGCAGAACGTCACCATCTTTTCCGTTGAGCAAACTTCATCCGCCAGCATCCGCACCGCGTACGTGCACTCCGGATGCGCGACCACCGGCGCGCCGGGATGTTCTTCGCGGATTTTCCGAATGCTGCGCGCCGTGAACTCGACGTGCACATAACAGTTCCCCTGCCACAAATCCATCTTGCGCCCGGTCCGCTCCATCACCCAAGCGCCGAGGTTTTGATCGGGCACGAAGAGAATGTTCCGATCCGGCGGCGCGGCGTTCACGATTCGGTCTGCGTTCCCGCTCGTGCAGATCACATCGCTCAGCGCTTTCACGCCCGCGCTGCAATTGATGTAGGCAATGACGTAGTAGTTCTTATCCGCGTGCTGCTTCAGGAACGCGGCGAGCTTTTCCGGCGGACACGACTCCGAGAGTGAACACCCGGCTTCGAGATCCGGCAGGATCACCGTCTTCGTTGGGTTAATGATTTTCGCCGTCTCCGCCATGAAATGGACGCCGCAGAAGAGGATCACGTCCGCGTCAGTTTTCTGCGCGTGATAGCTCAGGCCTAACGAGTCGCCGACGAAATCCGCCACGTCCTGGATCTCCGGCACCTGGTAATTGTGCGCGAGGATGACGGCCTTTCGCTCGCGTTTCAGCTCCGCGATTTCGTCCGCCAAATCGAAAGTGCCACTCCGGCTCGGAGCGAAGTTTACACCTGCGGTTACCACGAACTACTATCGGTGGTCGCCGCCCTCCTCACAACTTCGCGCATGAAAAGTATCGCCGCCGTTCTCCTCACGCTGTCGCTCATTCTCCCGAGCGCACTCGCACGCGACAGCGTCAGCGCCGCGGAAGTGAACGGCACGTTCCGCTCGAAAACCGGCAGCGAGTTCCGCATCTGGGCGCTCGGCGGCAAATTGCAGGTCGAATTCCACGGCATTCATCCCTACAAAACGCCGCAGGGCGAAGACACCGCGAACATGGGCTTCGCCAGCGGCACCATCGCGCTCGATGGCGACACCGCCGTGTTGAAGCCCGAGGGATTCGACGAGTGCGCAATCACCCTGACGTTCACGAAACCCGGCGTGCTGGACGTGCAGCAGGAAGGTTACAACTGCGGCTTCGGCAATCGCGTCACAGCCGACGGCGCTTACCGCAAGGTGAGCAGCGACAAGCCGACATTTGGCGAGGAAGACAATTAGATGCGCCTCGGCTTCATCGGCGCAGGTCATCTCGCCGGCTCAGTCATTCAGGGTCTGTTAAAGGTGAACTTCTGCGCACCGAGCGAAATCATCGCGAGCGACCTGAGCGAAGAGCTGCGACAGAAACGCGCGCGCGAGTTCAACGTTCACGTTACGGCCGACAACGCTGAAGTAGTCGAGAGAGCCGACACGGTGTTCATCGGCGTGAAGCCAGCTGCCGTTTTGCCGCTGCTGCGCGACCTCGGCGGCGGCGCAGCCGGCAAGCTGCTGGTTTCCTTCGCAGCGGGCATTCGCATGGCTGACCTCGAGACGGCGACTCCGGCGCGCGTCATTCGGGTCATGACCAATACGC